>JBFGYM010000011.1:0-18866 GCA_041587435.1 Woeseiaceae bacterium
CTCGTCGAAGTTGTGCGTGGCGAACACGCGGATCGGGTTGTTTTCAGACACCAGGAACTCCTTATTCTCCTTAGTGTTGCCGCTAGTTTAGCCTTTTCGCAATGCGCTCGCGCGACGCTGTTCCCAACCTCATGGGGTTTCTGTATCGTAGCGCCGCATGCGGCTTCTTCTGTACAACATCCGGTACGCGGTCGGCGGCGGTGCGAGCATGCGCATGCCGATTCCGGGCGCCGGTTACGTGCTCGGCAACCAGGCCGTCCTGCCGGAGATCACCCGCTTCATCAAGTCGGTCGATCCGGACGTCGTCGGGCTGATCGAGGTCGATACGGGCTCGATCCGCAGCCGCAAGGTCAACCAGGCCGAGAAGATCGCCTCGGACCTCGGCATGAACACCTCCTACGAGACCAAGTACGGCGAGAAGTCGCTGAACCAGATGCTGCCCATCGTGCGCAAGCAGGGCAACGCCTTCATGGCCGCGCCGCGGGTCCACGGCGAGCGCTTTCACTACTTCGACACCGGCATCAAGCGCCTGATCATCGAACTCGAGATGGACGAATTCGCGATCTTTCTCGTGCACCTGTCGCTGAAGTACCGCCACCGCCACCTGCAGCTGCGGCACCTCTACGACCTCATCCAGAAGACGAAGAAACCGGTCGTCGTGGCCGGCGATTTCAATACCTTCTGGGGCGAAAACGAGATCTACCTGTTTATGAAGGCCGCGGGCCTGATGTCCGCGAACGTCGACAGCATTCCCACCTACCCGAGTCGAGCGCCCCGCAAGGAACTCGATTTCGTCTTGTACCAGGAGGGCGTCAGCGTCACGAACTTCGAGGTTCCCGACGTGCGCCTCTCCGATCACCTGCCCCTCGTTTGTGACTTCGAGGTGGCCTGAAAGGCAATACGACGATGGCTCAAAACTGGAAAACGCAGACTGACGACAACGGTATCTTCTGGCTTTGCATCGACAAGGCAGACGCGAGTGCCAACGTACTGTCATCCGACGTCCTGATGGAGCTCAACGACATCCTGGACGCGCTGGCCGGGAATCCGCCGCGCGGCCTTGTCCTGTACTCGGGCAAGCCGGGCAGCTTCGTGATGGGCGCCGACATCACCGAATTCACGTCGATCGAATCGCAGGAAAAGGCCTTCGAGCTGACGCGGCTCGGCCAGCAGCTGTTCGACAAGCTCGAGAACCTGCCCTGCCCGACCGTCGCGGCGGTCAACGGCGTTTGTCTCGGCGGGGGGCTCGAACTCGTCATGGCGTGCGACTATCGCATCGGACCGGACAGCGACAGCCGCGTATTCGGTCTCCCCGAGGTCAAGCTCGGCCTGCATCCCGGTTTCGGCGGCACCGTGCGCTCGGTCAACTACTGTGGCGTGCGCGCCGCGATGCAGCTCATGCTGACCGGCAACCCGGTGAATGCGAAAAAAGCCCTGCGCATGGGCCTGATCGACCGCATCGCGGGCGACGCGGACTGGCGCGGCGCCGCGGAGCAGCTGATCCGCGAGAAACCGGCCAGGGCCAGGGCGCCGTTCGTCGACCGGCTCATGAACCTCGCCCCGCTGCGCCCGCTCGTGCGCAGCATGCTGATCAAGCAGGTCGCGGGCAAGGCGCGCAGGGAGCACTACCCCTCCCCGTACGCAATGATCGACCTCTGGGCGAAACACGGCGCATCGACGAAGACGGGGTACGTCGCCGAGGCCAGGAGCTTCGGCGAGATGATGGTGACGGACACGGCGCGCAACCTGATCCGCGTGTTCTTCCTGCAGGGTAAGCTCAAGAAGCAGGGCAACAAGACCGACGCGAAGATCGAGCACGTGCACGTCGTCGGCGCCGGCGTCATGGGCGGCGACATCGCGGCCTGGTGCGCGCTGCGTGGCCACACGGTGACGTTGCAGGACCGCGAGCAGAAATACATCGACCCGGCGCTCGCGCGCGCGCAAAAACTGTTTGCCAAGAAGGTCCGCGACGAGTCGCAGCGCGCCACGACGGCCGCCCGGCTGCAGGCCGACGTCAACGGTGACGGCGTCGCGAGGGCGGACCTGGTCATCGAAGCGATCTTCGAGAACCTCGAAGCCAAGCAGGCGCTCTACCAGCGGCTGCAGGCGGCCATGAAGCCGGGTGCCCTGCTGGCGACCAACACGTCCAGCATCCGCCTCGAAGAGCTGCGCACCGTGCTCGACGAGCCGCGGCGTTTCATCGGGCTGCACTTCTTCAACCCGGTGGCGATGCTGCCGCTCGTGGAGGTCATTCGTTGCGCGGACACGGACCAGGAGGCGATGGACATCGGATTTGCGTTCACCAAGGGGATCGGCAAGTTCCCGCTCGAGTGCATGAGCTCGCCGGGCTTCGTCGTCAATCGCATCCTCGCGCCGTACATGGGCGAAGCGATGGCGATGGCACACGAGGGCGTGCCGCTGGTCGAGATCGACAAGGCCGCGGTGCGGTTCGGCATGCCGATGGGACCCATCGAGCTGGCCGACAGCGTGGGACTCGACATCGCACAGCACGTGGCCGGTATCCTGACGACGGCGTCGGATCGCGAGGTGCCGGCCAATGACCTCGCGGGCATGGTCGAGAAAGGCGATCTCGGCCGCAAGACGGGCCAGGGCTACTACCGGTGGGAGGACGGCAAGGCGATCAAGCCGCCTCCCGGCGGCGGCAAGGTACCGGCGGACATCGAGGACCGGCTCATCCTGCCGATGGTCAACGAAGCGGTAGCGTGCCTCAGCGAGGGCGTCGTCGCCTCGGCCGACCTGCTGGACGCCGGCGTCATCTTCGGCACCGGGTTTGCGCCGTTCCGCGGCGGCCCGATAAATTATGCACGCGAGCGCGGCATCGACGCTGTAGTCGCCAGCCTGCGCGCTCTGGCCGATCGACATGGCGATCGATTTGTGCCACACAGTGGTTGGTCGGACTTGTGACGGCTGTCACACATGGCTGACGGGCCGGAGGGAAACTGTGCGTTGCTTCACGCTGCGCGCTTCCCGAGGTACCGGAAGTCGTTGAATTGAAGGTAGAATACGCGCTTGACGTAATCTTGCGTTCCACGCGCGAACCCGGGCGAGTACAGGATGGACAATGGCAAGTGAGCAGGTAAGCACAGAGCTGCTCAGAGGTTTCTCACCGCTAGACGGCCTGAAGCGCGACAACCTTGCGGCGCTATCCCGCAAGGTGCAGATCCGTGAGCTGTCGCCGGGCCAGTTGCTGTTCAAGGAAGGCGATACCGAAAAACGCACCATTTACGTCGTGTCGGGAATCCTCGAATTGCTCAACCAGTCGAAGGTCGTTGGCAAGATCGAGGGCGGTACGGACGGCGCGCGTAACCCGATCGCGCCGGTGTTCCCGCGGCGCGTCACGGCGAAAGCGCGGGACCGCGTGCGTTTCATCTCGATCGACAGCGACCTCCTCGACGTCATGCTGACGTGGGACCAGACCGGTACCTACGAAGTCTCGGAGTTGCAGGGCAAGTCGGACCAGGGCAACGAAGACTGGATGACGATGCTGCTGCAGACCAAGGCGTTTCACAAGATTCCGCCGGCCAACATCCAGGCGATCTTCATGCGCATGCAGCAGATCAACTACCGCGCCGGCGACGTCATCCTCAAGCAAGGCGCCGAAGGCGATTACTTCTACGTCCTGATTCGCGGCTCGGCGCTGGTCACGCGCGAGACGCCGCTTAGCAAGGAAGGCATCAAGCTCGCCGAGCTGAGCGTCGGCGACACGTTCGGCGAAGAAGCGCTGATTTCGGATGCGAAGCGCAATGCCACGGTCACGATGCAGGGCGACGGCGCGGTGATGCGTCTCGGCAAGGACGACTTCAAGAAGCTACTGAACGAGCCGATGCTCGACTGGGTGACGTTGACGCAGGCCGAGGACATCGTACGTTCGGGCGGACAGTGGCTCGACGTGCGGCTGCCGAGCGAGTTCGAGAACCAGCATCTCGACGGTGCGCTCAACATCCCGCTGTACTTCATTCGCCTGAAGATCTCGACGCTCGACAAGAGCAAGAAGTACGTCGTCTGCTGTGACACAGGTCGCCGCAGTTCGGCCGGCGCATACATCCTCAACGAGCGCGGCTTCCAGGCCTACGTGCTGCAGGGCGGCATCAACGCAGCGAGCACGTGAGTTTAGGTGACAGTCACCATAACTCCCGCTCCGGCTGAAATCGAAGTCTGACGATACCTGCAGAGTTATGGTGACTGTCACCTAAACGGATGGTGACTGTCACCTAAACTGTCACCGTTGCTACATGGTGTGGGTGGGCTTGTCGCCGCCGAGGGCGCCGGCGAGGTAGTTCTCGATCTTCTTCTGCGTGTTGCCCTGGTCCTGGTCGGAAAACTGCACGCCGATGCCCGCCGTGCGCTTGCCTTGCGCGCCCTTGGGCGTCATCCAGATAACCGTGCCGGCCACCGGGATCTTCTCTTCCTCGCCCATCAGGTTGAGCAGCATGAACACCTCGTCGCCGAGCCGGTAGGAGCTGTTGGTCGGTATGAACAGCCCGCCGTTCACGACGTAGGGCATGTACGCGAGATACAGGGCGCTCTTGTCCTTGATCGTCAGGGTCAGCAGTCCGGGTTTGCTCATGTTTGTCAGCCTTTTCCTACCCTGGCTTGCGCCAGCATCAGGTTCATTCCGTCGAGGGAGGTATCGTCACCGCACTCCCGCAAGCCGTCCGCCCAGTCGATCAGCAGGCCCTCCAGCGCCAGTTGGACGTTGAAGGAGCCGGCCGCTTGCCCGCGCAGGCGATTGATTATGTCTAGATAGCAGAACAGATTTCGGCTGTCCATGCGCCGCAGCACAGATTCGTCAATCGTGAGCCCGGCGGCCCTTTCGCGGCCCGCCGCTCCCGCGATCACGGCGAGTTTCACCTGTTGCGCCAGCCAGTTCAGGACCGGCCCCGCGCCCATCGCGGCCCAGCGGGACGCCACTTCCACGGCCGAGCCCGAGCCGCGCCCGAGCGCATTCAGGTCGCGCGCCATCGCCGCACTCGCCTCGAATGCTTCGAGCGCCTCGATCGCGGCGAGGGGCGCCCCGCCGGCGTTGCGCAAAGCCTCGGCCCAGGCCGCGCCGGGCTGCACGCGGTCGAGCCACGCGAGCGCGGCGTCCTCGGCCGGGGGCGCGAAATCGATGCGCTGGCAGCGGCTGAATATCGTCGCCGGAAGTTTGCCGACGCGGTCCGCTACGAGGATCAGCAGGGCGTCCCCGGGCGGCTCTTCGAGCGTTTTCAGCAGGCTGTTGGCGGCGTTGACGGTCATGGCGTTGGCCGGCTCGATGACGGCCACTTTGCCGCCGCCCTCGTAGCTCGTCAGGTTGAGGTTGTCGACGAGTTCCCGAACCTGCTCGATGCCGATCGATTCCTTGTCCTCGGGCGGCCGGATCCAGCGCAGGTCGGCGTGATCCGGCGTCGACTCGGGGTGGCACGGCAAGGACCCGATCTGCATGCCGAGGCGGTGCCTCGCCATCCAGCGCGCGGCCGCACGTTTGCCGACCCCCACAGGCCCGGCCAGCAGAACCGCGTGCGGAACGCGTCCGTGGCGGACCCTGTCCTGCCAGGCATCGACGAAACGATTGAGCCAACTAATTTCCATTAAAACAACAAATTAGGTAGATAACTTAAAGTCAGTACTGCGCCAATAGCTGGTCGGCGAGCGCGGCGATGTCGGCCATCACGGCGTCGATGCTGCGCGTCGTGTCGACGACCACGAAACGCGCCGGTTCGCGCGCCGCGATCTGCAGGTAGCATTCGCGGACGCGCTCGAAGAAGTCGTGCCGCTCCTGCTCGATGCGGTCCGGGCGGCTGCGTGTCCCCGCCCGCGCCATGCCGATCTCGACCGGCGCGTCGAGCAGGATGGTCAGGTCCGGCCACGTATCGCCGTGCACCCAGTCGGCCAGGCGGTCGATCGTCTCCATCGGCAGTCCGCGCCCCCCGCCCTGGTAGGCCCGGCTGGAGTCCGTGAAGCGGTCGCAGATCACCCAGGTGCCCGCCTCGAGCGCCGGCACGATGACGTTGTTCACGTTGAACGAGCGCGCCGCGAACATCAGCAGCGCCTCGGCGATTTCCGGCACCGGCTCGTCGCTGCGGTTCATCAGGATGTCCCGGATGTCCTCGGCAAACGGGGTGCCGCCGGGCTCGCGTGTCGTCAGCACCGTGTGCCCCGCCGCCTCGACGCGCTCGACGAACGCCGCGATATTGGTCGACTTGCCGACGCCTTCGATCCCCTCGAACGTGATGAATCGGCCGCGGTCCACGTCAGCGCCCTTCCCTGCGCTTTTGCCGCAGCCGCTGCAGGTACTCCGCCACGGCCGCGTCGTGCTCGGCCTTGGTGGCCGAGAACTGGTGGCTGCCGTCGCCGAGCCCCGTCGCCACGAAATAGAGCTCGGGCCCGTCCGCCGGGTGCAGGACCGCGTGGATGGATGCGCGGCCCGGCATCGCGATCGGGGTGGGCGGCAGGCCGCGCCGCGTGTAGGTGTTGTACGCCGTGTCGGTCCGCAGGTCCCGGCGTGTCAGGTTGCCGTTGAACCCCGCGCCGATGCCGTAGATGACGGTCGGATCGGTCTGCAGCCGCATGCGTTGCTCGAGACGTCGCGCAAACACGCCCGCGATTCGCGCGCGCTCGTCGGCGCGGGCCGTTTCCTTCTCGACGATCGACGCGAGGATCAGGGCTTCGTAGGGTGTCGAGACCGGCGTCGACTCACCGCGCCCGCGCCACTCCTCGTCGAGCACGGTCTGCATCAGGCGGTAGGCCTGCGCCAGGACGTCGCGGTCGGTCGTGTTGCGCGGGAAGTGGTAGGTCTCGGGCAAAAAAAGACCCTCCGGGTGCGTCACGGACGCGCCGAGTTCGGCGAGCAGCGCGGGCCAGTCCTCGTCCGTCATCGTGGCGTCGACGGCCTCGTTGGCCTGCAGCGCCGCCAGCAGGTCACGGTGATTCCAGCCCTCGACGATCGTGAACGAATGCAGCTGCACGCTGCCGCTGGCGAACTGCTCGAGCAGCGCGCGCGCCGTCGTGTCGGCGGCAATTCGGTATTCGCCGGCCTGCACGATGACCGGCTTGCGGCTGAGGCGGGCATGGACACGGTACCAGGTGTCGGTCTCGATGATGCCCGCGTCGGCGAGTTCGCGCGCGACGGCGCGGAACGACGTGCCCGGGCGAATCACGAAGGTCTGCCCGTCGTCCGGCACGCTGACCGGCGCATCGAGGAAAGCGTTGACGTTCCAGGCCACGGCCGCGGCCGCCAGCAGCAGCGCCGCGCCGGCCAAAGCAAAGGCGGTCTTCCTCACTGGCGGCACTCCGCAATGCCGTTTGCCGCCAGTGCGTCCATCACATCGCCGGTCACGCGGCCGACCGGCCAGGACGTTGCGTTGCAGCGGCGCACGGGCAGCACGCCGAACTGGCTGTTCGACAGGAACACCTCGTCGGCCGCCTGCAATTCGTGCAGCGGCACGTCGCGCTCGATCGTGTCGCGGCCCGACTCACGCAGCGTTGCGATGACGTGCCGTCGCATGACGCCCTGCACGCCGCAGTTCGTCAACGAGGGAGTAATGAGGTCGTTGTTCCGCACGAGAAACACGTTGCTCATGGTACCGCAGATGAGGCGCCCGTCGGCGTCGGACGTCAGCCCTTCGAAAGCGTCCGCCGCCAGGCACTCCGAGCCCGCCAGGACCTGCTCGATGCGATTCAGCGTCTTGAGTCCCGCGGTCGCCGCGCCGGTCGCGAGACGCGTCTTGCAGAGGATCGTGTCGACGCCGTCGCGGTACCTGGCCGCCGCCGGCGGCGCCGACGGGAACGCGCGCGCCCCCACCGACACGGGGGTCGGCCGCTTGCGGCCGTACCCGCGCCGCGTCACGCCGCTCGTCACGATGATCTTCGCCGCGCAGTAGACCGTGTCGAACGACGACCCGGCCAGCGCCGCATCGAGCCAGGCGCGCAGCGTGTTCGCGTCCGGTGTTGCAAGGCCCAGCCGTTCGCAACCGTTATGCAGGCGGTCGACGTGATAATCCCAGAGGCGCGGCGCGCCGTGCCGGACCGCGATCGTCTCGAACAGCCCGTCGCCGTACTGGAAGCCGCGATCGTCGATCGCGACCTTCGACTCCCGTTCGCCGTCGTGAAACCACTCGGTCATCGCGCAATGGCCCTCAGCATGCCCTCGGCTTTCGCCCGGGTTTCCTCGAGCTCGGCCTGCGGATCGGAGTCTGCGACTATGCCTGCTCCGGCGCGCAGCGTCACCCGGTTGCGCTCCCTGACCATCGTCCGGATCAGGATATTGAGATCGAGGCTGCCGTCACGATTCAGGTAGCCGAACGATCCGGTATAGGCGCCACGGGGGCCGCGCTCGAGCTCGCTGATGATCTCCATGCAGCGGACCTTGGGACATCCCGTGATCGTGCCGCCCGGGAAGACGGCGGCGATCGCCTGTCCCGGCGTGACGCCGGCACGCAGGCGGCCCCGGACATTGGACACGATGTGGTGCACGTGGGCATAGCTCTCGAGGACCATCATCTCGTCGACCTCGACCGAGCCGGCCTCGCACACGCGGCCGAGGTCATTGCGTTCGAGGTCGATCAGCATGATGTGCTCGGCCCGCTCTTTCGGGTGGGCGAACAACTCGGCAGACAGGTTGCCGTCGAGGTTTGCGTCGTCCGAGCGCGGCCGTGTTCCGGCGATCGGCCGCGTCGATGCAACGCCGTCACGCACGCTCAGCAGACGCTCGGGCGAGGACGAGATGATCTCGATATCGCCCCAGCGCGCCATCCCGGCGAACGGGCCGGGATTGGACGCACACAGGGCCGCGTAGAGCCCGGCAGGATCGACGTCCGCGGCAAATTCGGCCGTCCACAGCCGGGAGAGGTTCGCCTGGTAGATGTCGCCGGCAGCGATGTATTCTTTCGCGCGCAGAACCGCCTCGGTGTAGCGTGCCGGGTCCTCCTCGACAACGCCGGTGACGGCGGGCGGCGCCGCGTCGGCGACGCCGCGGGTTGCCCGTATATCCGTCAACAGGTCGGCGAGTTCGAGGCAGTCGGGCGTTTCACGGACCAGAACACAGGTGTCCCTGGCATGGTCGTAGACGAGCGCCGCGTGGCAGCGAACGGCAAATGCCGCTGGCAGCTGGCTGTCCACCGTGAGGTCGAGCCCGGGTTCGATTTCCGCCGCAAGCTCGTAGCCGAGGTAGAGGAACCAGCCGCCCGTGAACGGCAGGTCGTGCGACGGCAATGTCAGCCGCTCGGCTTGCCAGCGGGCATCGAGTGCGGCGAGAAAGCCGGTTCCCTGCTGCGCCACGAGGGCGTCGCCGGGTGCGGTAAACAGGATGTCGTAGCGACCCAGGTCGCCGCCCGGCGCCGTGCTCTGCAGGAGAAACGGGTAGCGCGACGGGTTGTCGCGATGCAGGCGCCGCAGGTCGGAAGGGCCCGCGATCTCGGGAAGGCGCTCAGTCAAGTGCGCGCAGAATCAAGCTCCCGTTGGTGCCACCGAAGCCGAAGGAATTCGACAGCGCCGTCCGGATCCTGGCCTCGCGCGCGACGTTCGGCGTGTAATCGAGGTCGCACTCGGGATCCTGGTTCTCGAGGTTGATCGTCGGCGGAACGACCTGGTGCCGGAGCGCGAGCACACAGAAGATCGCTTCCGCCACACCGGCGGCGCCGAGGAGATGACCCGTCGTCGACTTGGTCGAGCTGATCATCACCTTTCTCGCATGGTCCCCGAAGGCCCGCTTGATGCCGTTGGTCTCGCCGATGTCGCCGGCCGGCGTCGAGGTGCCGTGGGTATTGATGTAATCGATGTCGACGGGATCGAGGCCCGCGTCACTGATCGCCGCGGTCATGCACTTGCGTGCGCCCTCACCGTCCGCCGGGGGCAGCGTAATGTGGTAGGCGTCACTGCTCATGCCGAAACCGATCAGCTCGGCATAGATCTTTGCACCGCGCGCCTTCGCGTGCTCGTATTCCTCGAGAACGACCGTGCCGGCGCCGTTGCTGAGCACGAATCCGTCGCGATCGACGTCGTACGGGCGACTTGCGCCCTTGGGGTCGTCGTTGCGCGTCGACATGGCCCGTGCCGAACAGAAGCCGGCCATGGCAAGCGGCGTCGTCGCGAATTCGGCGCCGCCGGCGAGCATCACGTCCGCGTCGCCATGCTCGATGCTGCGCGCGGCCAGGCCGATGCAGTGGGTCGAGGTGGCGCAGGCCGTCACGATCGAGATGTTCGGCCCGGTGATGTGCTGCATGATGCTCACCTGGCCGGACGCCATGTTGATGATGCTGCCCGGTATGAAAAACGGCGATACCTTGCGTGCGCCGCCTTCCACCATTTTCGTGTGGTTGTCCTCGATGGTCTTGATGCCACCGATGCCGGCGCCGAGCGCCACGCCGACGCGGTGCCCGTTCGCTTCGTCGATTTCGAGTCCCGAATCTCGCAGCGCGTCGATCGTTGCGCCCACCGCGTAGTGTATGAAAGGGTCGTTCTTACGCTGGTCTTTCTTCTCGAGGTAGGCGTCGACGTCGAAACCCTGGACGATGCCGGCGATGCGCGTCGGGAACGCACTGGTATCGAAATCCTCGATCAGGACGGTGCCCGAGTTGCCTTCCGAGACGTTGCGCCAGGCATCGTCAAGGGTGCTGCCTACCGGTGAGACGATGCCCATACCGGTAATTACAACGCGACGTTTGCTCAAGGATCTGTCCGCTTGGGTGGTGGCAGAGCTGCCGTTCGGAACAAGAGAGGAAGGCGCGGCGCGCGGCGCCGCGCCCTGCCGTTAACCGTCGCTCTGGCGAGCGGTTACGAAATCGATGGCCTGCTGCACCGTCGTGATTTTCTCGGCTTCCTCGTCGGGAATCTCGGTCTCGAATTCCTCCTCGAGGGCCATCACGAGCTCGACCGTGTCGAGCGAATCGGCACCCAGATCATCGACAAAAGAAGCATCGTTCGTCACTTCGTCTTCTTTGACGCCGAGCTGCTCGGCAACAATGCTCTTCACCTGTTCTTCAATACTGCTCATAGTGTTTGCTTCTCCTGGGAAGACTCGAATTCGCGTAGACCGCCGCGCTGCACTACGCCGCAAATCCCGCCCAAAAACCCTCTAAGCCCTTGATTTTCCAAGATACTCTCCGGGCGTGGGGAGCCATTGTATGTCAATCGATTCGTCCAATCTACCGGTTTTAGTCCATCACCATGCCGCCGTTGACGTGCAGCGTCTCGCCCGTGATGTAGGCGCCTGCCGGCGAGGCGAGGAACAGGACGGCATTGGCGATATCGGCGCCGGCGCCAAGCCGTCCGAGCGGCACCTGCGACAGCATGGCGGCGCGGTTTTCTTCCGGGAGATCTTTCGTCATGTCCGTGTCGATAAAGCCCGGCGCCACCACGTTGACCGTGATACCGCGCGAGCCGATTTCCCGGGCCAGCGACTTGGAGAATCCGATCATTCCGGACTTTGTCGCGGCATAGTTCGCCTGCCCGGCGTTGCCCATGACTGCGATGACCGAGGCGATGCTGATGATGCGCCCTTTCTTCGCCTTCATCATGCCGCGCAGGCACGCTTTGGACACGCGGAAAGTGCCCGTCAGGTTGGTCGCCATGACGTCGTCCCACTCGTCCTGCTTCATGCGCATGAGCAGGTTGTCGCGCGTGATGCCGGCATTGTTCACGAGGATCGTCGGATGGCCCTCGCTGGCCTGGATGTCCTTGAGGGCGGCATCGACGGAATCCTGGTCGGCGACGTTCAGCACGATGCCGCGGCCGTGGCCGCCCAGCGCCGCGGAAATGCCCTCGGCGCCGCCCTGGCTCGTGGCGGTCCCGACCACGGTCGCGCCCGCGGCGGCCAGTGCGGCGGCAATGGCGGCACCGATACCGCGCGATGCGCCCGTCACGAGGGCGATTTCGCCCTCGAGCGCGCTGGCGTTGAAAATCTGGCTCATGAGAACTCCTCGCTGCAAATGCCGGTCCCTCGCGGGCTGCGGCGGATTATAACGGCGCCACGGGCCGGTCTCTACGCCACGACAGCAGCGCGCCGAGCAGACCGCCCAGCGCGCCGTACAGGTGCGCATCCACGATGACGGCCCCGCCGGAGGTCGATTCGGACCCGGGCAACGGCCCGACGACCTGTTCCCACACGAGCTTCGCGGTCACGAAGACCGCGAGAATGACCGCCTCCCGGTCGCGCACGGCGACCCCGCGCAACAGGCCGGCGGCCAGCAGCCCGTGCAACAGGCCGGAGAGGCCGACGTACCAGCCGAGGTCGCGGTACAGGAACCAGAAGCCTGCGTCGATGGCCGCGATGCTGACGCATCCGACGTACACCCAGCCGAGCCAGTCGAAGGCCTGCCCGACCAGCCACGCGACGAGCGCGAGCCCGGCGAGATTCAGCCACAGGTGCGACCAGCCGAGGTGCACGAAATGCCCGCTGACGAGGCGCCAAAGCTGGCCGGCCTCGAGGGCGTCGCGGTCGTACGAGAGCACGTCGCGCACGCTGTCGCCGCCGATCTGCAGCACGAGCGCGACGACGGCCACGACCGCGCCGGCCGCGATGCAGTGACGCAGCCTGGCATTTTCCTGAGCCTCGCCTAACCCCATGTTTGGTATACTGACGTTTCTACTCAAACAGAGTCAATTCAGCGGTTCGCCGCCCGGCGGGCCGCGTGGAGCAACACGAGTGAAGGAATCCAGGACAGTGCCTGCCAGCAGGTCACGACAGGCCGGTTTTACGCTGATCGAGATCATGGTCGTCGTGATCATCATCGGCATTCTCGCCGCCATCGTGGCGCCGAACGTCATCGGCCGCGTCGACGATGCGCAGATCACCAAGGCCAAAGCGGAGATTGCGAACATCGAAAACGCGATGAAGTTCTACCGGCTCGACAATTTCCAGTACCCGACCTCCGAACAGGGGATCGACGCGCTCGTTACGCGACCGAACGACCCCACGATCCGCAACTGGAAGCCGGGAGGCTACCTCGATCGGATGCCGGTCGATCCCTGGGGCAACCCTTACCAGTACCTCAATCCCGGCAATAACGGTGAAATCGACATTTACACGCTCGGACGCGACGGGCGGCCGGGCGGCGAAGGCCTCGATGCCGATATCGGGAACTGGGACGCCGAATAAGCCCCGAGCCGGGGTCCCCCCTGCCCTGATGCGCCGCTCTCCGCGCCAGTTCGGCTTCACGCTCGTCGAGATTCTCGTCGTCATCGTCATCGTGGCGACCATCGTCTCGATCGCGCTGCTCTCGGTCGGCGTGATCGGCGAGGACGAGGAGATCGACACCGAGCGCAGGCGGCTCGCCAGCCTGATCGAGACGGTACAGGACGAGGCCCTGTTGCAGGGCCGCGAGTTCGGCGTCGAGCTCATGACGTCGGCCTACCGTTTCGTCGAATTCGACCCCCTGACGCGGCTGTGGCAGGAAGTGCCCGGCGACGACCTGTACCGGCTGCGCGAGTTGCCGCCCGGGCTCGAGTTCGAGTTGTTCATCGACGACAAACGTATCAAGCTGAATGACGATCCGAAGCAGCTCGACGATCCCGACAAGCCGCTGGCGTCCGGCCGTGAACCGTTCACGCCGCACCTGTTCGTGTTCGCGAGCGGCGAGTCGACGGTCTTCGAACTGCACCTCTGGCGGCCCCAGACCGACCTTCGGCTGGTGATGCGCGGCGACGTACTCGGCGAGATCGAGTTCGGGGGCGACGATGAAGGCTGAGCGCGGCTTCACGCTGATCGAGGTCATGGTCGCCCTCACGATCGTTGCGTTTTCGCTGACGGCGGTCGCAGCGAGCATGAACCAGATGATCGACGCCGCCAACACGATGCGCGAACGCACCTACGCGAGCTGGATCGCGCAGAACAAGATCACCGAAATGCGGCTCGCCAATACGCTGCCCGAGGTCAGTACGACCAGCGGCGAGGTCGAATACGGTTACGCGCGCTGGGAATGGCGCGCCGTAGTCTCCGAAACCGGCGTCGAGAACTTCATGCGCGTCGACGTGTCGATCTCCCCCGTCGACAGCGACTACGTCATTCGCACGGTGACCGGGTTCATCGGCGAACCGATACCGCCCGGCCAGGCCAATACCCTGTGGCAATCCGGGCGTACCGCTCCCGGGGGACCGACCTCATGAGACGCCGTCGAGCCGCGGGCTTCACGCTGATCGAGGTGCTGGTCGCGCTGGCCGTGTTCGGCGTTCTTTCCGCCCTGGCCTACATGACGCTCGGGCAGACGCTCAGCAACTCGGACATGCTGACCGAGCGCATGAACCGCCTGCAGTCGATACAGCGCACCATGAGTTACCTCGCCACCGACCTCGTGCAGGTCGCGCCGCGCCCGATTCGCGCCGATCTCGGCAGCGAGCCGGCCCTGCGGTCGAGTTTCGGCAGCGAGTTCGCGCTGGAACTGACGCGCAACGGCTGGCCGAACTCGGCCGGCGTGCCGCGCAGCACCCAGCAGCGGGCGGCGTACCGCGTCGAGGACAACGAACTCGTTCGCTATCACTGGAGCGTGCTGGACCGGACCGCGAGCAGCCTGCCGGTCGCGACAGTGCTCATGGAAGACCTCGACAGCCTGACGTTCCGTTTCCTGCAGCACAACGGTCAATGGTCGGACCAGTGGCCGCCGGCCAGCGCCGGTACCGCCTCGAACACGAGCGCCCTGCCCCGCGCCGTCGAGATCACGCTCGTGCTGCCCGACGAGGGCGAATTGACGCGCGTCGTGGAGGTGTCGCCGTGATTCGCTGGCGCGGCGTGGCGCTGATCACGGCGCTGCTGATCACGGCGCTCGCCGGATCGGTCGCGGCGAGCCTCGCCTGGGACAACGCGCTCGACGTTCGCCGCACGATGGTCATGCTGTACCGCGACCAGGCCGTCCAGGTTGCGGTCGGATCGGAGGGCTGGGTGCGGACCATCCTGCAGGACGATGCGGCGACGACGACCAACGACCACCTGGGCGAGGTCTGGGCCACGGACATCCCGGCGCTGCCGATCGATTCGGAGGCCGTGCAGGGCCAGATCTGGGGCGGCATCGAGGACCTGCAGGGACGCTTCAACATCAACAACCTGATCGATGCCGGCGGCAAGGTCGATCCGGCCGTCCTCGAACAGTTCGAGCGCTTGCTCGCGGCACTCGACCTGGATCCGCGTCTCGCCAGCCTGACCGCGGACTGGCTGGATCCGGACCAGAACGAGGCCATCCCGGACGGGGCGGAAGACCCGCTGTATTCGGGGTTCGTGCCGGCCTACCGCACGGCCGACCAGCCGGTCTCGAACGTCACCGAACTCGCCGCGCTCGACGGCATGGACCGCGCCAGCTTCGAAATCCTGCTGCCGCACGTGACGGCCCTCCCGGGCCGGACGGCGATCAACGTCAACACCGCCACCATTCCCGTGCTGATGTCGCTGGGCCCGAACATCACGCAGGGCGACGCGGAAGGGCTCGTGTCGACGCGCGAAGGCGGCGGCTTTGCGGACTACGGCGACATATTCGCCCCGCTGGTGGCGCCCGACCTGGTGCCCTGGATCGCCGAGAGCACGGAGTTTTTCCAATTGAAGGCCGTCGTGCAGATTGATACCGTTCGCGTTAGTCTCTTTACGGTGCTGCATCGCAATGCCTCGACCGGCGAAGTAGCGCCCATCCTGCGCAGCCTGGGAACGATCTGACATGGCAGAGTACGTCGTCATACGCCTCGCGCGCGACCATGACCCGATGGTCGAGTGGATCGTGGCCGACGACAACGGCACGCGCCGCAGCCCGCCGCAGCGCGGCACCCTCGACGAGGCCGCGGCGCGCATCCAGAACCGCCCCGTGATCGTGCTCGTCCCGGCGACCGAAACGTTGACGACGACCGTCGACCTGCCAATTCGCAGCCGGGCAAGACTCAATACCGCGTTGCCGTATGCGCTCGAGGAACAGGTCGCGACCGACGTCGAAACGATGCATTTCGCCGCCGGGGAAAAACGCGAGTCGGGCATTCGCCCGGTTGCGGCCGTGTCGCGCGCGATTCTCGACACCTGGCTCGAGCAACTGGACGAGGCCGGCATCCTGCCGTGGAAAATCGTGCCGGAGAACTACGGTCTCGCGCGCATTCCGGGCACGATGAGCGTGCTGGTCGACGGTGACGTCATCATGTTCAACGACGGCGGCGATACGGAATTCGTGATGCAGGGTGTGAATCCGAGCGATGCCCTCGTGGCGGCCGGACTGCTCAAGGACCGCAGCGACGATGCGCCGCCCGAACCGTCGGGCCATCTCGTTGCTTACTGCGACGCGGCCGACGAAGAGCGGTTGTCGCACGACTGGATCGCGTTGCGCCACGAACTGCACAGCGTCGACATCAACCTGCTGCCCGACGGCGCGTTGCCGCGGCTCGCAGTAACCGTGGCCAGCGGCCAGGGTGTCAACCTCCTGCAGGGGCGTTACGGACCGAAGGCCGATTACGGCTCCTGGTTGCGGCCCTGGCGCAAGGTCGCCGTGCTGCTGCTCGGTCTCGTGGTGGTCGGCTTCGCCGCCAAGGGCGTCGACTACTGGCGCCTGACGCAGGAGGAAGCGGCGTTGCGTGCCCAGTTCATCGCCGAGTTCCAGCAGTTACGGCCTGCCGCCGCCGATGACTTGCTCGACCCGGTCGCGGCCGTGAATTCCATCCGGCGCAGCCTGGGCGGCAGCACGGCAACGCCGGTGTTCCTGGCCTCGCTCGACCAGTTGGCCGCGGCGCTCACGCAGCACGACAGCGCCAAGGTCGAGTCCGTCAGCTACCGTGCCGGCGTGATCGACGTGCGCGTGACCTCGGCTGATGTCGAGACCGTCGGCAACATCCAGAAGGCGATCGGCGAGTCCGGCAAATTCATCGCCTCGATCCAGTCGACAGACCGCGTCGCGGACCGCATCAACAGCCGCATCCAGATTCGCGAGGCGGGTTCATGAAGGACTGGTTCGACAATCTCGAGGCACGCGAGCAGGCATTCGTGGTGGGCGGTTCCGTGTTTGTCGTCGTCGCACTGGTCTATGCCCTGCTGTGGGCGCCGCTCGACAAGAACCACGAGGCCGTGGCCGCCAGCGTCGCCAACTGGGAGCGCTCGCTCGCCGAATTGCGCCCTCTCAAGGCGCTGGTCGCGACGCGCAGCAGGTCGCAGGGTACGCGGGTCACATCGCAACAGGCGCCGATCATCGTCGTCGACCAGACCTTGCGCAGCCGCGGCCTCGAGCAGTATCGCCGTCGCAGCCAGCCGACGACGGCCAACGGCGTGCGCGTCGAATTCGAGGGCGTGCCGTTCGACGACCTCGTGTTGTGGCTCGGTGACCTCGGTGACCAGCACGACATGCACGTCCAGGCCGGCAGCCTGTCTGCCATCACGCAAGCCGGCCCCGGGCGCGTCAACGCGTCGCTCACACTGGAGCGCGCACTTTGATCAAACGTAACCGCGGGCTTGTCCTGCTCGGCCTCCTCGTGCTGGTGATCGCACTGGTCGTCACGTTCCCGGCGCGCATTGCATACCAATGGGCATCGTCGCCGTTCATCGCCATGAGCGGCATCGAGGGAACGATCTGGAACGGCAGTGCGCGTGAGTTCTCGACGCACGGTGTCTACCTGCGAGACCTCGACTGGCGCATGCGACCGTTGCATCTGTTCACCGGCAAGGCCGTGTACGACGTCGCTGCTTCGCCGGTTTCGGGATTCTTCGAAAGCCGCGTGTCGATCGGTTTGGGCGGCACGGTCGCGTTACGGGACCTCAATGCGTCGGTACCCCTCTCGATGTTCGAACGCGCAGCGAACATCAATGGGCTGCGCGGCAACGCCAGTCTCCGGTTCGAACGGCTGGAACTCGTCAACGGCCGGGCCAGCACGCTGGACGGAACGGTCGAGGTTGCCGCTCTCGTCGTGCCGATGGTCGCACCGTCGTCGCTCGGCGGTTATCGCGCCGAGTTCTTCACACAAAACAACGGGATCGTCGCCAGCGTCGAAGACACCGACGGCGTCGTCGATCTCGCAGGCAGCCTGCAGCTCAATCCCGACAAGTCCTATGCGTTTCTCGGCCAGGTCGGCCCGAAACCCGCGACGCCCGAGGCGCTGCGCAGTCAATTGCGGTACCTCGGCAGCGCCAACGAGCGCGGTCTGCACGAGCTGCGGCTCGAAGGCAGCTACTAGGTCTCGACGAACGCCTGCAACAGCGGGAAGTACAACGCGCAGCGCGGCTCGACACCCGACCAGGCACGGTAGATGGACGCGTATTTTTGCAATTGCGGCGCATAGCGTTCGACTTCCGCATCGAGGAAGCCGCGCAGATTGCCGCCCTCGTGCGTGCTCGTCTTGTAGTCGACGATCCAGTGCACGCCGTCGTCGATGCGGACGCGGTCGAGCACGATCGAGCTTACCTCGCCCTGGTGCAATCCGGTCAGGCCGAGTTCCGCATGCCCGGGACCTTCCAGCAGCCAGCGTCCGCGTTCGTCGCCCAGGATGCGTTCGATGGCCTCTAGCACCCTCGCCGCAACACTGCCGCCGGTCACGTCGGCAATGCCCATCTCGCGCAGCCAGCGCTCGGTCACGGCCCGGCGGCTGTCGCCCGGTTCGAGGGATGCACGACCGGTGGCCATGAGTTCCAGCCAGCGGTGCACCAGTGTCCCTGCGATTCTCGCCTCGGTGCCGACCCAGTAAAACTCGACCTCGTCGCCGACATCCCCGATGTCGTCACCGAGACCGGCAGCGGGCACGGACACGGCGGGCAGCGTCCAGGGCTTGCCGAGTCGCCGGCGGACCGGGTCGATCCAGGTCGGTTCCTCGGTGTCGTCGCCGGCGCCGGATCCCGGTTCGAACGCGGCAGCAAAGTCTTTCTCCAGGGCGGGCCACAGCCAGTGCAGCAGGCTGTCGCGGCGCGCGCGCCGGAACTCCGAGCCGTC
>JBFGYM010000012.1:0-18838 GCA_041587435.1 Woeseiaceae bacterium
CAGCCGGGATCAGCGCCCCGCGGCGCAGGCCGTGCAGGTCGCTTCGAGAACGAGTTCGACTTCCTGGTAGAGCTGGTCGGCGCGGTAGTAGCCCTCGTTGTCGAGGCTCACCTTGAGCAGGCCGCGCTCCTTGTCCGACAGCTCCCGCTCCATGTCGAACAGGACCTTCTGCTTGTTCGGACACGTGTGCGAGCAGTTGTTGTAATCGCCCTTGAGCGACATGAACTTCACGTTGAAGTAGCGATTGTAGTAGTCCTGCGCCTGGCGATTGCTGAGCAGGCCCTTGTCGCTCGACCAGACGAGAAATTCGCTGAAGACGCGCTTGTTCTCCGGCTTGGGGTCGCCCTCGGCGATGCCGAGCAGGCTGTCGTAGTAACGGTCGAAATGCGCGTGGCAGCCGTTGATCAGGGAGACCTGTGCCTGGTCGATCGCCGTCGACAGGTTCTTCGACTGCGGGCCGACGCATTCCGGCGCATTGGAGGCGCAGGACGCGAGCAGAGAGGCCGCGAGGATGATGAGCAGGTTGGTGCGCATGATTGAGCTCCCTTACTGTTCCAGCGGGCTGCGATAGGCTTCTTCGACGCTGCCCGGTGGAGGGCCGGCGACGAGCGCGGTGCCTTCCATGTCGCCGAAGAGAATCGACTTGACGCCGCCGACGACCTCGATCATCTCGGGCGTGATAATGCCGAAGGACTGGTTGAGCTGTTCCATGAGGGTCGCACGCGCGATTTCCTGGCGTGTCCGCTGGATCAGCAGGCTGGTCTCTTCCATGTCGAGGTAGATGTCCGACGCCAGCACCGCAAGCGACTGGTCGCCTTTGGCGCCGGACGTAGCGACCAGCTGATAATACTGTTTGAATCGTTCACTCAGGCGCATGCCCGAGCGGCCGCGCAGCGTCGGTGCGGACTGCTGCGCCGCAGCGGTCGTGCTCTTGCCGACAAGCGTTTCCTGCAGGGTCCAGGGCGTCATTTTCCTGCCGAGCTCGTTGCGCAGACCTTTCTCGAGGCTCAGGCGCGTGTTGTTGACGGTGTGCTCCATGTCCGGCAGGCGTTCCTCCATGATTGTCAGCATCTCGAGGTAGGTGGCTCCGATCTGGCGCGCGAGGCGCTGGCACCCGGAGTCGTTCTCTGCGCCGTCGCACTTGCTGTCGTTGTAGAGTTCCTGCTGCTGGTCGAGCCGGCCGATGACCTCCTGCAGCCCGGTCTCCATATCGCGGGCGACGTTGCCGGTCTGCTTGAGGTCCTCGACGACGGTCGTCGGGAACAGCCGGATGGTCGGTGAATTGGCGTGGGCCTTCTGTGTCGCGACGAGGGCGAAGCCGGCGAACAGGACGGCCAGGCAGGCGATGTACAGCAGGCGCCCGGTCAGGCGCTTCTCTACAGCCGCTCGCGAGCGTTGGGGGGCGTTTTTCATGACGCGGTCCTCGCGGTTGATGTGCCGTAAGACGCTACGCCCGAGTCGATGAACGCCAACTGAACGCCCCAACGCGACATCCGTATAATTGCCTATTGCAGTTCGTAATGCGAATCATTATCATTTAAGCCAATTTCCGGGAAAGGACGGAAAATCCAACGGATACAGAGCGTTATGGCGATCAATGGCGACACACTGGCTACCCTGAAACGCGGCGAAAAAGGCGTCATTCATGCCGTTGACGCCCGTGACCCCCAGGTGCAGCGCCTCATGGTGCTCGGGCTGGTCGAAGGCGCCGAAGTCGAGCACGCGAGTTCGGCGATCGGCGGCGACCCGATGGAATTCCGGCTATTCGGCAACGGCATTTCCCTGCGACAGGAACACGCCCGGTTCTTCCGCGTCGCGCCAGTAGGGGCTGGTGAGTAGGCCCGCAGAAACCCGGATCCCCGCCAACGAGATAACCGTCGCAAAGCGCAAGGATGCGAGCGTCGCGGTTGTCGGAACGCCCAATTCGGGAAAGAGCACGCTCTTTAATCGGCTGACCGGCCTCAAGCAGCGCATCGGCAACTACCCGGGCGTGACGGTCGAGCGGCATATCGGCTTCCTGCGCACCGACGACAAGCGCATCGAGCTCGTCGACCTGCCCGGCACGCATTCCCTGAGTGCCCACTCGCTCGAGGAAAAGATCACCGTCGACGTGATCTTCGGGCGCATGCAGGGCACGAGCCAGCCCGACGGCATCCTCGCGGTGCTCGACGCGACCAACCTCTACCAGGGCCTGTTCCTCGTGCAGCAGCTGGTCGAGCTCGAACTGCCGACCGTCGTTGCGCTCACGATGACCGACGCCGCCGACCGAAGCGGCATTCTCATTGACACGGCGGAGCTCAGCGCGATGCTCGGCGTGCCCGTGTACCCCGTGGTGGCGAGAACCGGGGCAGGCCTCGACATGCTGCGACGCGCGCTGGCCGACATCCGCGAGCTGACACCGCCGCGCCGCGTGCGAATCTGGCCGGAGCTGACGGCGGCCGCCGAGCGGCTGGCCGAGGGCGCCGGCCGGCGCATTCGCTTCGCCGAACTCGAGCGCGTCCTGATCGACGGGCCGACCCCGGACAACGCCGACACGCTCGCGAGTCTCGGTGACGACGCGGCCGCGCGCGTCGAGGCGGCGCGGCAGGCCCTGTTCGGCGACGAACCGCCGATCGCCCGCGACGCACGAGTTCGCTACACGTGGGTTCGCGACGCGCTGCAGAAAGTGCAACGGTCGGCGCCCGCGTACGCCTCGTGGCGAACGCGCGTCACGGATTTCGTGAACCGGCCCGTCCCTGGCACGATCGGCCTCTTCATCGTCATGGCGGTCGTGTTCCAGGCCGTGTTTGCGTGGGCGACGCCGCTCATGGACGCCATCGACAGCGCGACCGCCGCGCTGTCTGCGAGCGTGTTCGCGAGCCTCGGCGACAATGCATTCTCGAGCCTGATCGCCGACGGGGTCATCGCCGGTGTCGGCAGCGTCATCATTTTCCTGCCGCAGATCCTGATCCTGTTCCTGTTCATCATCGTGCTGGAGGACTCCGGCTATCTCGCGCGCGCCGCCTACCTGATGGACCGCACGATGAGCTCGGTCGGGCTGTCGGGGCAATCGATCATCCCGATGATTTCGAGTTTCGCCTGCGCGGTGCCCGGGATCATGGCCACGCGCGTCATTCCCAACCGCCGCGACCGCATCGCCACCATTCTTGCTGCGCCATTCATGACCTGCTCGGCGCGGCTGCCGGTCTACGCGCTGCTGATCGCCGCGTTCGTGCCGGCTTTGAAGTTCGGGTTCCTCAACCTGCAGGGGCTGGTCCTGTTCGGGCTGTACATGTTCGGCATCGTCATGGGCATCCTCACGGCGTTCCTGATGCGCAGCACGGCGCTGCGGGGGCCGAAGCCGCCGTTCGCGCTGATGCTTCCCGAGTTCCGTCGACCGAACCTGCAGACCGTGGGCATCCAGCTCCTCGGCCGCGCCAAGGTGTTCCTGCGCCGTGCCGGAACCGTCATATTCGCCGTGGCCGTCATCATCTGGGCGCTGGCCTATTTCCCGCGGGTGGAGGAGATGGCGCCGGGCGTCGACGACAATGCGGCCGCTGCGCTGCAGCTCGAGCAAAGCTGGCTCGGCCGGGCAGGCAAGGTCGTCGAACCCGTGTTCGAGCCGCTGGGGTGGGACTGGCGCGTGTCGTCCGCCGTGATTGCGAGTTTCCCGGCGCGCGAGGTCGTCGTCGCGATCCTCGGCACCGTGTACGCGGTGGGCGACGACGCCGACGAAACGACACTCTCGACGCGCCTCAAGTCGGCGAAGCGGAGCGACGGCACGGCGCTGTTCACCTTGCCGATGGTGATCGGCTTGCTGATTTTCTATGCCCTGTGCCTGCAGTGCGTCGCGACGCTCGCGATCATTCGTCGCGAGACGAATACCTGGCGCTGGCCGGTCTTCGCGTGGACCTACATGACGTCGCTGGGCTATGTCGGGGCGCTGATCGCCTACCAGCTCGGCAGCGCCTGATACGGACCCTCAGAGCGCTCGCAGGCGGCGCGCGGCTTCCTCGAGCGTCGCATCGTCCTTGGCAAAGCAAAAACGCAGCCGCGTGCCCGTAAACGGCGTGTCGCAAAAGACACTGAGCGGGATCGACGCAACGCCGATCTCCTGCGTCCAGCGCCTCGCAAGCTCGGTGTCGCGCGCGTCCGAAATGTCACCGTAGTCGACGATCTGGAAGAACGTGCTGCGTGCCGGCGTCAGCCGGAACCGGGATGCGGCCAGCAGCCCGGCGAAATGGTCGCGCTTTTGCTGGTAGAAAGCCGGCAGTTCTCCGCACCACTCCGGGTGGTCGCGCAGGAATTCCGCGACGCCGTGCTGCATCGGCGTGCTGACCGAGAAAGTCGTGAACTGGTGCACGCGCCGGAATTCTTCCGTCAGGCGTGGCGGGGCAACGCAATAGCCGAGCTTCCAGCCGGTTGCGTGGACGGTCTTGCCGAACGACGAGATGACGAACGCGCGCTCGCGGAGCTCCGCGCGGCTGAGCAGGCTGCGATGCGGTTCGCCGTCGAACACGATGTGCTCGTAAACCTCGTCCGACACCAGGAGACAATCCGAGTTACGAACGATATCGGCCAGCGTGTCCAGATCGCTCGCCGTGAGAATCGCGCCCGTCGGGTTATGCGGAAAATTGAGGATGACCAGGCGCGTCTTGTCGTTGAGCGCGTCCGCGATGCGCTGCCAGTCGGGGTGAAAGTCGTGCCCGTTGGCGTCGATGCAGAGCGGCACGTGCCGCGTGATGCCGCCCGACAGGCGCACGGCCGGTTCGTAGGAATCGTAGGCCGGGTCGAGCACGATGACTTCGTCGCCGGGGCGAACGACCGCGGTGATGGCGCTGAACAGCCCCTCCGTCGCACCCGTACAGACCGTGACCTCGCGGTCGGCGTCCGGCCGGTGCGCCTGGAAGCGCTCGGTCTTTTCCGCGATGACGTCGCGCAGGGCCGGGAGACCCGGCATCGGTGCGTACTGGTTGCCCCCATGGCGCAGGTGCCAGGCGATGCGCGCCGTCAACGCGGCGGGCGGGTCGAACCCGGGAAACCCCTGCGACAGGTTGATGGCGCCGGTCTCCGCCGCGAGCTGGCTCATGACCGTGAAGATCGTCGTGCCGACGTCGGGCAGCTTGCTGTCGATCGCTTGGTTCACGCGTGCAAGTCTATGCGATGACGCCGTTGACGAGCCAGCAAGCGGCGCGTTTTGCGCTATGCTGGCGGCATAACAACAACAGGAACGAGGGGGTATGACCGTGGACAGACGACTATTCCTGCGCTCGGCGGTGGCAGCCGGCGTTTCCGCGGCGGCAGTACCGGCGCTGGCGGCGCAGTTCGCTGCGCTGACCGAGGTGTCGACCGGCGTGCGGGCGGTGACCGGCGACCGCAGCGCGATCGAGATCGAGCCTGCTGCCATCCGGGAACTGGCCGACAGCCTGCGCGGCAACCTGCTGTTGCCGGGCAATCCGGGTTACGAGACGGCACGCAAGGTGCTCAATCCGGGCATCGACAAGCACCCGGCATTCGTCGTGCAGCCGGACGGCGTCACCGATATTCGCAAGGCCGTGACGTTCGCGCGCGAGCGCCAGCTGCTGCTGGCCGTCAAGTGCGGCGGCCACAGCTACGCCGGCAAGTCGACCTGCGACGGCGGCATGCAGATCGACCTGTCCACGCTGCGGCACGCGCGCGTCGATCTGAAGAACCGCATTGCGCATGTCGCCGGCGGCAGCCTGCTCGGCGAACTGGATCGCGAGTCCATGGCCGTCGGTCTCGTCACGACCGCGGGCACGGTTTCGCACACCGGCATCGGCGGGCTGACGACGGCCGGCGGGTTCGGGCGCGTAGGGCGGCGCTTCGGTCTTGCGCTCGACAACGTCGTGGGGGCCGACGTCGTCACGGCTGACGGCAGGCTGCTGCATGTCAGTGCCGAAGAAAACGAGGATCTTTACTGGGGCATTCGAGGAGGCGGCGGCAACTTCGGCATCGTCACCAATTTCGAAATGCAGTTGCACCCGATGCAGCGGACGGTGGTGGCCGGTACCGTGCTGTTTCCGGCGGACCTTGCACGGGACGTGTTCAATGTTTACCGCGATCACGGCGCGACGGCACCGGACGAGCTGTACGTCGATCCGATGATCATCCAACCGCTCGGCGCGCCCGGCACGACGGCAGGCTTCGAGATTTGCTGGTCGGGACCCGAAAAGGAGGCGGAAAAACTTCTACGGCCGTTCCTGTCGATCGGTGAGCCCGTCATGAATACGGTCAAGGCCACCGACTATGTCGAAGCACAGCGCGCCTGGGACAATACCGACCCGCGGAATGATGCCGAGTACTTCAAGTCCGGGTTCATCAACGAATTCCCGGACGACCTGCTCGACACCATCCTGGACGGCTTCGAGCCGCAGGAGCGCCGCGGTGTGATGCTCTATATGCAACAGTCGGCCGGCGCCATCGGGCGAGTACCCGTCGAGGCGACCGCGTTCGCACACCGCAAGTCGATCGCCAACATGTTTGTCAGCGTTACGTGGCCCAAGGACGACGACCCGGCGGACAACGTCCGTTACATCCGGGAGTACTGGGGCAAGCTCGAAACGGCGACCGACGGTTACTACACCGTGGACTCGGGCGACGAGTCGCGCGCGGTGCGGCACGGTAACTACCAGGGCAACTTCCCGCGCCTGCTGGCGATCAAGAAGCGATACGACCCGACCAACCTGTTCAGGCTGAACGCGAACATCAACCCCGCGTCCTAGACAGTTCGGGCCGCGTAGCGCCGCTTCATGGGCAATCCACCTCGGCGTCGAGGATTTGCATCGTTGCCTCGTCCGGCGGTTCGGCTGCCGGGCTGCCGGCGTCGAAGACGACACGCCACACGTGGTCGTCACCGAGCCGCCAGACGGAGTTGAACGTACCCCAGCTCTCGACCGGGTTGCCCTCGGCGTCCTCGGACACGACGCGGTAGGGACCGCGCGACAGGGCGAGGCGACCGTCAGCGAGAACCTCGACGACCTGCGGGCGCCACTTGATCGCGGGACCGCCCGGCGTGAGGAACACGGACCAGGCCTCGGCGATGGCCGGCACGCCGTGCAGCACGCTTGCGCCGACGAAGCGCGCATCGGCATCGATGAACGACCTGAACGCCGTGACATCCCGCGACTCGGCGGAGCGGCTGAATCCGATCTCGCGGCAACGCACGTCGTCGGCCGGATCGGCGAAAGCGCAGGACGCGACAACGGCCATGGCGAGGACCGTAACTGTCTGTTTCATTGACATATAATTCCCCTCGTCAGGCGCCAGAACGGTTCGATTGAAGCCCCATTTCCTTTGCGGTAACATGCGCGTCCCGCGGTCGGGGCGTGGCGCAGCCTGGTAGCGCACTTCGTTCGGGACGAAGGGGTCGGAGGTTCAAATCCTCTCGCCCCGACCACTTATCTCACCTTGAATACGCAGTCCGCGAGTTCTTTTTCGGGAACTTCGTCCAGCCAGTCGGGATTGCGGAACGCGCGCTTCAGGCTGCGCGCGAACTTGCCGATCTGCGCGCCGTCGACGATACGATGGTCGAAAGTCCCCGTCAGAGGCAGGATCGTGCGAATGGCGATCTCGCCTTTGCGCACCACCGGTTTCTCTTCGATCTTGCCGAGCACGACGACGAAGGGCACCTTGGCGGCCGGCATCAGGGCCGTCATGCCCGTGTTCAGGCCAAAGCTGCCGATGTCGGAAACGACGAACGAGCCGAAACTGTGGGCCGACAAGCCGAGGGCCTTTATCTCGATGCCCATGTCCACGGTCAGCCACTTGAGCAACAGGAATACCGGGCGGCGCAACGGCCAGGGAATCCGGTTCAGGACGTACTTGTTCTTCGCCGCCCTGATTTCCTCGCCGCCCCGACTGCGCGCCGCCTTGTCGCGAATTTCGTCCGCGATGTCGGTCACCTTGCGGGCGTGCGCGTTGCGGATGATCGCGGCCGTCACGCCGCTGTCACCGCCAACCTGGACGGGCACCATGACGTCGAGATGCTCGCGGCCGACGACGGCGCCGCGCCGGATGAAGCAGTTCATCTCCGGCACATCGAACGCCACGGCGCGCGCCAGCACGGCCGTCGCCAGGTGCACCATGGTTACCTTGACGCCTTCCTCGCGCTTGCGGTCGATGAACTTCTTGGCCTCGGTGACGTCGATGTCGAGCGTGCCGTAGACGCGCGAATCCGTCGGCGTCGTGTAGATCGCGGCCGCGGTGACGCGCCACGGCGTGTTGAACCGGTCGGACATCAGGAACGGCGCAGAATCGAAAACTCGGCGAGCGCGACCAGCGCGTCGCGATACGCCGAGCCCGGTATCCCGGCCAGCGTGCCGATGGCGGCGTCGGCCGCCTCCCGGGCTCTTGACGCCGTGTAGTCGAGGGCT
Source organism: Woeseiaceae bacterium (assembly GCA_041587435.1). Lineage (GTDB taxonomy): Bacteria > Pseudomonadota > Gammaproteobacteria > Steroidobacterales > Woeseiaceae > UBA1847. Next base: position 8,373 of record JBFGYM010000012.1, read on the forward strand.
CCCGTCGACCGAATGACCGACTGGATGTCGTCCATGCGCTCGAGCCCGCCGCTCAGGATCGCTTCGCGGATCAGCTCGCGGTCTGCGTCCGAGCCCTCGCGCATTGCGAAGATCAGCGGCAGCGTTGCCTTGCCCTCGGCGAGGTCGTCGCCGAGGTTCTTGCCGAGTTCGTCGGACGATGCGCCGTAGTCGAGCGCGTCGTCGACAAGCTGGAATGCCGTGCCGAGATGCCGGCCATAGCGCACCATCGCATCCTCCACGGCCGCGTCCTGTCGCGCCAGCACCGCCGCAATCTGCGCGCCGGCCTCGAACAGGCGCGCCGTCTTGCGGTAAATCACCTGGCGGTAATCGTCCTCGGTGGTGTCCGGGTCATGGATGTTCATGAGCTGCTGGACTTCGCCCGCCGCGATCGTATTGGTCGCGTCGGCGAGTATCTTCATGACCCGCATGTCGCCGATGTCGACCATCATCTGGAAGGAACGCGAGTACAGGAAATCGCCGACCAGCACGCTCGCCTGGTTGCCGAACACGGTGTTGGCCGAGTCCCGCCCGCGCCGCCGTTCCGAGGAATCGACGACGTCGTCGTGCAGCAGGGTGGCCGTGTGGATGAACTCGATGATGGCCGCGGCCCGCACGTGTTGCTCGCCGTCGTAGCCGAGGGCACGGGCCGCCAGCAGCACGATGAGCGGGCGGAGCCGCTTGCCGCCGCTCATGACGATGTACTCGGAAACCTGCGACACGAGCGCGACGTCGCTGTCGAGGCTGGTCGAGATCAGGCGGTTGACGGCTGCCATGTCGTCCTGCGCCAGCGCTGCGACGGCGTCGAAGTTCAGGGTTCCGGGTGTCGTTGCGGCCACGTGCATAGGTTTCGCGATAATGCCTGAAAGCGCCGGTATTGGCGAGATCATCGTGGCCGCCGGGGCCGGAAAAACGCCTCCGCAAGCCCTTGAAAATCGGCGGGATTTCGCCGGGCGCGGACGTTGACCCGGGGCGGCGGAATCTATAGAATTCCCGCTCTTTCATGGCGGCAGCCATTGTTTCGCTCGGGCGGCAACTTCTTCGCCCCACAGAAACGTCTTAATTCTCAGTGAGTTGCGGGCAGCGCGGCTCACTAACTGGAGCAAACACGATGTATGCGGTTTTTCGCAGCGGCGGCAAACAATACCGCGCCGCCAAAGGTGATGTCCTGCGTCTCGAGAAGATCGAGGCGGACGAGGGCGCCTCGGTCAGCTTCGACGAGGTCCTGCTCGTCGGCGACGGAACGGATATCAAGGTCGGCAAGCCGCTCGTCGCGGGCACGACCGTGAGCGGCAAGGTCCTGCGCCAGGGCAAGAGCAAGAAGGTGCCGGTGGTGAAGTTCAAGCGCCGCCAGAACTACCTGCGTCAGGGCTCGCATCGCCAGTTCTTCACCGAGGTCGAGATCACCGACATCGGGGCGGGCAAGGCGACGAAAGCGGCGCCTAAGAAAGAAGCCGCGGCGGACGACAAACCGGCTGCGAAAAAGGCGACCAAGTCCCCATCCGGGGATAAGAAAAAGGCCGTGACCAAGTCCCCATCCGGGGATAAGAAAAAGGCGGCGGCCAAGAAGCCGGCGGCCAAGAAAGCGGCGGCCAAGAAGGGCGCAACGAAAAAGCCGGCCGCCAAGAAGAAGGCCGCCAAGAAGAAGGCCGCCAAGAAGAAGGCCGACTAACGCATTGGATCAACGAAGGTCGCGCTGAGCGCGGCCGATGGAACTGACAGGTACAGTACAGTGGCACATAAAAAAGCAGGCGGTAGCAGCAAGAACGGTCGCGATTCCGAGAGTAAACGTCTCGGCGTCAAGGTGTTCGGCGGCCAGGAGGTGCTCGCGGGCAACATCATCGTGCGCCAGCGCGGCACGCGGTTCCACGCCGGCAGCAATGTCGGCTGCGGCCGCGACCACACGCTGTTCGCCAAGAAGGACGGGCACGTGAGGTTCGAGAAGAAGGGCCCGAAGATGCGCCAGTTCGTGAGCGTCGTCGAGGGCTGATCGATTCGCCGGCAAGCCGCCTCCGAGATGACCATAGGAAAGCCCCGCGGATGCGGGGTTTTTCGTATCGGGGCGCTCAATTACTAGAATCAACCCATGAAATTCGTCGACGAAGCAACGATTCGTACCGTCGCCGGCAACGGCGGCCACGGCTGCCTGAGTTTTCGTCGCGAAAAATACGTCGCGAGGGGCGGGCCCGACGGCGGCGACGGCGGGCACGGTGGCAGCGTCTGGCTGGTCGCCGACTCGTCGCTGAACACGCTGGCCGACTTTCGCGTGGCGCGCAAGTTCAGGGCGGAGAACGGTCAGCCCGGCGCCGGCCGTAACATGACGGGCAAGTCGGGCGACGACCTGGAGGTCAAGGTGCCGCGCGGCACGGTCGTGCACGACGTCGACACGGGCGAGCTGATCTGCGACCTGACCGACGAAGGGCAACGCCAGAAAGTCGCGGAGGGCGGCCGCGGCGGTCTCGGCAACACGCGCTTCAAGAGCAGCACGAACCGCGCGCCTCGCAGGACCACCAACGGCACGCCGGGCGAGGCGCGTCACCTGCGACTCGAGCTCAAGGTGCTCGCCGACGTCGGCCTCCTGGGCATGCCCAATGCGGGCAAGTCGACGCTGATCGCGGCCATGTCCGAAGCGAAGCCGCGCATCGCCGACTACCCGTTCACGACGCTGCACCCGAACCTCGGCGTCGTGCGCGTCGGCCGGCTGCAGAGCTTCGTCATGGCCGACATCCCGGGCCTGATCGAGGGCGCCTCACAGGGCGCGGGACTGGGGATTCAGTTTCTGAAACACCTGCAGCGCACGCGCCTGCTGCTGCACGTCGTCGACATCGCGCCGCTCGACCCGTCGGCTGATCCGGCGGTCGAAGTTGCGGCGATTGCCGGTGAACTGGCCGAATTCTCCGCGGAGCTGGCCGAGAAACCGCGCTGGCTGGTTATCAACAAGACCGACCTGCTCAGCGACGAAGACCTGGCAGCGGCGCGCGACCGCCTGCTCGGTCAACTCGGCTGGGATGGTCCGGTGTTCGAGGTCAGCGCGGCGACCGGCGCCGGCACCGAGGCCCTGGGGCACGCGGTGATGCAGGCGCTGGAAGAAATGGAAGAGGAAGAAGCCCCGGGGGCGTCAGGCGGATAGCGCCTTGATGCGGGCGTTCAGGCGGCTCTTGTGGCGAGCGGCCTTGTTCTTGTTGACGATGCCCTTGTTGACCATGCTGTCGATGACGGGCACAGCCGCCTTGAAAGCCGCTGCCGCCGCTTCCCTGTTGCCCTCGTCGCAGGCCTTGACGACCTTCTTGATGCTCGTTCGCATTGTCGAGCGCAGACCCATGTTGTGCTTGCGGGCTTTCTCCGCCTGGCGGGCGCGCTTTCCGGCTGATTTGATGTTTGCCACTGGTTGGAACCGTGTCGTGATGTCAAAGAGCCGCGTATTATTCGCGCCCGTGGGGGCATTGTCAATCACATTTGGCAGGACCGATTTGGGCTACACTGGGACCCGCATGGACGGCAAAAAACGTATATCTGGCCAGAAGTTAGCGTTGAAGACCTCGGTCGTCAGCGGCATGACGCTGCTGTCGAGAATACTCGGCCTGGTGCGCGACATCGTGTTTGCCCGTTTCTTTGGCGCCGGGCTGCTGATGGACGCCTTTCTCGTCGCCCAGCGCATCCCCAACATGCTGCGGCGGTTCTTCGCCGAGGGCGCATTCTCGGCGGGATTCGTCCCCGTCATGGCCCGTTACAGGGAGCGTCACGAGCAAAGCGAGGCCCGCGAGTACCTCGACGCGATGGCCGGGACATTTGCGACCGTGCTGTTCGTCGTCACGCTGATCGGCGTGCTCGGTGCGCCGCTTCTCGTCCTCGTCGTGGCGCCGGGCTTCGTCGGTGACGGCGGCGACTTCGACCTTGCCGCCCTGATGCTGCGATTCACGTTTCCGTACCTCTTCTTCGTGTCGCTGACGGCGTTCGCCGGCGGCGTGCTCAACACGTACGGGCGCTTCGGCGTGCCGGCGTTCACGCCCGTGATCCTGAACGTCGTGCTGATTGCGGCGGCCGTCTGGGCGGCACCGTTGCTCGAGCAGCCGATCATGGCCCTCGCTTATGCCGTGTTCGTGGCGGGCCTCGCCCAGCTGTTGTTCCAGCTGCCGTTCCTCGCGCGCATTCACGCGCTGCCGCGGCCGAAATGGCGGCCCCGGCACGACGGCGTGCGGCGGGCGTTCAAGCTGATGGTGCCGGCCATCTTCGGATCTTCGGTCGCGCAGATCAACGTGTTGCTGAGCGGCATCATTGCCTCGCTGCTGCCGGTCGGCAGCATCAGCTACCTGTACTACTCGGACCGGCTGATGGAGTTTCCGCTCGGCCTGTTCGGCATCGCCTTGGCGACCGTGACGCTGCCGTACATGTCGCGCCTCTGGGCGAACGACGAGCGGCGCGAATTCGCCGAGACGCTCGAGTGGTCGATGAAAATCGCCGTGCTGATCGCGGTGCCCGCGGCCATCGGCCTCGTCATCCTCGCGACGCCGCTCGTCATCACGCTGTTCTACGGAGGTGAGTTCGACCGGCGCTCGGTCGAAATGACGGTACTGGCGCTGCAGGCGTATGCCGTCGGCCTCGTCGGCTTCTCGTTCGTGAAAATCCTCGCGCCGGCGTTTTTCGCGCGCGAGGATACGCGCACGCCGGTGCGCATCGGCATCGTGGCGCTGCTGGCCAACGTCGTTCTCGGCGCGGGTTCGGCGTGGTACCTGACGGCGCGCGGATTCGCGGGGCCGCACACGGCGCTCGCGGCGGCAACCTCGTTCGCCGCCGTCCTCAATGCGGCGCTCCTCTACCGGGGGCTGCGCCGCGCGGACATCATCGACCACGGACCCGGATGGCCGGCCTTGCTCGTCCGGGTCGCCGTGGCCAACGCGGCGATGGCGGCTGTGCTGATGAAGCTGCACCGCGCTACGGCATGGTGGACCGACGTGTCTACGGGCGAGAAAGTCGCCTGGCTCACGATTTCCGTCGTGGCCGGCGCCGGCGCCTATTTCGTGGCGCTGGTCGTGCTCGGGATGCGGCCGGCGCAATTCCGCCTGGGGCGCGGCTGACGTGCGCCTTGTCCGTCACCTGTCGGACATGCCGCACGGCGAACTGGCCGGCGGCAGCGTCGTGACGATCGGTTCCTACGACGGCCTGCATCCGGGACACCGCAGGCTGCTTGATCGCGTCATGGCCGAGGCAACGGCGCGCGGCACGTTGTCGGTCGTCATGAGTTTCGAGCCGACACCCAAGGAATTTTTTTCGGCGGACGCGCCGCCGGCGCGGTTGATGCGCTTTCGCGAGAAGTTCGATGCGCTGGCGGATTGCGGCATCGACGTCTTCTATTGCCCGCGCTTCAGCGAAGCCATGCGTTCGATCGCGGCAGACGCCTTCATCCGGCGCGTTCTCGTTCACGGGCTGAATGCGCGGCACATCGTCATTGGCGACGACTTTCGCTTTGCGCGCCGGCGCGAGGGAACGGTTGCGGAACTGCAGCGCGCATCAGCCGCATTGCAGTATTCGGTCGAGCAGGTGCCGAGCGTTATCGTCGACGGCATTCGTGTCAGCAGCACGGCGATTCGCGAGGCGCTGGCGGCCGGCAAGGTGGCGAGGGCCACGGCATTGCTCGGCCGTCCCTACCGCATGTCGGGACGCATCGTGCGGGGCCGCAAGGTCGGCCGGTCGCTCGGCTACGCGACGGCCAACGTCGACCTGCGGCGGCGCCAGAGTGCGGTCATGGGCATCTACGCGGTCCGCGTTCACGGCTTGCCGGAAGGCCCTGTCGACGGCGTCGCGAGCGTCGGCACCCGGCCGACGTTCGACCTGACCAAGCCGATACTCGAGGTACACCTGTTCGATTTCGATCGCGATATCTACGGCAAGTACATCCACGTCGACTTCATCGAACACCTGCGCGCTGAGGAGAAATTCGAGTCGGTCGATGCGCTGGTTGCGCAGATGAGGATTGATGAAGACAATGCACGTTCCGCGCTGGCCGCGTATCAACAGGCGAACGACGTATGACCGACGCAAGCCCGAACAGCAATGCCCGCTTCGTAACGTGGATGGCCGTGGCGTTCGTCGTCGTGCTCGCGGACCAGCTGACGAAGTGGGCGATCATCGAATGGGTCGCGTTGTACGAGCGGATTCCCCTCAACTCGTTCATCAACCTGACGCACCAGCGCAATACGGGCGCCGCGTTCAGCTTCCTTGCCGACGCGGGCGGCTGGCAACGGTGGTTTTTCGTCACGCTCGCCAGCGTCGTCAGCATCGTGATCGCGATCTGGCTGTGGCGGATTCGCAGGGAACGGCAGGCCATGCTGGCGGCCGGGCTGGCCCTCGTCCTGGGCGGCGCGGTCGGCAACCTGATCGACCGCATCCTCCTCGGCTACGTCACCGATTTCATCCAGGTGTGGTTCGGCGACTGGGCTTTTCCGTCATTCAACGTTGCCGACGCCGGCATCTCGGTCGGCGCCGCGTTGCTGATCGTCGACGCGTTGTTCTTCTCGGGGCGGGAAGAGAAGCGCTAGCGCGTCCGGGTCCAGCAGTCGCCGTCGGGTCCGGAGGTCTTCTGACCGCGGCCGTCGATCGTGAACGTCAGGCACTTGTTGGCTTCATTGCCGCCGTGCAGGTAGGTGGCCGTCGCCGAGAAATTGGTGGCGTTGGCCTGCGTCACCTGGACCCGGTAGTAACCGGTCTCCGTGTCCCAGGTCGGCGTCGTCGCGAACCCGACCTGGGTCAGGTCCTGCGTGAACGTGTTATTGTTCAGGTAGAAGCGTTCCTGGTTCGTCGCCAGTCGCAGCAAGGCGGCACGGGCTTCGTTGCGCTTCGCACGCGCCGTGAATTCCTGGTAGTTGGGGTAGGCGACAGCGGCGAGAATACTGATGAGGACCACGACGATCATGAGCTCGATCAGCGTGACCCCTCGCATGCGGCTTCGCGTCTGCATATCTGCTTCCCGTAACTTATTGATTTAGATCCAGTATGGGGGTTCCGGACGCAGTGCGCCCGGAACCAATCCACAGTTTACTCGATCCCGTCCTGGGTCCAGAGCGTCCGCACCGGGTTGTTGGTGAAGCCCGGGTCGAAGCACTCGACGCCGATGCAGCCGATCGGCGGCGGGTTGCAGTCCGCACCGGTGCAGGCCGCGTCCGCGGTCGGGAACAGGAATTGCGGCGTCGGCGCGATGCCGCCCTGCGCGAGCTGCGAACGGCGCGCCAGGTCTTCGTCGCCAACCGGGATGTTGTTGAGATCATCCATGATCGGGTCGCCGTTCAGGATGCTCACCCGGTACAGGAAATTCGTGCCCTGGCCCGCACGGCAGGCGGCTGCGCCAATGGTGTCCGGCGTGAAGCTCACGAAGAACACCTCGTTGTTGAACGTGACCGACTCTGCCAGCACCATCTGGTTGTCCGGCAGCGTCAGCATCCAGCCGGCGTCCTGCGCCGTGATGACCGAATTCACCTGGCCCGACACCTCGACGAGATCCGCCTCGGCGAACGGCACGAAGTTGTCGTACTGCTGCTGCGTCAGCGAGTTGAAGACGTTCGGGTCGCGCAGCGAGTAGAAACGGTCCACCGCGCTCTGGTCGAGCGGGTGCGCCCGGTACCCGGAACCGATGCTCACCGCAATAAAGCGGCGGTTCTGGCGCGGGTCCTTGAACATGGCGACGTCGGGCGAATTGTAGAAGCGTCGCGTGTCGGCAGGCGAGGGGTTGTTGATCCCCTCGGCGCCGAGGCGAGCGATCACGCCGCCGGCCGCCAGCGACGCCGCCGGGTTGCCGTTGGTGACGTCGAAGCGCCAGACCTGGCCGCCCATGTCGGCCGCGTACATGCGATCGGCGAAGCTGTCACCGTTGATGTCGAGAACCTTTACGCGCGTCGGGATCGACTTGGTCATCTTGTCGATCTTGAGGTCGGCCGTGCTGCTCGTGTGGCCGGCACGCCAGAGCGTGGCGCCCGTGAACAGGTCGAGCACGTGGATGCCGGCACCGACGCCGTCGGGCGTGTCGTTGTACGCCGCGGTGTCGTGCACGCGGTCGTAACCGCCACCCACGACCACGACGGCCTTGAACGCGTTCTGGCCGGAGCCCGCGATATCCATGCGCGTGACGACCGGCGCGGACCAGCTCTGGCCGGCATCGTCAACCGCGCGCTCCCAGACGAGCACCGGGTTGTTGCGGTCGGTGACGTCGAGCATGCGGTACTTGAATCCGCCGCGGCGCATGCCGAACAGGATCAGCGCGAGGTCGCCGTCGAGCGGCTCGATCTGCCCGTCGCGGTCCACGTCGCGCAGGATAGGCACGATGTCCCCGTCGAGGCCGTACAGCTTGTACTTCATCTCCGGGTCTTCGTAGAGATTCGCCATGCGCGGCAGCAGGTCTTTCGGCACGTAGGACCAGAGTTCCTGGCCGGTCGCCGCATCCATCGCGTGCAGGTAGCCGTCGTTGGTCGCCACGTACACGACCGCGATCGGGTTCTGTGCCGTGCCGCCATAGACCACGGCTGCCGGACGCGAATGCAATGGGTCGCCCATCGCAAAGCGCTGCGTGGTTAGCGGGTTGTTATCGACGTCCTGCACGTCTTCGCCGCGCATCCAGCGAATGACCTGGTCGACGGTCGGCGTCGCGGCCGTCAGGCCGAAATCGACCGCGTTGAACGCATTGATGTTGCCGGTCGAGATGGCGTTGCTGGCGCCCGCGAGATTGTTGTCGAAGCCGTTGTTGGTAAACAGGCGGCGATTGGCCGGGGTCGGCAGCTGCTGGGCAGCGCCGCCGCGGCGGACGTCGTTGCCGTCGGCCTGGCCCGTGGTCCAGAAGGAGCGGGCGGTCTGGTAGAAGAAGCCGGAAGCGGGATCGACCGCGTCCGCACCGTTCGCGTCGACGATGACGCCGTTCTCGATGCGATACCCCTTCAGGTTGCCCGGCCAGTGCGCCGCGCCGCGCGCGCCGAACATCGTGATGTACACATTGTTCAGGTTGCGCGTGCGGTTGAACGTGTTGACCGAAACGGCGGGCGCCGAGAACGACAGTGTGCGCTCGTTGACCTGCGAGACGACTTCGGTCAGTGCGGCGACCAGCGATTCCGTGTCGTCGGCCAGCAGGTACTGGCCGCCGGACAGGCGAGCCGTGTCGGCGAGGATCGGCAGGTCGATATCGTAGCCGATCGTATGCGTGATGACCGACTGGCGGCCGTTCAGCGTCGGGTGCACGTCGACGTTTGCGAGATACTCACCGACGTCGTCGAGGCACGCGCCGTTGCCCGTGCCCGTGCAGCCCGTGCGGCCGACTACCGTCGAGTAGCCGGGCAGCTGCCCGAGCAGGCCCGGCGTGCCGACGTCCTCGGTCGGCTGGCCGTCGGTGATCAGGACGTTGAAGTTCTTCGAGCACGACAGCATGTCGGGACGCCGGTAAATCGGCGCCGGCGCCGTAACGGCGAGCGCATTGGGGTCCGTCGTGTGCTCGCTGATTGTCGATGCATAGTGCCCGGGCAGCCCCATCCAGAACAGCGCGTTCTCGAACAGCGTCTCGGACAGCGGCGTCCAGCCGTCGGCGTTCAGCGCGTCGATCTCGGCGAGGATCTGGGTGCGGTTCGCATCGAGATCGATCGGCGCACGAATCACGACGCCGCCTTCCGTGTTGTTGAAGCGCATCAGGCCGACGTTCATGTCGTTGACCGAGTTGAGGACGGCCTTGGTTGCCTCCTTCATGATGTCCGATCGGGACATCGTGCGCGTGGTGGGGTCGTTCCTGTAATTCAGGTAATTTCCGTCGTGGATCTTGTAGGTCACGTTCGCACCGGAACTGCCCCACGAGATCTCCTGGGCCGGGTCGCTGGTCCACGGGTTCGAAGGGCCCGCGCCCGACGCCGCGTAAACGCGCGCCGGGTCGATGGCGCCGACCTGGCCGTGTATTCCGCTGTCCGATTCGCACTCGACGGCGTCGGAGCTGTTGCCGGGCTGGAGCTCGAGCCATTCCTTGGCGCCGGTCGCGCCGGATCGGTGCTGCACGAGGACGCCCGTGTAGGCGCCGACGTCGTCGATCTGGACCGTCGCGTCCGCGCAATGGAACGCGGTCTTGGCGATGACCTGCGTATTGCCGGCGTCGCATACGGGAATGCCCGCGCCGTCGTTGTAGTACAGCAGGTTCGCGTCACAGGTGCCGTAGGCCGAGTAGTCCGCGTTCGGGTCGTACGGCGCACTGGTCTGCTGTTCCGTCGTCATCGAACCCGACGTGTCGAGGATGAAGATGACGTTGGGCTTGAGCTGCGACGGGTCGGTCGGCGCCACGAGCAGCAGCTCGGTGTCGTCCGCGACTGCGGGCGCACCGCTGAGCACCGCCAGCGTCAGGCCGAAAACTATCCCTGTTGATTTGCGAATTACCTTATTCATATTGCTACCCTCAGAGGTTGACCGACACGTCGGTGACCTGATTCCGTTTCAGG
>JBFGYM010000013.1:0-18834 GCA_041587435.1 Woeseiaceae bacterium
ACCGGCAAGGAACTCGTGGCGCGCCTGATCCATGACAGCGGGCCGCGGGCCGAGGGACCCTTCGTGCCGGTCAACTGCGGCGCCATCCCGTCAGAGCTCGTCGAGAGCGAGTTCTTCGGTCATCGCAAGGGCGCCTTCACGGGCGCGGTCAACGACAAGGCCGGGCTCGTGCAATGCGCGCGCGACGGCACGTTGTTCCTCGACGAGATTGCGGACCTGCCGCTCGCCATGCAGGTCAAGCTGCTGCGCGTCATCCAGGAGAAGAAGGTCCGGCCGGTCGGCGCTTCCCGGGAGGAAAGCGTGGATACCCGCATCCTGTCGGCGACGCACCGGAACCTCGCCCGGATGGTCACCGACGGCGAATTCCGCGAGGACCTCTTCTACCGCATCAACGTGATCGAACTGCACGTGCCCGCCCTGCGAGAGCGGGGCGACGATGTGCTGCTGCTTGCCGACCATATCCTCGGGCGCCTCGACGCGTCCGGCATGCTCGGCGACGACGCCCGCGATGCGCTGCTGACGTATGCGTTTCCGGGCAACGTGCGCGAACTCGAGAACATGCTGGAACGCGCCGTGACCCTGTGCGGCGGCAGTCGCATTGCCGCCGACGACCTGCGGCTGCGCCACTCCAGCGAGGTCGCCGGCGCTCAGCCCGTGCTGGCCGGCAAGCTCGGCGACCAGGTCGAGGACGTGCAGCGCCAGGCCATCGTCGACGCGCTCGAGAAGACCCGCTACAACAAGACCGCGGCGGCCAAACTGCTCGGCCTGTCGTTCCGGCAGCTCCGTTACCGCATCAAGAAGCTCGGGATCGATTGACCGGCGAGCGCGCCCGCAGCAACTGACAAAAATTGTCACTTTGTGACACAAAACCGACATTTGTCACTCGCTTTGTCACCGTGCCGCGACGCTTTTTATCGTTAATTCGCCCGCAAAACCCGGCATTTTTCAATAACTTGACGTGCGTCACGAAAAAATGGCACGGGCTTTGCTTAAGTACGGGTACAGGCGATTTCGCCGTAACACGTTATCGATATCTCACTTCACGGAGACGAAGAGATGAAGAAGCAGCAAGGTTTTACGCTCATTGAACTCATGATCGTTGTCGCGATCATCGGCATCCTGGCCGCCATCGCCATTCCGGCTTACCAGGACTACACGATCCGCGCCCAGGTTTCGGAAGGTCTGAACCTGTCGGGCGGTGCCAAGGCAGCCGTTTCCGAGTTCGCCATGGACCGTGGCCGTTTCCCGTCGGACAACACGACGGCCGGTATCACGACGAACCCCGCGAACATCAACGGTAAGTACGTCACGCAGGTTGCAGTTGGCGCCAGCGGTGGCCAGGCTGACGGCGTGATCCAGGTCACGTACGGCGCCGATGCGCACGCGATCCTCACGGGCAACACGCTCTTCCTGTCGCCGGTGCAGCAGACGGGCTCGGTCGAGTGGACCTGCCGCAGCGCGACGATCGCTGACAAGCACCTGCCGGCGGCTTGCCGCTAAGATTTGACCTAGAGCTTTTCGCTTTAGAGAAAGTCAGGAAAAGCCCCGGCTCGCCGGGGCTTTTTTTTTTCGAACCAGGGGACAGCCGGATGCAGGATGTGAACCGAGTCACACTCTCGGCACCGCCTTCTGTCCACGAGCCCGTGTGCAGGCGAACTTGCGGTAGACTTCCCGCTGCACGGGGAAAGAGCGGTCGCATGACAGAAAAACAGCAAGGCTTTACGCTGATCGAACTGATGATCGTCATTGCGATCATCGGTATTCTCGCCTCACTGGCGATTTCCGCGTACCAGACCTACACGGTACGTGCCCAGGTGGCCGAGGGCATCCACATGGCCGTGGGCGCCAAAGCGCCCGTCGTCGATGCCTACAACATGGACGGCGAGCCGCCGGCGGGGCGCGCCGAGGCCGGCATGACGCCCGCGCCCACGGATACGCGCGGCAAATACGTCAGCCAGGTCGACGTTTTCGAAGGCCGCGTGACCGTGACTTTCGGCAATGATGCGCACGCCGACATCTTCGGACGGACACTGTCGTTTACGCCTTACCTCGGGACGTCCGGCGCCACCGTCGCGTGGCGCTGCGGCTTCGCGGCGGCCCCGGTCAACACCAATCCCATGAGCGGCGGCGGCGTGACGAGCGTGCACATCGACCCCACGGTGGAACCTCGCTACCTGCCCTCCACCTGCCGCAACTAGGTCGCACCGATCAACCCGGCGCGCCCCGGAATCGGCCCGATTTGCCGTGTTTTCAGGGTTTTACTTAATCAAATTTGATAACTGTGACCGGGCGCACAAAATCCAGTTGAATCGGGCACTTGGATCAGTGAGACTGTAACGCTGAGAGAATCGCGACGGCTTGGGGCATCCATGGTAGCTACGGCTTCACAATCCAATCTTGCAGGCCTGCCACGGCGCCTGGTGCAGGACGGCATCGTCTCGGAAGAGCAGCTCCAGGAAGCCACCGAGGCCGCCAAGAAGGAACGCCTGCCGCTGATCGCGTACCTCGTCAACGAGGGCCTCGCCGACGCCCGCGCGATCGCCGTCGCGGCGTCCCACGAATTCGGTGTTCCCCTGCTCGACCTCGACGCCGTCGAGATCGACCTCGACGTCGTCCGCGCGGTCGACCAGAAACTGATCACGAAGCACCGGGTACTGCCGCTGGTCAAGCGCGGACAGCGCATCTTCCTCGGCATTGCCGACCCGACCAACCTGCAGGCGATTGACGACATCAAGTTTGCGACCAGCTTGCGAATCGATCCCGTGGTTGTCGAGCAGGACAAGCTCGAGGAACGCATCAACAAGGCGATCGAGGCCGTCGACACGAGCATGGGCGGCCTCGAAGACGACGACTTCGATCTCGAGAACCTCGACGTCGGCCCGGACGAGGAAGAAGACGACATCCAGAAAGACGACGTCGAGGACGCCCCGGTGGTCCGCTTCGTCAACAAGGTGCTGCTCGATGCCATCAAGCGCGGCGCATCGGACGTCCACTTCGAACCCTACGAAAAGTTCTTCCGCGTGCGCACGCGACTCGACGGCGTGCTGAGCGAGGTCGCGCAGCCACCCGTCATTCTGGCCAACAAGGTCTGCGCGCGCCTCAAGGTCATGTCGCGCATGGACATCGCCGAGCGCCGCGTGCCGCAGGACGGCCGCATCAAGATGCGCCTCAGCAAGAACCGCGCGATCGACTTTCGTGTCAACACGTGCCCGACGCTGTTCGGCGAGAAAATCGTGCTGCGTATTCTCGATCCCTCGCAGGCGAAGCTGGGTATCGAAATGCTCGGCTACGAGGAGCACCAACGCGCGATGTACGAGAAGTACCTCGCGAAGCCCTACGGCATGATTCTCGTCACCGGCCCGACGGGCTCGGGTAAGACGGTTTCGCTGTACACGGGCCTCAACATCCTCAATACCGTGGACCGCAACATCTCGACGGCCGAGGACCCCGCGGAAATCAACCTGCCGGGCATCAACCAGGTCAACGTCAACCCGAAGGTGGGGCTGACGTTTGCGTCGGCCCTGAAGGCCTTCCTGCGCCAGGACCCCGACGTCATCATGGTCGGTGAGATACGTGACCTCGAGACGGCCGAAATCGCGATCAAGGCCGCCCAGACGGGCCACCTCGTGCTCTCCACGCTGCACACGAACGACGCGCCCAAGACACTGACGCGCATGGTGGACATGGGCGTCAAGCCGTATGCCATCGCGACCTCCGTCAGCCTGATTATCGCCCAGCGACTCGCGCGCCGTCTTTGCGACAACTGCAAGGAAGTCAGGGACATCCCGCGCGAGGCGCTCGAGAAGGAAGGATTCGCGGCGAAAGAGCTCGACGCGGGCGTCACGATCTTCGGCCCGAAAGACAAGGGCTGCAAGTCCTGCAACAACGGTTACAAGGGCCGGGTCGGTATCTTCCAGGTCATGGAAGTCTCCGAGACCATGGGCCGCATCATCATGGAAGGCGGCAACGCCATGCAGATCGCCGACCAGGCGACAAAAGAGGGGGTCATCGACCTCAGGCAGGCTGGTTTGAACAAAGTCAAGGAAGGGATTACCAGTCTCGAAGAGGTCAATCGGGTTACCATCGAGTGATTGAATCAGGCACACACGACAGCGTGTGAATTAACGGATTGAGAACATGGCTGAAACAGCGATTGTGAGCAACACGCCGTTCCTGTGGGAAGGAACAGACCGGAACGGCAAGAAGGTGAAGGGCAAGAGCCTGGCCAACGACGAGGCCGCCGTTCGCGCGGACCTGCGGCGCCAGGGCGTCGTGCCGACGCGCATCCGCAAGCAGCGCAAGGGCCTGTTCTCGGGCGGCGGCAAGATCACGACCGGCGATATCGCGATTTTCTCGCGCCAGCTCGCGACGATGCTGGCGGCCGGCATCCCGCTTGTGCAGGCCTTCGAGATCGTCGGCAACGGCCATGAAAACGCGGCCATGCAGAAGCTGATTCTCTCGATCAAGGGCGACGTCGAAGGCGGTAGCGCCCTCGCCGAAGCGCTGGCCAAGCACCCGCTGTACTTCGACGACCTCTTCATCAACCTGGTCGAGGCCGGCGAACAGGCCGGTGCACTCGAGAGCCTCCTCGACAAGATCGCGACGTACAAGGAAAAGACCGAAGCGATCAAGAAGAAGATCAAGAAGGCCCTGACCTACCCGGCTGCGGTCCTCGTCGTTGCCTTCGTCGTGACGACGATCCTGCTGATCTTCGTCATCCCGTCGTTCGAGGACCTGTTCAAGGGCTTTGGCGCCGACCTGCCGACGTTCACGCGCCTCGTGATCGACCTGTCCGCCTTCGTCCGGTCTCAGGGCATCATCCTGGCCGCGATCATCGGTGGCGCCATCGCCGCGTTCCTGTATTTCAAGAAGCGCTCCCGGCCGTTCCGCCACTTCCTGGACCGCATAATGCTCAAGGTTCCGGTCATCGGGCCGATCATGCAGAAAGCCTCGATCGCGCGGTACGCGCGCACACTGTCGACGATGTTCGCGGCCGGCGTGCCGCTCGTCGAAGCCATGGAGTCGGTCGCCGGCGCGACGGGCAACATCGTTTACGAGCAGGGCGTGCTCGCCATCCGTGACGAGGTCGCCACGGGTCAGCGATTGCAGCAGTCGATGGAAAACACGGGCCTGTTCCCGAACATGGTGATCCAGATGATCGCCGTCGGCGAGGAATCGGGCTCACTCGACGAGATGTCGGCGAAGGTCGCGGACTTCTACGAGGAAGACGTCGACAATGCCGTCGACAACCTGTCGAGCCTGCTGGAGCCCATGATCATGGCGATCCTCGGCGTGCTCGTCGGCGGCCTGGTCGTGGCCATGTACCTGCCGATCTTCAAGCTGGGCGCGGTCGTTTAAGACAACGCCGAACCCGCAAGGACTCGAAACGGCGTTCGGAGATCATTCCGAACGCCGTTTTCATATACGCTAGCGTCACCCCCAACGGAGTGTCCCGATGCTCGAGCTGTTTTCCGAATCGCCGCTGTTTTTCATCGCCGTGGTCTTTGCGTTCTGCCTCGCGATAGGGAGCTTCCTGAACGTCGTCATCCATCGCCTGCCGATCATGATGGAGCGCGACTGGCGGGAACAGTGCGCCGAAATGGCGGCGACGCCGCCCGGGCACGAGATCCCGGAGGGCCGTTTCGACCTCGTCGTGCCACGCTCGCATTGCCCGTCCTGCGGCGCGCCGATCAAGGCCTGGCAGAACATCCCGGTGATCAGTTACCTGCTGCTCGGCGGGCGCTGCGCACATTGCAAGGAGTCGATCTCGGCCCGCTACCCGGTCGTCGAACTGATGACGGCATTGCTGGCCGCCGCCTGCGCGTGGCGCTTCGGCGCCGGCTGGGAGGCGATCTTGGCGATCGTCATGACGATCGCGCTCGTGGCCGTCGCGATGATCGATGCCGACACGCAATTGATCCCGGACGCCATTGTGCTGCCGTTGATGTGGGTCGGCCTGGTCATGAGCCTGTTCCACCCGATGGCGGGCGCCGACACGCTGTTCATTGCACCGAAGGACGCGATCGTCGGCGCAATGGCGGGTTATCTCAGTCTCTGGACCGTGTTCCAGCTGTTCCGGCTGATCACCGGCAAGGAAGGGATGGGCTACGGCGACTTCAAGCTGCTCGCCGCCCTCGGCGCCTGGCTCGGCTGGCAGTCCCTGCCGCTGATCGTCCTGATGTCGGCCGTCGTCGGCGCTGTCGTCGGCATCGCCCTGATGGCGCTGCGCCAGCACGAGCGCAGCGTACCGATCCCGTTCGGCCCCTACCTCGCCGCCGCGGGCTGGATCACGATGCTCTGGGGCGACACGATTGCGAATACCTACCTCGACAAGTTCCTGTAAGTGGGCACCACTGAAAACACCGTTCCCCTGAGGATCGGCCTGACCGGCGGCATTGCGAGTGGCAAGACGGTCGTGGCGGACATGTTCGCCGAACTCGGCGCACCCGTGATCGACACCGACGTCATTGCGCGCCAAGTGGTCGAGCCAGGGCAACCGGCCCTCGACGAGATTCGCGCCCGGTTCGGAGAACAGGCCGTCGATGCGACAGGCAACCTCGACCGCGCGGCGATGCGCAAGACGGTGTTCTCGGACGCGGATGCGCGCACCGATCTCGAGGCGATCCTGCATCCGCGCATCGGCGCCGAGACGCGCCGCCAGGCCGGTGCGGCGGGCGGGCCCTACCAGGTGATCGTCGTGCCGCTGCTCCTGGAATCGGCACTGCGGGACTTCGTCGACCGCGTGCTCGTCGTCGACTGCGACGAGGACACCCAGATTCAGAGATTGCTCGCTCGGGATGCGGAAACCGTCGAACAGGCGCGGCGCATTCTGACCGCGCAGGCGGATCGTGACGAACGGCTCGCGATCGCGGATGACGTGATCGACAACTCGGGCTCGCTCGAGTCGACGCGTGTTGCGGTTACTCGCCTGGACGCGGCGTACCGGCGCCTGGCGGCGAAACGAGCTCGGCGCGCACGCTCCGCTGGAACTCCCTGATGTCAGCCTCGGTCGCGCGTCTTCCGACCAGCGTGGTGTTGTTTTCCGTGTCGAGCTGCGTCAGGGCGACATCGGCCAGTTCGAGCGCCTGCGCCGGGTAACCGCTGGTCGCGAACAACGCCGCCATCGCCATCGCGTAGCTCGCTCCCGGGCGCGCCGCCAGCGAATCCCTGAATTCGGACATCGCGCCGTCGACCTCGCCGAGGTAAAGTCGAACGTAGCCGATCAGGAACTTGATGTGCGTGTAGGCAATTGACGAAGGGTCCGCGTTTATTGGCACATCCAGCATGCGCTGGAACATTGGCAGCACCCTGCGCAGCCCGATCGACGGGCAACGCTGCAGGACGATGTTCTTGGCAAATTCGTTGTAGGCCTTGAGCATGCGCGCGTCGTAGGGCAGCGACGACAGGATGGCGGCAATGCGCTCGAATTCTTCGGGCTCCAGCGTTTGCAGGTGGCACATGGCCGTCATCTTGTGTATCAGCGGCAAGGGATGGTTGCCGGGGATGGTTGCGATCGCCTTGTCGAGGACCTGCATTCCTTCGTCATGCAGGCCCGCATTGAGAAGCAGCATCGCGTATCGCGTCTGCGCCCGCACCGACATCGGCGCCTTGACGGCCGATGCCTGCACCAGGCCCTCCTCCGTCTGCCACACGGTCGCCGCATAGCGTGTAAAGCCGCCCAGCAGCACCAGCACCGCGACCGACACGACCGCAAACGTGCGGCGGCTCGTCTTTTCCCACAACAGCACGACGAGCGGCAGGAACCACAGCGCATTGGCCAGGTAGTTGCGGTGCTCGAAGTACATCTCGAGGTTGATGACCGTCGACTCGAGCAGGTGATTGGCGAAATAGAACAGGATGGCCGCGGCGAACAGCGGCCAGCGGCGGCGTCCCAGGAACGCGAACGCGATCGAACCGGACACGGCGACGATGCTCAGGATCGTCGTGACCGGCGAGAGCAGCCCGCTCGACTTCAGCACGTGATCCTGGAAGACGCCGGTCGTGTAGAGCTTCGGCAGGAACCAGTTCTGCAGGTAATCGACGATGACGCGTGGCTGCGTCATCAGGCGTTCGAGAATCGAATAGTCGCGCGGCGGCACGGCCTCGAGAAAATTGGGCCTGAACAGGTGACTGCC
This sequence comes from Woeseiaceae bacterium, assembly GCA_041587435.1. GTDB lineage: Bacteria > Pseudomonadota > Gammaproteobacteria > Steroidobacterales > Woeseiaceae > UBA1847. The sequence continues at coordinate 8,136 of JBFGYM010000013.1, forward strand.
GAGGTAGGCGAAGAGGACGGCCAGCGGCAAGGCGATGAACAGGCCCGTCCAGCGACGGTCGAGAGACCCGAACCGTTCGCGCTGCGCGGCGAACACCGTAATCTCGATGACGCCGATCACGACGGGCAACAGGAGGCCGTTCTCCTTGGAGATCATCGCGAGGAAGGTGAACAGCGGCAACGCGAGGCTCATCACCAGGTAGGCGCGGCGCGGTTCGCGCGGCAACAGCATCCGGCCGTGCAGCCAGGCGACCATGCCGGCGAGCATGAACAGCGTCGACAACTGGGCCATGCGTTGCACGGCATACAGCGTCGTCGAGACGAGGAACGGGTGCAGCAGCCAGCACGCCGTGGCCACGAACGCGATCCAGCGTACCGCCGTGCGCTCGTACTGCAGCACCTCGAGCAACTTTTTCATGAAGAGCCCGAGCAGCAGGCCATTGAGGAGGTGCACGACGAGATTGGTGCGCTTGAACGGCCACGGGTCGGTCGGCCAGTTGGTGCCGTCGATCAGGAAGCTGAGCTGGGACAGCGGACGGCCGGTCGGGCCCGACGTCCCGCCGAAAACGAAAGCCTTGAACGTCTCCCAGTCGCGCACGCCGTTGAAATCGCTGAGCCGGGCCAGGCTGCCGAAATCGTCGAGCATGAACGGGCCGGACAGGCCGGGCCAGTAGACGAGCACCGCAACGACGAACAGCAACAGCCAGGCGCCGGGGTAGACGAGTTTGGCGAAGAGCGAGCTCTCCGGTGAGGCGTTTGCGCGCATGGACGTCGGACGGCAACCAGGGTTGTGCCGATTCTAGCCGCGTCACCCAGTGATGTCAGGGTACTGGTTGGCACATTTGCCATGTGACGGGCCGCTGGCGCAGAATAGTCCGATGGCCAAGCCAGCCGGCGAGATTTCGGCGCAGGCGTCCCCTGCCGTCATGCATTACGAGCAACCGCTGTCCGAGCGTATGCGAACGTTCCTGCGTCTCGAGTTCCTGTACCAGCAGATGCTGTACAACAGCGAGCGCGAGGCCGACTGGGCCGCGCGGGCGACGATCTCCACGCTCCTCGACGTGCTCGCAATCCTGTCGCGGGGCGACGTCCGCTCGGACGTCCACAAGGAACTCGACCACCAGCTCGGCGCGCTGGAGCGCTACCAGAGCCAGCCCGGGGTCGACGGCCGGCGCCTCGACGCCCTGATCCACAATCTCGCCTCCAGCCGCGACGAATTGAGCCGCATCGGCACGTCGTTCCTGCAACCGCTCAAGGACTGCGAGTTTCTCAACGCCATCAAGCACCGCAGTGCGATCCCCGGCGGCACCTGCGAATTCGACCTGCCCGTCTACAACCACTGGCTGCGCCAGGGTTACGCGCGGCGCCTGCAGGACATCGAGAAGTGGATGGCGCCTGTCCGCCCGGTCTGTGACGCCGTCTCCGAATTACTGTGGCTCATTCGCGAGAGTGCGGAACCGACAGACAAGACCGCGATCAACGGCATGTACCAGCACAACATGCAGAAGGATACGAACTGCCGGCTGTTGCGGGTCAGCCTGGGCGGCGACGGCACGATGTTCCCGGAAATCAGCGGCAGCCAGCACCGTTTCACGGTGCGCTTTCTCGAGTGGTCCACGATCGACAGCCGCGCCGTGCAGACCGGCCACGACGTCCCGTTCCGGCTCTCGATCTGCTAGCTCCGACCGTCTGAACGATTCAGTGGCTCTGCTGCAGTGCCTCGACGACAGGCACGTCCGCGGGCAGCAGTTCCCCGGCATCGAGTTTCTCGCGGGGCACCCAGCGCAATTGCTGGCCCTCCCGGCCAACGGGCTCACAGTTCCACGCGCTGACGATAAAGAATTCGATTTCGACGATGCGATCGTCGTACTCGTGACGCAGGTTCATGAACGGCATGCACGCGGTGATTTCGATGCCGAGTTCCTCGGCCAGTTCGCGCGACAGCGCGTCGGAGGCGGATTCGTGCCGGCCGATCTTGCCGCCCGGGAACTCCCACAGACCGTGAAAAGGACCGCCGCCGAGACGCTCGGCGATCAGGATGCGCCCTTCAGGGTCGCATAGAATGCCCGCAGCAACGTTGAAGTGATTCACCGCTGCGCCAGGATCAGCTCAGCTTGCCGTGGCACTGCTTGAATTTCTTGCCCGAACCGCAGGGGCACGGCTCATTGCGCCCGACCTTGCGCGTGTCGCGCACGAACGGCGTCTGCGGCGGCGGTGCCTGCCGCGGAGCGGCCTGGCCACCTCCCGCCTGGGCCTGGCCACCTCCCGCCTGGGCCGGGGCGCCGAGCGCCGAGGCCTCGGCGTGCTGGAACTTCATCTGCTCGGCACGCCGGCGGCGTTCCGCCATCGCCTCGAGATCGTCTTCGCTCTGCACGCGGATACGGCACAGGATGCTGATCGTGTCGTGTTTCACCTGTTCGATCATTTCGCCGAACATGTCGAACGCCTCGCGCTTGTACTCCTGCTTCGGGTTCTTCTGCGCATAGGAGCGCAGCCCGATACCCTGCCGCAGGTGGTCCATCGCGGCGAGATGCTCTTTCCAGTGGAAGTCGAGCTGGCGCAGCATGATCTGCTTTTCGACGCCGCGCATGAGATCGGGGCCGATGTCGCCGACCTTCTTCTCGTAGGCCTTGCCGACCTCCTCGATACACCGTTCGGCAATGGCCTCGGCCGTCAGCGTCGCATCGTCGCGGATCCAGCGCGCCACGTCCGCATGGACGCCGAACTCGGCCTCCAGCGCGTGGCTCAGTCCTTCCGCGTCCCACAACTCGTCGAGACTGCCCGGCGGAATGTGTTGCTGCACGGCACCTTCTACCACCTCGTCCCGAATCGCCGCGATCGATTCCTCGATCTCGTCCGCTTCCATGAGGTCGTTGCGCATGACGTACACGACCTTGCGCTGGTCGTTGGCGACGTCGTCGTACTCGAGCAGGTTCTTGCGAATATCGAAGTTGTGCGCCTCGACCTTGCGCTGCGCGCGCTCGATCTGGCGCGTCAGCAGGCGGCTCTCGATGGCCTCGCCCGGTCTCATGCCGGCGCGCGCCAGCAGCGACTTGGTGCGCTCGGGATCTCCGAAGATGCGCATCAGCGAGTCTTCCATCGACAGGTAAAAACGCGACGAACCCGGGTCGCCCTGGCGGCCCGAACGGCCGCGTAGCTGGTTGTCGATTCGCCGGGACTCGTGGCGCTCGGTGCCGATGATGTGCAGTCCGCCTGCATCGACGACCTGGTTGTGCCGTTCCTGCCATTGCGCGCGCACGACCTCTTTGTCGGCATCGCTGCCCGCTTCGGCCAGCGCCGCGTCGAGGCTGCCGCCGAGCACGATGTCGGTACCGCGGCCGGCCATGTTCGTGGCGATCGTCACGGCACCCGGGCGCCCGGCGTTCTGCACGATCAACGCCTCGCGTTCGTGCTGCTTGGCGTTCAGCACCTCGTGCCGTATTTTTTTCTTCTTCAGGAAGTTCGACAGCAGTTCCGACGCCTCGATCGAGGTCGTGCCGACCAGGACCGGCTGGCCGCGTTCCTGGCAGTCGACGATGTCCTCGACGATCGCGTCGAACTTGTCCGACTCGGTCAGGTATACGAGGTCGGGCTGGTCGTTGCGGATCATCGGTTTGTGCGTCGGGATCACGACCACTTCGAGACCGTAGATCTGCTGGAATTCGAACGCCTCGGTGTCGGCCGTGCCGGTCATGCCGGAGAGGTTGCGGTACAGGCGAAAGTAGTTCTGGAAGGTGATCGAGGCGACGGTCTGGTTCTCCTGCCGGATCGACACGCCCTCCTTCGCCTCGACCGCCTGGTGCAGGCCGTCGCCCCATCGGCGCCCAGGCATCGTGCGGCCCGTGAACTCGTCGACGATCACGACTTCGCCGTCCTTGACGACGTACTCGACGTCGCGCTTGTAGATCGAGTGCGCGCGCAGCGCCGCGTTGAGATGGTGCAGGAGTCGAATATTGCCCGCATCGTAGAGACTCTCGCCCTCTTTCAGCAGGCCCGCGCGCGCCATCAGCTGCTCGACCCTCTTGTGGCCCTCCTCGGTCAGGTGCGCCTGTTTGGCCTTGAGGTCCAGCGTGTAGTCGCCGCGCGGCAGCAACCGCACCACGGCGGGCTTGCTGTCGCCATCGACGAGCACGACGTCGGCATCGTTCGCCTCGGCGAGGTCGACGGCTTCGTCGAGCGCCATCGGCTCGTCGCCGTTGTGACCCGGCAGCACGACGCGATTGAACGGGATGTCGTAGTTCGTCGGCTCCTCGGTCTCCGCCTGAGGCGTCAGCTTCGGGATCAGCTTGTTGATCTGAGCGTACAGGTCGGTGCTGGCCTCGGCCGGCCCGGATATGATCAGCGGCGTGCGCGCCTCGTCGATCAGGATCGAATCGACCTCGTCGACGATGGCGAAATTGAGCTTGCGCTGCACCTTGTCCTGGATCGCGAACGCGAGATTGTCACGCAGGTAATCGAAGCCGAGTTCGTTGTTCGTGGCGTAGGTGATGTCCGCGACGTACGCGGCGCGCTTGTCCTCGGTCGTCTGCCCGGCCTTCGACACGCCGACGGTGAGCCCGAGCATCTCGTAGATCGGGCGCATCCAGTCGGCGTCGCGCTGGGCGAGGTACTCGTTGACCGTCACGATGTGCACACCGTCGCCGCTGATCGCGTTGAGATAGGCCGGCAGCGTCGACATCAGCGTCTTGCCCTCACCCGTGCGCATCTCGGCGATGTTGCCGTCATGCAGCACCATGCCGCCAATCAGCTGGACGTCGAAGGGCCGCAGACCCAGCGTGCGCACGGATGCCTCGCGCGCCACGGCGAACACTTCGGGCAGGAGCTGCTCGAGGGTTTCGCCATCGGCATACCGCTGCCGGAATTCGTCCGTCCTGGCGCGAAGTTCGCTGTCGCTGAGCGCCTGCAGGCCCTCCTCGAGGGCATTGATCCGGTTGACGACGTTGGAGTACTGACGCAGCAGGCGCTGATTGCGACTGCCGAAAATTCGGGTCAAAAACTTGGCCACCCAGGGCTCCCCGGTCAAACAAAGGCCGCTATTCTACGGCGAATTAGTGTGCAGTGTCGGGATTTATGGGCAAATCCCCTCAACACAAGTTCCCGCCCGGCGCGGGCCGGCGCGGCACATTGGCGAGGGTACTCGCGGCGTTACTTCGAGGATTCGCGGATGAACTTGACCGGGTTCACCCGGCGGCCGTTCTGCAGGACTTCGAAGTGGAGGTTCGGTCCGGTCGCGCGACCGGTCTCACCCATCAGGGCGACGACCTGCCCTTTCTTGACCTCATCGCCGACGTCGACGAGGTTCTCGGAATTGTGTGCATAGCGCGTCGAGAAGCCGTTGCCGTGATTGATCTCGACCATGACGCCGTAGCCGTAGCGGTCGCCTGACCAGGTGACCACGCCGTCGGCGACGGCGACGATCTCGGCGCCGAGCTTGCCGGCGAAATCGATGCCCGTATGGTTGGCCGGCTTGCCCGTAAACGGGTCGGTCCGCTTGCCGAAGTAAGACGACAGCCAGCCCGACTTGATCGGGCGTCCCTGCGGATGGACACGCTCTTTGAGGTTCTGGTTCATGAGCACCGACTCGAGAACGCCGAGCTGCGCCTCCCGGTTGTCGAGCTGGTAGCCGAGCGCGGTCATCGCCCCGACCACCTCGGGTACCGCGACGTTCGATCCCGCCGCCATGGGCTCTTCCGGACCGCCCAGTGCCGGTTCGGAATCAAAATTGAATTCGCTATCGTCGATATCGGCCATCTCGGTCAGGCGTCGGCCGACGGCATCGAGGCGGATCAGTCGCGCATTCATCTGCGCAATGCGGATGGCCAGCGCGTCGAGCGTATCCTCGTTGCCCTGGCGAATGGCTTCGATCTCGTCGCGCTGGGCCTGGAGCTGGCCCGTGAGCTCGCCGAGCTCGCCGGTACTGACGCCCGACCCGTTGATCGACGAATACCAGTAGCCGCCGAAGAAGCCCGCAGTCGTCACGACAGCCGCAACGGCAAACGCAACGAGGCCGGCCGCCGCGCCGGACATCGTAAGCTGACGGGGCTTGCCGAGCCCTTTGCCGAAAATTACAACGTTCATCGAGTGCGCCCCAATCGCGCCGCTATTGCATCGTGGTATCGCTTGCAAGCCTGCGATCCGTCAGCATCATGGCCCCGGCCGCTTTTTTGCGTTGTTATCGTCTTGCAGTCCCTGCTCACTTCGGTAGCCCCGCTGCCCTGGCCAGTCGGCCCGGACCGGTGGTTTTGCGTCCCCGCCTCGCAGCGGGTTTGCCTTTTCGTGTGCGACAATATGCATAATGTCGGATTTCATTACAAGGTCCTGATCCGCAAGGGCGACACAGATCGCACCTGACCGGACAAAATCGCGGACTGCGTCACATTTTTATGGCCTCGGAAAAGCTCAAGAACCTGTTAAATCCCAGTGCTGGCGGGGATTTAGGCGCAATCGTCCGGCGCGCCCGGGCGCTCGGCGAGCTCACGCACGGTCTGTGCAAAGCGCTGCCCGAGGATTTCGCCGGCGCGATTCTCGCGGCCAACCTCCGCGACGACGGCGAACTGGTCGTCATCGCGGCCTCGTCTGCCTGGGCCAGCCGCCTGCGCTACGAATCCGAGGCCCTGCTCGCGGCGGCCCGCGAACACGGGCTCAACGCAACCCGCTGCCGGATACGCGTGGGATCGGGCTGACCCCTAGCGCAGCGAGACGGGCGCGCGCAGCCGGCACGAGCGACAGCGCGAACGACATCGTCACGTGCTGGTTGTCGCGAAACACGGCGATGCCTTGCGGCGTCGACGCCGCACAACGGCGGCCGGGACAGACCAGGTCGATCAGGTCCAGGACGACGACGTTGTCGTAGGCGCCGGCCGCTTCGCCGAGGTAGGCCGCCACGGTCTCGGGACCGTCGTCCGAACGCGCCTCCTCGCACTCACGTTGACCGTCGATGAGGCGAAACGAGAAGCGCCACGGATCCTCGAGGCAACTCGGGCCGTCGAAGGACAGCGCCGGCGTGCCCGGGATGAGCACGACATGGCCGGCCGAGGCGGCCAGCCGCTCGAGGACGCTTGCCGTCCCGTCCACCCAGTCACTGCGTGTGAAGCGGTAGGTCGACGCGCTGCCCACGAAGACGAGGTCGGGCGAGGTCTCCTCGACGTAGTCGAGCACGTTGTCGCGCCATTCTGAGCAAACCGTGTAGTCGCCGCCCGCCTTCTCGTAGTACCAGGTGCGGTCGACGATCGCGCATGCCGACTTCGTCAGCACCAGTACTTGCCAGTTCGGGTCGGACAGCAGTCCCGACACCAGCGGTGACCACTGGGCGCCGATGCTGTCGCCGACCAGCAGCGCCACCCGCGCGCCGTCCGGGTTGCCCAGCGGGCACGGGACCGGCTGCGTACCGGAGACCCCGGTGTCGCAGCTGCGGGTCGCCGCGTAAACGCGGCGATCCGAATCGCCGCGCGGGTCGTACCCCTGCAGCGATGCCGCGCTCGTGCCCCCGGCATAGACGTGCCGTTCGAGCAGGCCGAACGCCGACACGCAGACGACGATCGCGAACGCCGCGGCTGCCATGACGCGCCGCGGCGCGAAATGCCGGTAGCGCCCCTTCCACAACGGATACTCGACGAACCGGTAGCTGAACGCGGCCAGAATTACCGTCAGCAACACGAGCGCGGCCATCCCTGCGGCCGAGCGCAACCAGCCCAGCGCCTCGCCAATGATGAGCACGGGCCAGTGCCAGAGGTAGATCGAATACGACCGGTCCCCGACCCAGACCATCGGACGCGTGCCGAGCAGCACCGCCACCGGGTTGCGTTCGCCGACCGTGCCGCCGGCTATCAGCAGTGCCGCACCCATCGACGGCGCGAGCGCATACCAGCCCGGGTAGCGGACCCGGGCGTGCAGCAGCACCGCGCTGCCGAGGACCAGGAGGCCCCCGGCGGCCGCGGAGGCAAGCCCCCAGTGCCGGGCCCAGGGCACCGCAGCGCGCCCGGCCGGATCCATGGCGACATGCAGGCCGACGTAAACGATGGCGCCGAGCGCGAACTGCCAGATTCTTGCCGGCATCATGTAGAACGCGAGGATCGGCACCCTGTCGGTCAACAGCACGCAGACGTAGAAACTCCCGACGCTGATCACGCCGAGCGCGATGACGAGGGTCCGGCCGAGTTCTGCACGCCGGCCCGCCGGCGTCTTTATACCGGCGAGCAGGAGCACGAGCCAGGGCCAGATCAGGTAGAACTGCTCCTCGACACCGAGCGACCAGGTGTGCAGGAACAGGTCGTCGTCCTGCAGCGCCTTGAAGTAGTCCCGCTCGGCGAACGCGAAAAAGAAATTGCTGATCCAGCCCGCGGCGTAGGGGAAGGACCGCGCCTGCATGCGCATTTCGAACGCCGTGAGCACGATCGTGGCGACGAGCAGCACGAGCAGCAGCATTGTCAGCATCGCCGGCAACAGCCGCCGCAGGCGCCGCGCCAGGAACCGCACGTAGCGAATCGTCCCGGTCGCAAGGCGCTCCTCTAGGAGCAGACCCGTGATCAGGTAGCCGGACAGGACGAAGAAGACATCGACGCCGATGAAGCCGCCTTCGAAGCCGGCGACGCCGGCGTGCGCGAGCAACACGAGCGTGACGGCGACCGCGCGCAGCCCCTGGATATCGGGGCGAAACGTCAGGCTCTGCGTCGCGCTGGACAAACGGGTCAGGCGTAGGCGGGCGTGGCGTAAGAGATCGGCGCCTTGCGGGAGTCCTTGAACGTCACCATTTCCCAGGCCGACTCGTCATCGAGCATGGCCCGCAGCAACTTGTTATTGAGATCGTGCCCGGACTTGTACGCCCGCAGCTCGCCGACGAGGCTATGGCCCAGCAGGTAGGCGTCGCCGATCGCATCGAGAATCTTGTGGATGACGAACTCGTTGGCGTAGCGCAGGCCGTCTTCGTTGAGAATGCGGTAGTCGTCGAGGACGATTGCATTGTCCATGCTGCCGCCGAGCGTCAGGTTACGTTCGCGCAGCGCCTCGACATCGCGCAGGAAACAGAACGTACGCGCGCGGCTGACTTCCTTGAGAAACGACGTCGACGAGAAATCGATGGTTGCCTGTTGCGAGAGCTTGTTGAAGACGGGGTGATTGAACGACACTTCGAAGTTCACCTTGAACCCGTTGAACGGCACGAGTTCCGCCCACTTGTCGCCTTCTTCGACGCGCACTTTCTTCCTGACGCGGATGAACTTCTTGGCCGCATTCTGTTCTTCGATCCCTGCCGACTGCAGCAGGAACACGAACGGACCCGCGCTGCCGTCCATGATCGGCACTTCGGCGGCCGACAGGTCGACGCAGATGTTGTCGATGCCGAGACCGGCCAGTGCCGACATCAGGTGCTCGACCGTCGCGACCTTGACGCCGTCCTTGATCAACGTCGTGCCCAGCATCGTCTCTCCGACCAGCCTCGGGTCGGCGGGAATGTCGACGGGATGGTCGAGGTCCACGCGTCGGAACGAGATGCCGGCGTTCTCCGCGGCGGGTCGCAGGGTCATGAAGACCTTCTCGCCCGAATGGAGACCTACGCCTGTCGCCCGGATCGTGGTCTTGAGCGTGCGTTGTCTGAGCATGTCGCGCGCAAGGTTATCATACACGAGAAAAACTCCACAAGAATTAGATGCTTAGCGTACCGGGTTCGAGCCGGGCCGAGATCCTGGCGTGGCCGGGAAGGAAGGTGGCCGGCCCGGGTCGTTCCCGGGCCGGCTCAGCGGAGGCTCGGCCGCGCGGCGAGTGAGTGCACCGCGAAACCGGTCGCTGCCTTGCTAGTCGGCCTGGCGGCGCAGGAAGGCAGGGATGTCGAGCAGTTCTTCCTGCAGCCCGGCGCTGTCGAGGCCGTCGCCGACCGCCCGCTTGCGCTGCACGGTCGGCTTGTCGAGCGTGTGGTAGTTCGGCTCGGTCTGCGCCTGCGCGCGCGTCCGGCGGACGATGCGCATCGGCGACCCGGCGCTCGCGGCGTGCTGGCCGAGCCCCGTCGCGACGACGGTCACGCGGATGCGGTCGGTCATGTCGGGATCGATTACGGTGCCGACGACCACCGTCGCGTCGTCCGAGGCGAACTCCTTGACCGTGGCACCGACTTCCTGGAACTCGCCGATCGACAGGTCCATGCCGGCCGTCACGTTGACGAGGATGCCGTTGGCCCCGGCGAGGTTGATGTCCTCGAGCAGCGGGCTGGAGACGGCCGCTTCGGCGGCCTCACGCGCCCGGTCCTCGCCCTGCGAAACACCCGTGCCCATCATCGCCATGCCCATCTCCGACATCACGGTGCGAACGTCGGCGAAATCGACGTTGATGAGACCGGGACGGGTAATCAGTTCGGCGATACCCTGCACCGCTCCCTGCAGCACCTGGTTGGCCGAACGGAACGCGTCCAGAAGCGTCGTCTCGCCACCGAGCACGGTCAGCAGTTTTTCGTTGGGGATCGTGATCAGCGAATCGACGTACTTGCCGAGTTCGCTGATGCCGTGCTCCGCGATCTGCATGCGCTTGCCGCCCTCCATCAGGAACGGCTTGGTCACGACAGCCACGGTCAGGATGCCGAGTTCCTTCGCGACTTGCGCCACGATCGGCGCCGCGCCGGTGCCGGTGCCGCCGCCCATGCCGGCCGTGATGAACAGCATGTCGGCGCCCTCGATCACCTCGTGAATGCGATCGCGGTCTTCCATGGCGGCCTG
>JBFGYM010000014.1:0-18541 GCA_041587435.1 Woeseiaceae bacterium
CCGCATGCGCGGCCGGCCGCACGACCTGGGCGGCATTCCGCTCGTCGTCACCTACCACCCGGCATACCTGTTGCGCAGTCCGTCGCAGAAGCGCAAGGCATGGAGCGACCTGTGTCTTGCGCGGCGGCTGGCCGCGGAGCTGGCCGCATGATCGCGCCGCTGGCGGAGCCGCCGACCACCATCCGCAACATGACGCACGACGATCTCGCCATGGTGTCCGACATCGAGCGGCGCAGCTACGAATTTCCCTGGAGCCACGGCGTGTTCCGGGACTGCCTGCTGGCCGGCTACCAGACGATCGTGCTCGTCAGGGGTGACGCGGTCGCGGGTTACGGTGTATTGTCCGTCGCCGCCGGGGAAGCGCACATACTGAACATCTGCGTCGATCCGGAGTACCGCTCGCGCGGCTACGGCGAAAAATTGCTCAATGAAATCCTGTTCCGGGCGCGCGCGGCGTCGGTCCGGCAGATCTTTCTCGAGGTCCGGCCGTCGAACAAGCGCGCCATCCAGCTGTACCGCAAGAAAGGATTCCACCAGGTCGCCAACCGGCCTGCGTACTACCAGGCCAACCAGGGCCGCGAGGACGCGGCCGTGCTGGCGAAAAAACTCGTTACCGACGACTGACCCCATGCCAGACATTCCGACTGAAGTCCGCAAGCGGCGGACTTTCGCCATCATTTCGCACCCGGACGCCGGGAAGACGACGCTGACGGAGAAACTGCTGCTCTACGGTGGCGCGATTCAGCTGGCCGGCACGGTAAAGGGCCGCAAGGCGTCCCGGCATGCGCGATCGGACTGGATGGCGCTCGAGCAGCAGCGCGGCATCTCGGTGACGTCCTCGGTCATGCAGTTCCCTTACAACGGCTGCGTCGTGAACCTGCTCGACACGCCGGGCCACGAGGATTTTTCCGAAGATACGTACCGGACGCTGACGGCCGTCGATTCGGCGTTGATGGTCATCGACTGCGCGAAAGGTGTCGAGCAGCGGACGATCAAGCTGATGGAAGTCTGCCGACTGCGGGACACGCCGATCATGACCTTCATCAACAAGCTCGACCGCGATGGCCGCGAACCGATCGAGCTGCTCGATGAGATCGAGTCGGTGCTGCAGATCCAGTGTGCGCCGGTAACCTGGCCTATCGGCATGGGGCGCACGCTGAAGGGCGTGTATCACCTGTTGCAGGACAAGATCTACCTGTACGACAAGGTCGGCCGCGAGAAAGCCGCCGCGATCAGGGTCATCGACGGGCTGGACTCGCCGCAGGCGAGCGAGGTACTCGGCGGCACGGCCGACGACTTCCGCGAGGAAATCGAACTCGTCAAGGGAGCATGCCCCGAACTGTCGCTCGACGACTACCTGGCCGCCCGGCAGACGCCCGTGTTTTTCGGTTCGGCGATCGCCAACTTCGGCGTCAGGGAATTGCTGGACGAGTTCGTCGAGCATGCGCCGTCGCCGCAACCGCACGAGAGCGAGCAGCGTGACGTCGATCCGTTCGAGGACGAGCTGACCGGGTTCGTGTTCAAGATCCAGGCGAACATGGATCCGGGCCATCGTGACCGCATCGCGTTCATGCGCATCGTGTCGGGCGAATACCGCAAGGGCGTGCGCGTTCAGCATGTGCGTCTCGGCAAGGAGATGAAGATTCCCGAGGCGATTACGTTTCTCGCGGCCGATAGACAGCATGCCGAGACCGCGTATGCCGGTGACATTATCGGGATTCACAATCACGGCACGATCAACATCGGCGACAGTTTTACGCAGGGGGAGGAGATTCGCTTCACCGGGATCCCGAATTTTGCGCCCGAGATCTTCCGGCGTGCGGTACTCAAGGACCCGCTGCGCCTGAAAGCCCTGCAGAAAGGACTCGCGCAGCTTTGTGAAGAGGGCGCCACGCAATTGTTCAAACCGCTGCGCAACAACGACCTGATTCTCGGCGCGGTCGGGCCACTGCAGTTCGACGTCGTCGCGCACCGCCTCCGGCACGAATACAACGTCGATTGCCAGTTCGAGCCGATCGAGGTCGCGACGGCGCGCTGGGTGGAGTGCGACGACGCGAAGATGCTCGCCGACTTCGAGAAGAAAGCGCACGATAACCTCGCGCTGGATCACGCTGACAGTCTGGTCTACATTGCCCCTACGAGGGTCAATCTGAGCCTCACTCAAGAGCGGTGGCCCGATGTCGGATTCCGCGAAACGCGTGAGCACTAGTGCACTAACGAGAGGAACCATCGCCTGGGCGCTGTACGACTGGGCCAACTCATCGTTTGCGCTCAGCGTGCTCGCCGTGCTTTTTCCGCTTGTGCTCGGCAATTTCTGGAGCGTCGGTGACGACGGCGCCACTGTCACGGCGCGCCTCGGCTGGGTCACGTTCGCTGCCAGTGCGGTCGTATGCCTTTCCGCACCGATCTTCGGCACGATTGCCGATGCCGGCGGCTACCGCAAACGCTTCCTGCTGATTCTCGCAATCATCGGCGCCCTGGGGACGGCGGGGCTCGGCTTCGTCGACGAGGGCAACTGGCCGCTTGCGCTGGTCGTCTACATGGTCGCATCGATCGGCTATTACACATCGACCGTGTTTTACGACTCGTTGCTGATCGACGTTGCCGAGCCGCGCTACTACAGTTTCGTCTCGACCCTGGGCTTTTCGCTCGGTTACCTCGGCGGAGCCGCTTTGCTGGCACTGCACCTGTGGATGATCCGGTCACCCTCGACGTTCGGCCTCGAATCGACGACAGAGGCGTTCAGCTGGGCGTTCGTCTCGGTCGGTGCATGGTGGCTCGTCTTTCTCTTGCCCCTCCTGTATTTCGTCGAAGAGCGGCACAGCGCCATCGAGGTAACCCAAGGAAAAATCCGGGCGGCTTACGCCGAGCTGCGTTCGACGCTCATGGAAATCGGCAAGTACCGCAATGTTGCGGTATTCCTGAGCGGCTACTGGCTGTACATCGGCGGTGTTTTCACCGTGATTTTCATGGCCGTGAACTACGGTCAGCGCCTGGGTTTCGCGGACCAGGACCTGGTCCTCGCGCTGCTGATTACGAACTTCGCCGGCTTCCCTGCGACGCTCCTGTACGGCATCGCCGCACAGAGATTCGGTCCGAAGAAAGGAATCTATTTCGCGTTGCTCGTGTACATCGTCATGTGCGTCTGGGCCCTGCGCATGTCGAGTGTGCGCGAGTTCTTTATCATGGCGATCATCATCGGGTGCGTGCAGGGTGGCGTGCAGGGCCTCAGCCGGTCGCTGTTTGCGTCACTGATTCCGCCCGGTCAGCCCGGCGAGTTTTTCGGCTTCTACAACATGACGACCAAGTTCGCGCACGTGCTCGGCCCGGCCATGGTCGCGATTGCCGCAATGTTGTCGGACGACCCGAGGTGGATACTGCTGGCGCTGATGCCGCTGTTTCTCGCCGGCGCGTTCCTGCTGACGCTGGTGCGCGACTCGGCCGTTACCGAATAGCTGCGACCGCGGCGCGCAGCTTGTCGGTCGCCGTGGCATCGCCGCCGCCGTAGCGCGCGTCGAGATAGAGTTCGGTCACGTCATTGACGGTCGCCGGCGGCACGGTTCCGGCGTCACGGACCCGCAGCGCAAACACGCGCGCGGTTTCCCCGGTGCGCGGCTCGAGACCGGTCTTTCTGACGAAGCGCCGGTAAAGCAGGGCTGCCTCGTCCTTCTTCGGCGGCGTGTAGCGGAGCATCATCAGCAGGCTGATGAACACGACCAGGCCGACGACGATCGCGATCAGTACCAGCATCATCTTGCGCCAGGTGGGCTCGTGCATGCCGAGCCATTTCATGAACGCGTTCTGCGTGTCCGGACCGTAGCCGAGGATCCATTCGTTCCACTTGGCGTTCAGCGCGTCCCATGCCATCGTGGCCTGGTGAATCCAGCGCGAGGGCGCTGTGAATCCCCAGGCGGCGCCGACACCACCCAGTGCCGCATCGCTCGCGCCGATCTCGACGCGTTCGGGCGCGACGGCGGCTGTCGGGTCGACGCGCCACCAGCCGAGTCCGTCGAGCCAGACCTCGTTCCATGCGTGCGCGTCCGATTGGCGCACGATCAGGTGGCCGCCCATCGGGTTGATTTCGCCGCCCTGGTAGCCGAGCACGATGCGCGTCGGTATGCCGGCGCTGCGCATCAGCACGGCGAATGCCGACGCATAGTGCTCGCAGAAGCCGCGCCGCGTGTCGAACAGGAATCGATCGACCGGGTTGCTGCCGAGCGGCGGCGGCTCGAGCGTGTAGTGGTACTCCTCGCGATTCAGTTTTTGCAGGACCGCCTCGACGTAGTCACGATCCGACGCGGCGGCCGCGCGCATCTGCGCCGCGAGTTGCACGGTTCGGGGGTTGCTGTCCGGTGGCAGCGACGTGTTCCATTCCTGGCGCATGCGCGAGAGCTCCAGGTCCACGCGGAAGTCCGTGTAGGACGTCGCCTCGTACGCAACGCGCTGGTCGATCGGCGTTGTCCGCGAGAGCTGCTGTTGTCGTCCCATGTGCGCGCTGCCCAGGGTCCATGCCGTTGGCATGTCCAGCGCGAACACCCACTGCTGCCGGGTCGGCTCGAGCGTAACCTGGTAGCCGATCGGGTCGCCGAGCGGCACGATGCGTTCGCGCGCCGTTCTGCTGATGTTCGGTTCCGGCCCGGTCCATGTGCGCCCATTGAAGCGCGTCAGCACGAGCCCGCGCCAGTAGCGATCCCGCGGTGCCGGTACCGGTCCGTTGAACTTGACGCGGAAGGCTACGGCGTCGGACATCGATAGCGAGCTGATGTCGCCCGGACTCATCGTGTCGCTCAGTCCCGTGGTTGCGCGGCTCGTATCGATCGGCACGGCCCAGAAGGGCGTCGAGATGCGCGGGAAAAAGATCCACATGGCAATGGCGAGCGGCGCGGCGTACAACAGCAGGCGCCCGCCCGTGGCAAAGCTCTGTTGCGCACTCTGGCTGTCGCCCGCCGACATGCGCAGCCACGCTGTCATGATGACGAGCATGCTGACGATCATGTACGGGACCGACCACAGGTACTGTTCGCGCAGCAGCGAGGACATCACGAGGAAGATCGAGAGGAACAGCAGCACGAACTGGTCGCGCCGCTTGCGCGTTTCCAGGAGCTTCAGCGCGGCCATGATCGTGAGCAGGGCCGAGCCCGGTCCCACGCCGCTGATCGATGAATAGGTGGCAAGCACGCCGAGAAAACAGCCGAGTGCCAGGACCGCGCGAATCCACGTCGGCGGCAGCATCCGCCGCCGCTTTTCGATCACCAGTCGCCAGGCGGCGCAGCCGAGAAACGCGGCCGTAATCCACACGGGCAGGAAGGGCACATGCGGCGCGACAGATATGCACAGCGCCGCGAGCGTCCAGGGCAGGCTGGGCAGCAGCGAGCCGTCGGTGCCGCGCGGCCGGACCATCAGGGTGTCCCGTCCTCGAACAGCGCCAGGGTCTCGAGGCAGCGGCGCCGATGCCGTTCACCGTGCGCCGGGCCGAATTCCTCGCCGGGGACGCGCAGTCCGTAGTCCTCGAGTGTGCGGTCGGCGTCGACGATCCAGCGTGTCAGGATGGAGAGCCTGCTTTCGACGTCGGCCTCGGGGATCTCGTCGAAGTCGAACCACTGGCTGCTCGTATCGGCGCCTGCGAATTGCTTCGACAGCAGCTGCCCGCTGCGCGCGTAGGCCTTCCAGGCCACGTGTCGCGGCGAATCCCCTTCGTGGTACTTGCGTAGCCCGGCGAAGTCTTCCTCGCCACGTGCGTCGTGTTGCCGGTGCCCGTGCGCGACCATGGTCGGCGGCGGTCGCGGCGCCTCGGCCGCCGGCGCGGGAAACACGAGGCCCCTGACGTCCATATGCAGCCAGGCCCAGGAACGGAACAGCTCGAACGGAAACATCGTGCGAATGCCGAATCGCTCGAGCGAGATCCAGCCGCGCCGGGAGGTCGGGACGGGCAGGATGAAGATCCTGCTCTCGCCCGGCCCGAGATCGTGGATATCGCTGTAGGTGCCGGGAGCGAACAGCCGCATTCCATAGCGAGCGCTCCTCGACTTGTTCGTGACGGCGATGCGGAACCGGATCGCCTGCCCGGCGAAAACCGGGTCGGCGCCGGCGAACGTGATTTCGAGGCCGACGAGATTGCGCTGGCACTGGTGCATGGCGACGAAGCCCAGGCCGATCAGGATGAACGTCAGCACGAACGACAGGTTGTTGTTGTAGTTCATCGAGCCGAGCAGCATCGCGAACGTCATCAGGCCGAAAATGAGCCCGACGCCGGTCGGCAGGATATAGACGCGCCCGGGCCGTAACGTGGTCGTTGCAGCATCGCGCCCCTGGCGCTTGCGCGCCCAAGACTGCGCGCGCGCGCCGGCGCGTGTCCTCAGCGACGAAAACCAGGCGCCGACGTCAGGGAATGGCCACGGAATCGAGGACATGCTGGCAAAGTTCGGCCGGGCTGCGGAACCGGGTGCTGCCGGCCGGTTTCAGACGATGGCCCGCGATCGCGGTGAATACGGCCTGCACGTCATCCGGGTAGACGCCCGAATGTTTCTCGATGAATGCCCGGGCACGCGCGGCGGCGACCAGGGCCTGAGCGCCGCGCGGCGACAGCCCGATCTGGATGTCGGCCGATTCGCGCGTATGGCGAACCAGCGCCTGGATGTAGCGTATGAGCGCATCGGTGACGGGAACGCCGCGCACCGACTCTTGCAGCGTGACCAGCGTCTCGGGCCCGGCAACGGCCTCGATGTCGCCGAGCATCGTGCGGCGATCGGCGCCCGCGATCAGTTCCCGCTCGCTCTCCTCGTCGGGATAGCCGATTTCGACGCGCATCAGGAAGCGGTCGAGCTGCGACTCGGGCAGCGGGAAGGTGCCGATCTGGTCGCCCGGATTTTGCGTGGCGACCACGAAGAACGGCGTTGGCAGCTCGCGGGTGCTGCCGTCGACCGAAACCTGGTGCTCCTCCATCGCCTCGAGCAGCGCGCTCTGCGCCTTCGGCGTCGCGCGGTTCACCTCGTCGGCGAGAATCAGCTGCGCAAAGACGGGCCCGGGCTGGAATTCGAATTCACCGCTGTTCTGGCGGAATACGGACACGCCGATGATGTCGGCCGGCAGCAGGTCGCTCGTGAACTGGATGCGGCTGAAACTCAGTCCCAGCACGCGAGCAAGCGCCTGTGCGAGCATGGTCTTGCCGAGCCCCGGCAGATCTTCGATGAGCAGGTGCCCGCGCGCGAGCAGGCAGGCGAGCGCGAGTGATATCTGGTCGTGCTTGCCGAGGATGATCGTGCCGAGCGCCTGGCGCGCCCGCTCGATGACCGCATGCTGTGCATTGCGGCCTGCGGGCACGGTTTCGAGTGGCGTCGAGCGCTGCATTCGGGTTCCTCGGACAGTTGGCTACCGGGTTTACCTTAGCGCCCCCCGGTACCGCGCGCACTGGCTCACCGGTCAGAGTGTGATGCAGTGCTCAATTATTCGCCAGCCCTACGCGAGTTCGTCGAGTTTCTGCAGCTGCTCGGTGAGCTGCGACAGCGTCTTCTCGAACTCGACCACCCGCTCTCGTTCCTGTGTGACCACGGCGGCCGGCGCATTGTTCACAAAATTTTCGTTGCCGAGCTTGCCATGAGCCCTGGCGAGTTCCGCGCGCGTCTTCTCCACCTGCTTGTCGAGCCGCTCACGCTCGGCCGTAACGTCGATGAGGCCCTTCATCGGCACCAGCAGGCGCAGGTCGCCCAGCAGGGCGGTCGCGGCCACGGGCGGCTGCTCGTCATCGGCGAGGATCTCGATCGATTCGACGCGGCCGACGTGCTGCAGCAACAGCGCATGCCGTTGTGCACGCGCGCGGTCCGACTCGCCGGCATGCAGCAACTTTACGGGAAGGGCTTTGCCCGGGGAGATGTCCATTTCTCCACGGATTTGCCGTATTCCGAGTATGAACTGCCGGACCCACTCGATATCGGCGACGGCTTCGTCATCGGCTGCGTTGTCGTCCGGCTCCGGGTAGGGACGCAGCATGATTGTGTCGCCGCCGATGTCGGCGCGTCGGGCCACCGGCTCCCAGAGCTCTTCCGTGATGAACGGCATGAGCGGATGCAGCAGCCGCAGGATGGCCTCGAGCATGTCGATCAGCGTGCGGCGAGTTCCGCGTTGCTGTGCGGGTGACGACGCCTCGGACTGCAGGACGGGTTTCGACAGTTCGAGATACCAGTCGCAGAATTCGTGCCAGGTGAATTCGTAAATCGCCTGCGCAGCCAGGTCGAGCCGGTACGTGGCAATGTGCCGGTGCATGTCGCGCGTCGCCCGGTCGAAGCGCGCCCGGATCCAGCGGTCCGCCGCACTGAGTTCGATCTTGCCGTCGTCGATCGACTCGGTGTTCATCAGGACGTAGCGAGCCGCGTTCCACAGCTTGTTGCAGAAGTTCTTGTAACCCTCGATGCGTCCGACATCGAATCGGATGTCGCGGCCCGTGGTCGCGAGCGACGCAAACGTCATGCGCAGGGCATCGCAGCCGTAGGCGTCGATGCCGTCCGGGAAGTGTTTGCGGGTCGCTTCTTCGATCTTCGGCGCGAGGTGATCCTGCATCATGCCCGCGGTGCGTTTGGCGACAAGCGCCTCGAGATCGATGCCGTCGATGAGGTCGAGCGGGTCGAGCACGTTGCCTTTCGACTTCGACATCTTCTGGCCGTCCTGGTCGCGAATCAGGCCGTGGATGTAGACCTCGTGGAACGGCACGTCACCCATGAACTTGATGCCCATCATGATCATGCGGGCAACCCAGAAGAAGATGATGTCGAAGCCGGTGACGAGCACGTTGCCCGGATAGAATTCGGCGAGCGCGTCGGTCTTTTCGGGCCAGCCCAGCGTGCTGAACGGCCACAGCGCCGACGAGAACCAGGTGTCGAGGACGTCGTTGTCCTGCACGAGCGCCACCGAATCGGCCAGCCCGTGCCGCTTGCGAACGTCGGCCTCGTCCTCGCCGACGTAGACGTTGCCGTCGCCGTCGTACCAGGCCGGGACGCGATGGCCCCACCAGAGCTGGCGGCTGATGCACCAGTCCTGGATGTTGTACATCCATTCGAAGTAGGTTTTCGACCAGTTCTCCGGCACGAAGCGAATCCGGCCCGACTCGACGGCCTCGATCGCCGGCTTCGCGAGCGGCTCGATCTTCACGTACCACTGGTCGGTCAGGTAAGGCTCGACGACGGCGTGCGAGCGGTCGCCGCGCGGGATCTTGACCGTGTAGTTCTCGATCCTCTCGAGCAGCCCGAGTTCCTGGAATTCGGCGACGATCTTTTCGCGCGCGACGAAACGGTCGAGGCCGCGGTAACGCTCGGGCACTTCGTCGTTGAGCGCGGCGTCGTCGGTCAGGATGTTGTACATCGGCAGACCGTGCCGCTCGCCGATCTCGTAGTCGTTGAAGTCATGCGCGGGCGTGATCTTGACGCAGCCCGTGCCGAATTCCGGATCGACGTATTCGTCCGCGATGACAGGGATGTGCCGGCCGACGATCGGCAGCACGATGTCCTGCCCGACGAGAGCCTCGTAGCGTTCGTCGTCGGGGTGCACCGCGACGGCGCTGTCGCCCAGCATGGTCTCGGGGCGCGTCGTCGCGACGACGAGAAGTCCGTCCCCCGAGGCGAGCGGGTAGCGGAAATGCCAGAGGTGGCCGGCTTCGTCGTCGGTCAGCACCTCGAGATCGGACAGCGCAGTGTGCAGGACCGGGTCCCAGTTGACGAGGCGCTTGCCGCGGTAGATGAGGCCTTCCTCGTAAAGGTCGATGAAGACTTTTCTAACGGCGGCGGAGCATCCCTCGTCCATCGTGAAACGGTCGCGGCTCCAGTCCACGGACGCGCCGAGGCGCCGGGTCTGCTGTGCAATCTGGCCGCCGGACTCCTCCTTCCATTGCCAGACGCGCTCGATGAATTGCTCGCGGCCGAGGTCGTGCTTGGTCTTGCCCTCGGCATTCAGCAGGCGCTCGACGACCATCTGCGTGGCGATGCCAGCGTGGTCCATGCCCGGCTGCCACAGGGCGCGATGGCCGCGCATGCGGTGATAGCGTGTCAATGCGTCCATGATGGTGTCCTGGAACGCGTGGCCCATGTGCAGCGTGCCCGTCACGTTCGGCGGCGGGATCATGATGCAGTACGGCGCGCCGTCGCCCTGCGGGGCGAACCAGCCGTTCTCTTCCCAGCGGGCATAGATCCGCTGTTCGATGTCTTCGGGGCGGTAGGATTTGTCCATCAGAGTTTGTGCGTGTTCAATTCGTGGCCCTGGTCGCGGTACGCCGCATAGCGCCTGCGGCTCAGTTGCCGGCTGTGTTCGTCGGAGGTTACAAGCTCGGCCACGCGGGGAAAACCCTTCGCAAATGCCGGGATCTCGTCGCAAAGATTGATCAGGAGGTCGCGAGTGATCGCGTCGCCGTCACCGCTGCCGATCATGATCGGCGAATCTTCGGTGCCGTCATTGCGCCCGGCGAGCCCGTGCGGCACGAAGCTGCCGTCGCGAAACGTCCACATCAGTTCGTCGAGGCGTTCCGCGTCCGCCCGGCTCGGGGCATGGATGTAGACGGTGTTGTCGAGGCGCCAGGCCTTTTCGGCCAGCTTGCAGGCCAGTACCTGCCGGGCGCGCTCGTCACCTTGCGCGAGAACGTAGAAATCGACGCGCGACACGGTCAGGGCAGGGCGCCGCAACGCTCGAGGAGCAGCTGCGACAGCATCGGCACCGGCCGGCCGGTCGCGCCTTTCTTGAGGCCCGATTTCCAGGCCGTGCCCGCGATGTCGAGGTGCGCCCAGTTGAGCCCGTCCGTGAACTTGCCGAGGAAACAACCGGCCGTCACGGCACCGCCACCCGGCCCGCCGATATTGGCCAGGTCGGCGAAGTTGCTCTTGAGCTGCGCGGCGTACTCGTCGCCGAGCGGCATCGGCCAGCCGTTGTCGCCGGCGGTTTCGCCGGCTGCGTAGATCTCGTTCCGCAAGTCGTCGCTGTTGCTCATGATGGCGGTGCGGTGTGCGCCGAGCGCAATGACGCAGGCGCCGGTGAGCGTGGCCACGTCGATGATGGTGTCGGGCTTGAACCGGCGTGAGTAGGTCAGGGCGTCGCAGAGAATGAGGCGGCCCTCGGCGTCGGTATTGAGGACCTCGATGGTCTTTCCCGACATGCTCTTGACGATGTCGCCGGGCTTGGTTGCTTCCCCGCTCGGCATGTTCTCGACGGCCGGTACGACGACGTTGAGGTTAATCGGAAGTTTCATCGCGGCGACGGCCGCCATCGTGCCGATGACGCCCGCCGCGCCGCACATGTCGAATTTCATTTCGTCCATGGCCGGCCCCGGCTTCAGCGAGATGCCGCCGGTGTCGAACGTGACGCCCTTGCCGACGAGCACGATGGGCGCTGCGTTCCCTGCGCCCTTGTATTTCATCACGATCAGCTTGGCGGGTTCTTTGGTGCCCGCCGTGACCGAGAGCAGCGAGCCCATGCCGAGACGCTTCATCTGGGCTTCGCCCAGGATCTGCGTCGTCAGGCGGCCGTTGCCCGAGGCGAGCTTCCTCGCCACCCGAGCGAGGTAACCCGGCGTGCAGACATTGGCCGGCAGGTTGCCGAGGTCTTTCGCAAGGCGCACGCCTTGCGCGATGCCGTCGCCATGCTCGGCGCCGCGCATCGACCGGGCCGCGTCGCCGCGTGTCGCGATGGAATGCCCGTACGAGGTCAGTGACAGCGGTTTCTTCTTGCGCCCGCTTTTCATTTCCGTGAAGCGATACAGCACGTCGCCCATCGCCTCGACCGAGTAGCGGGCGAGGTAATACGGGCTGGATCCGGCGACCGGTTCGAGCGTGAGTGTATTCAGGGCCGTCTTCGTCTTGCTGCCGTCGAGCGCGTGGATGGCCGCGCCCACGGCTTTGCGAAAGACCTTGCCGTCGAGCTTGGCGGCCTTGCCGAGACCCGCGACGGCGACACGCGCGGCCCGCACGCCCGGCAGGCCGGTGAGGACGACGCAGCGTCCGGGTGCCGTCGGCAGGTCGCCCGATTTGATCAGTGCCTTCAGGCGTCCGCCGCTCGCTGCGTCGATGTCGGTCGCGCCGGCGCCGAGTTTGCCGCGGGTGTAGACCCCCACAATGACACAGTCGACGGCACGCCGCGCGGCGTTACTCGTGGTCGTGAAATATTTCATAAATCCTTTGTGGCCTTGTTGTTTTTCAGGGCTGTCAGGGACAAAACAATCGGGTAGTCTAACCGTTTCGGCTTACCGCAGCTACGTCATTCCCGATCCGTGAACCGCATCCTCGATCGCTACATCTTTCGCGAAATCGCCACGTCCTGGCTGGGCGTCACGATGGTGTTGCTGATGATCCTGCTGACGAACCAGTTTGCGCGGGTACTCGGCGACGTGGCCAAGGGCAAACTGCCGAAGAACGCCGCGTTTGACGTGATCGGGCTGTCGGCGGCGCAATACCTGACGATTCTCGTGCCGATCGGCCTGTTTCTCGCCATCATGCTGGCGCTCGGCCGCCTGTACCGGGACAGCGAGATGCCCGCGATGATGGCCTGCCGCGTCGGCCAGTCGGGCATTTACCGGCCGCTGCTGTGGCTGCTGGTGCCGCTGGCGCTCGGCGTGGCGTGGCTGGCCATCGAAGGCACGCCGAGGGCCCTGACGACGATCGAGCGCATCAGTGCCGAAGCCCGCCGGGAAGCCGACCTGAACAGCATCGAACCCGGCCGTTTCACGGTGTTCGGGCCTGATCGCGCCGTCGTTTACGGCGAACGGGTGACGCCCGACGGGTTCATGGAGAAGGTCTTCCTGGAGCGGCGCCTCGAGGGGGACGTGGTGGAGGTCGTGGTCGCCCGGCGCGGCGAGCAGGTCGAGTCCGAGGACCCGGATACGCGGCTCCTCGTGCTGCACGAGGGACGGCGCTACGAGGGCGTGCCCGGAACGGCCCGGTTCCGCGTCGTCGAGTTCCTGGAACACGGCATACCCTACCGCCTGCCCAGCCTGCGCACGCCGGATCCGAGACCGCGGGCGATGCGGTTTGCAGACCTCCTCGGCTCGAACGACCCGGAGCTGATCGCTGAACAGCAGTGGCGCCTCAGTGTGCCGATTTCGACGGTGCTGCTGGCGTTCCTCGCCGTGCCGCTGGCGCGCAGCCGGCCGCGCGAAGGCCGCTATGCGCGCATCGCGATCGGGCTGCTCGTGTTCATCATTTACTTCAACCTGCTGAGTGCGTCCAAGGCGTGGACGGAAGAGGCGACGATTTCGCCGCTGCTCGGCATGTGGTGGGTGCACGGCTGCATGCTGCTGCTGACATTCGGCCTGCTCGCGTTGCAGAACGGCTGGCACCGGAGGATTTTCCGCTGAACCTGCTCAGCCTGTACATGATGCGCACGATACTCGCGAGCACGGCCCTCGTGCTCGTCGTGTTGCTGGCGCTCGCGGGGCTGTTCGAATTCATCGCCGAGCTCGATGACCTGCAAGGCGATTACCAGACGCCGCAGGCGATACTCTTCTCGGCGCTGCGCCTGCCGAACCTCGCGTTCGAGATGCTGCCGGTCGCCGCGCTGATCGGTTCGTTGCTCGGACTGGGCGGCCTCGCCGCCAACAGCGAGATCATCGTGATGCGCTCGGCGGGTTTGTCGGTGGGCCGTCTCGCCGCCATGGTCGCGGTGACCGGCGCGGTGCTGCTCGTCTTTACGGGACTGCTCGGCGAGTTCATCGGGCCGCCGCTCGACTTCTACGCACGCGACATGCGCGTCGAGGCGCGCTACCAGAAAGACGAGAATTTCGGCAACGAAGCGTGGGTCAAGGACGGTCCGGTCTACCTTAACCTCGAGCGGGTCAATTCCGAGTTCGAGTTCGGCACGATCTACCTGTTTCGTTTCAACGAGGACAACGAGCTGGCGTCGATCGCGCAGGCGGAGAACTCCGGGCTCGACGACGAGGACAACTGGGTGCTCGAAAACCTGCGCGAAACGAGATTCCGCGACGACGGTGTCCAGGTGGTCGAGTCGTCGGTGGCCGTCGAGTCGTTCGAGGTCAACGCGGAGCTGCTCGGCAGTTCGCTGGCGAAGCCGCTCAGCCTGTCGGCCCGCGGACTGCTGGTGTACATCGATTACCTGAAGCGCAACAACCTCGATGCGTCGCAGTACGAGGCGGAGATCTGGTACCGGGCGTCGCGAACGCTGACGGTGCTCGTCATGCCCGTGCTGTCACTCGCCTTCGTGTTCGGGTCCCTGCGCAGCGGCGGGGCAGGAGGGCGGCTGATGATCGGCGTCGTGATCGGACTGTCCTACTACCTGGCGAGCGAGACGCTGGCCAACTCGGGGCAGGTGTTCAACCTGAATCCTGCAATCGTCAACTGGCTGCCGTTCCTGGTGCTGTGCTCGCTGACGGCGATCGCGCTGGCGCGCATCCGCTAGGATTTCGATTTTTTCGGTTTCGGGTAATGCACGAGGCGCGTGCCGCTGATGCGGTCGTGCCAGGCCAGCTTGTCCCTGTCCCAGAGTTGCCACAGGAACCCGAGCCCCAGCGGCGCCCATGACAGCAGCGCCGCGACGAAGCGCACGCTGGCCGTCGCGAAAGTCGGTCTCTCACCGTCCATGGTTTCGAGCTGCAGTCCCCAGGATTGCATGCCCAGCGTGCGTCCCGATCGTGTCCAGAATCCGACGAAGAAGGCGTAGATGACGATAACGAGCACGATGCGATAAGCCGTGTTGTCCCCGATTTCGACAGGTTCACCGCCGCGCGCGGCGATGAAAGGCAGCGTCGCGAGGAACAGCAACGCACCCACCAGCAGCGCATCGTAGGCGATGGCCGCTAGGCGACGAATCAGTCCGGTGTTCTTCATCTCGTCACAGGCTCGCGAAATACTCGGCCATTCGTTGGCGCGTGGCGGAGTCCGGCAGGGTACCGAATCCGGCGCCCAGGTTGTCTGCCATGTGATGCGGCTTGCTCGTCGCCGGGATGACACAGGTGACGGCCGGGTGGCTGATGATGAACTTGAGAAAGAACTGTCCCCAGCTGGCCGCGAAGTCGCGCGCGAAGCCGGGCAACTCCCGGCCGGCGACGGCGCGGAACAGGCGGCCGGCCTGGAACGGGCGATTGATCAGCACGGCAATTCCCAGGTCCTGTGCCAGCGGCAGGACGGCTTCCTCGGCTTCGCGCTCGCCGAGGGAATAGTTGATCTGGATGAACTGCGGCTTGAATCTCTTCATTTCGCGCATCAACGCGTCGTGTGCGCCGGCCGTGTAGTGCGTGAGGCCGCTGTAACGGATGCGCCCGTCCTGTTGCCACGCACGTATGGTTTCTGTGTGAACGGCCGTGTCGCGCAGGTTGTGGACCTGCATCAGGTCGATGACGTCGGTGTTCATCAGATCCGCCGAGCGCTGCATTTGCCTGGCGCCGGCCTCCAGGCCGTCGGTCCATACCTTGGTCGCGAGAAACAGCTTGTCGCGCGCAACGCCCGCGTCGACAACGTCGCCGATGACTTTCTCCGAGCGGTTGTACATGGGGGACGTGTCGAGGAGGCTGCCGCCCGCCGCGACGAGCCGCTCGACGATGTCCTTGCGCGTCGCGATCGCGGCGGCCGAGCTGTCGACGTCGAACACGTCGTAGGTGCCGAGCCCGATCACGGGCAGCCGCTCGCCGGTCGCCGGAATCGGTCGTGTCAGCATGCTTTCCTCCCTACCGAAGGCGAGGCCGGGCAGTACCCCGAGGGCCGTGCCCGCGGCGAGTACGTCTCTTCGGGTCCAGTCGTTCATTGCACACCTCTCTCAGCCAGCGATTTGGCCCGAGTCTTGTAATCCCGGCCGAGCCACAGCGACAACACGGCGGACGCAAGGGCAAACGGGACCATGAGTGCGGATATTGCGGACATGCCCATGCCCAGCACCTGGAACAACCGAATTGTCCAGGTTCCCACAACGTCGCCGCCTCGGTAGATGGCCGTGTCGATGAAATTCTTGGTCTTGTATTTTTCTTCCGGCGTAACGACCGAATACAGCATGTCCGTCGACGGCTTGGCGAAACCGAACCCCAGTGCGCGGCGACCGACGGTGAGCACCGCGACGGCCATCAGCGTGGGATCGAAAGCGAGGATGGCGAAGCCAACGATCGAAAATACGGGGAACAGCGCGAGCGATCGGCCGACTCCGAAGCGAACGACGACCTGTTTGACGACAAACAACTGGAAGAGCAATGCGAGCAGATTCTGCGCATTGTTCATGTTGGAGAAGAACTGCGTGCGCTGGTCGTCGCCGGGGATGGCATCCGCGACGAGTTCCGCGGCGAACATGTAGAGCGCCGTGCCCAGCAGGCTCGCGATGATCGATTTCGCGGCGATCGCCAGGAAGAACTTCGACGAGAACAGGTGCGTGATGCCGGCGAAGGGATTGCCGCCCAGGGGTTTTTCGCTTTCGACCGTCTTGTCGATTTCGTCCTCGTGCTCGTCGTGCACCCATTGCTTGAGTCGCCCGATACACAGGACGCCGAGGAACAGGACCGTCGCAGAGATCGGAAACAGGTTCTGAAATCCGATCGTCGTCACGAGGGCGCTGGTGACGGTTCCGCCGAGCAGCGCGCCGATGCTGCCGCCCGCGGTGATGAAACCGAACAGCCTGCGCCCCTGTTCCCGCGTCCAGATGTCTGCCATGAAGCTCCAGAACACCGAGACGACGAACAGGTTGAACACGCTGAGCCACACGAAGAAAGCGCGGCCGAGCCAGACGTAGTCCTCGCCCGAGCCACGTGCCTGCGAGAACACGAACCAGAAAACCAGGATGTTGGAGATGAAGAACAGGTAGACCCAGGGGAGGAAAGATCGGCGAGGATAGCGCGAGGCAATCAGTCCAAAGATCGGTGACGCGATCATCATCGCGAGGAACGTACCGATGAACAAATAGGGTATGGTGTTGGGGCCGCTGCCGACGCCCATCATCTCGCGTACGGGGCGAATGAGGTAGTAAGAACAGAGAATGCAGAAGAAATAGGCAAACGACCATGCAGCCGCGCCGAACTCGTGGCGCCGAAACCCGAAGATCTCGGTAACGAGCGAGTCCCGCACGGTATCACTGGCGATGGTCATTCGTCAGATCATAGCAACAAGAGGGGACCGCGATGGAAGCAACCGTGATTGTTACATTTCTTGCGCTTGCGCAGTTCGTGCTGTTCGGCGTCCAGGTCGGGTCGATGCGTGGCAAGCACGAGGTCAAGGCCCCGGCGATGACCGGGCACCCGGAATTCGAGCGCATGAATCGCGTGCACATGAACACGTTGGAGCAACTCGTCGTGTTCCTGCCGGCGCTGTGGATTCACGCGCTGTATGCCAACGCGTACTGGGGCGCCATCATCGGCATGGTCTACATTGTCGGGCGCTTCATCTATCGCAGTGCGTACCTGAGGGATCCCTCGTCGCGCGATATCGGCTTTACGCTGTCGTTCGTCCCGTCCGCCGTGTTAATGATCTGGGCACTCGTCGCGGTGATTGTGGGGATGGTGTAGCGCGGGCAGCTCGACGCCGGGTGCTATGCGCAGCCGTCAAGGCGTCGGTCCATGTACGACACCAGCTTGCGCATGCTGACGGGCTTTTCCATGAAGATCGTGTCGCGAATTTCCTGGGCCCATTGACGGTGCCCGGGATCGGTGCTCGATGTCAGCACGACGATCGGAAAAACCCTGTCGGGAAAAACTTTCTCGATCTCCAGGCACAGTTCCTTGCCGGTCATCCGTGGCATCTCGATGTCGGTGACCATGAAGTCGGGGTGTTGCACATGGAGCTTTTCCAACGCATCGTTGCCATCAGATGCAGTGGATACGTCGTAGCCTGCTCGCTCGATGCCCAGCTTCAGTGTGCGGAGAATCGCGACACTATCGTCGATGATCAGGACGCGTTTCATGATGATACCTGTATCGGTGAGAATGAGGCGAACTTGAGCGTTGGGCTACAATCACCCGGAACCGGGCGGATCAGGGCAGGACATCGCTTACCATGATCAACTGGACTCTCGTCGCGATTGTCGGTGGGTCCCTGCTTGCGGGACTCGGCGTATACGGCTGCATGCGCCGATTCGCCCGCGTGCGGCTGCGGGAGCGCCGCCTGCGCCGTCTCGGCCGGCTCGAACTCGACGTTGCGCTGTACGCGCTGTCGAGGGCCTACCAGCATGATTGCAACAACCTGGTCATGGTGCTGAACTTCGAGGTGGACAAGCTACGGCGACTCGGTGCCGACCATCCACAGATTGCCGCCAGTGCCGCCATCGTCGAGGGTTTCGCGCAGGAGCTGCGGTCTATCGCGTCCCGGCTGCACCAGGGGTCGAATCCCGCGACATCGACTGGCCGGCGGACCGAGCTGCTGCGCGAACTGGCGGAGGCCGGAGACCTGCTGTCAGGCGACAGCCGGATGCGCCTGACCGTCGCGCCGGCCCGGGACTTGCGGCGCACGCCGTGGATCACCGGTGACCCGGATCGGGTGGCCCTGCTCGTGAAGTACCTGATCATGTTGCTCAGCGGCGCCGGCGGCACGGACGAGCCGGCCAGGGTCTCGATTACGGCGAGCGACGAAAGCCCCGATGCGCGTGCGCCTGA
>JBFGYM010000015.1:0-18489 GCA_041587435.1 Woeseiaceae bacterium
CGTATGGCACAGGTCGAGGTCGTCATTGTGCAGGCCCGTCTTCTCGGGCCCGAACACGCACGCAACCGTCCCGTTGGCGCTCTCGCGGACGAGCCGCTCGGCGCAGTCGCGCGGTCCCATGCAGGGCCAGTTGATGGTGCGCGAGCGCGCACTCGCGCCGGCCACGTAGACGCAGTCGGTCAGCGCTTCGGCCAGCGTCTCGGTAACGACGGCGCGCTCGAGAATATCGGACGCACCGGAGGCCCGCGCGGTCGCATCCTCGTGCGGGAAGTACTTCGGCCGAACGAGGCGGAGGTCGCCGAGGCCCATGTTTTTCATGGCGCGCGCAACGGCCCCGATGTTACCGGGGTGCGTGGTTCCGACGAGGACGATGCGTATCGACATTGCGCTGGGACATGGCAGACAAAGTTCGGTATTCTACCGCCCCGGCGGCCCGGACGGACAGGCCGCGCAGCTCTTTCACAGTGACGGAATCGTTGGATGAACGCATTACAGAATGTGGCCGTCATGGCCGCGCGGCGCGGGGGCAATGTCCTCATGCGGCACCTCAAGCAGCTCGATCGCCTCAAGGTCGAGAAGAAGGGCCACAACGATTTCGTCAGTGAGGCGGACCGCGCCGCGGAAGCCGCCGTCATCCAGGTCATTCACAAGCACTATCCCGATCACGCCATCCTCGCCGAGGAATCCGGTGGACAGGGCGAGTCCGACACGGTCTGGATCATCGATCCGCTGGACGGCACGACCAACTTCCTGCACGGCTTCCCGCAGTTCTGCGTGTCGGTCGGCGTTCAGATCAAGGGCCGCACCGAGGCCGCCGCGGTCTACGACCCGATGCGCCAGGAGCTGTTCGCGGCGGCGCGCGGCGACGGCGCGACGCTCGACGACCGCAAGATCCGGGTCAGCGGCCGCACGGACCTCTCGCACGCACTGATCGGCACGGGCTTCCCGTTCCGCCAGGCCGACATGGACATCGGGCCGTACCTCGAGATGCTCGGCAAGGTCGTCCGCAGCACGGCCGGTGTGCGGCGGCCGGGCGCGGCCGCGCTCGACCTCTGTTACGTCGCGGCCGGGCGCCTCGACGGCTTCTGGGAGACCGGCCTCAAGCCGTGGGATCTCGCCGCGGGATCCCTGATCATTCGCGAAGCCGGCGGCATCGTCAGCGGTCTCGACGGCAGCGAGAACTACCTCGACACCGGCCACGTCCTCTGCGGCACTCCCCGGATCTACGCCGGCCTGGCGCGCCTTTGCGCCCACGAGATCAAGGCAATCCTCGGTTAAGCGGACTACGGCAGATCGTCGATCAGCTCCGGGTCCTTGATCGGCTCGATCAGGTCCTGCGGGTTGACGTCGAGTATGAGCGCGGTGGCGCTCGCCGTGTAGATCGACGAGTAGGTGCCGACAATGATGCCGACGATCAGCGCGATCGAGAACGGCGCGATCGACTCGCCGCCGAGCATCAGCAGCGCCACGAGCACGAGTAACGTCGTCAATCCCGTGATCAGGGTTCGCGCGAGCATCTCGTTGATCGAGATGTTCATCGCTTCTTCGGCCGATACGCCGCGCAGGTTCAGGAAATTCTCTCGAATCCGGTCGAACGCCACGACGGTGTCGTTGAGCGAGTAGCCGATCACGGCGAGCACGGCAGCCACGACGGTCAGGTCGAACGGCAGGCCGAAAATGGAAAAGAAGCCGACCGTAACGATGGCGTCGTGCGCCAGTGCCGCGACGGCACCGGCCGAGAATTTCCACTGGAAGCGAATCATTACGTAGACGAAGATCATGAGCAGTGCCACGACCATGGCCAGTGCGCCTTTCTCGGCCAGCTCACTGCCGACCTGCGCGCTGACGGTCTCGACACGGCGCAAGTCGATCTCCTGACCGTTGGCAGCCAGCGTGTCCTGCAGGCGCTGGCGCACGATCTCCGACGTGTCGCCCTGTGGCGGCAGACGCACGAGCACGTCGGTCTCCCGCCCGAACAATTGCACCTGGGCGTCCTCGAAGCCGGCTGCCGCAAGATTGCCGCGAATCGCCTCGAGATCGGCGGGCTGGTCATAGCCGACCTCGAGCAGCACGCCGCCCGTGAAATCGATACCGAACTCGAGGCCGCGCTGGTACAGCGAAGCGAACGACACGATCACCAGCAGCGCCGAAATCGCGAGCGCCACCTTGCGCCGCCCCGGGCTCAGGAAATCGATGCTGGTCTTGTCCTTGATGAGTCTCATGGCGAACCCCTACACCGGCAACGACTGCAGCTTGCGGCCGCCGAACACGAGATTGACGATGGCACGCGTTCCGACGATCGCTGTGAACATCGACGTGATGATGCCGAGCAGCAGCGTGATCGCGAAACCCTTGATCGGGCCCGTGCCGAGCGCGAACAGGACCACCGCGGCAATCAGCGTCGTGACGTTGGCGTCCGTGATCGAACTCAACGCCTTGCCGTATCCCGAATCGATCGCCGCCTGCGGCGAGGCACCCGCGGCCAGCTCCTCGCGTATGCGTTCGAAAATGAGCACGTTCGCGTCCACGGCCATGCCGACCGTCAGCACGATGCCCGCCATGCCCGGCAGCGTCAGCGACGCGCCGAGAATCGACAGCAGCGCCACGATGAACACGAGATTCGACAGCAGCGCGACGTCGGCGACGAGGCCGAATGCGCGGTAGTAGATCGCCATGAAGATAATGACAGCGAAGAAACCGATCTTGATCGCGTTGAAACCGCGCTCGATGTTGTCGTGGCCCAGGCTCGGCCCGATCGTACGTTCGTCGATCGGGTAGACCGGCGCCGCCAGCGCGCCGGCGCGCAGCAGCAGCGCGAGATCGTGCGCCTCGATGGGCGACAGTCCCGTGATCTGGAAACTGTTCTTGAAGACGCCGCGGATGGTCGCCGTGTTCACGATCTCCTCGGTCTTCACCGTGCGCTGCTCCTCGACGCCGTCGACCATCACGGTTTCGCGGCGCGTCTCGATGAACACCGAGGACATCGGCTTGTTGAGATTGTTCATCGTCGTCTCGAGCATGCGCTCGCCACCGGCCGAATCGAGCGTTATGAACACGGCCGGCTGCCCTTCGGAATAACCGGCCCTCGCATCGATGATCTGGTCGCCCGACGCGACGACCGAGCGTTTCAGGATCTGCGGCGCTTCGTTGCCGCGGCCCGGATAGCGCCGCGAGCCGGGCTCGTCGCCGGTCGTGTCGACGAGCCGGAACTCGAGCGTCGCCGTCGCCGTGAGGATGCGCCGCAGCTGGTTGGGGTCCTGCACGCCGGGCAACTGCACGACGATGCGGTCCACACCCTGCCGCTGCACCAGCGGCTCGGCCACGCCGAGCTGGTTGACGCGGTTGCGCAGCGTCGTCAGGTTCTGTTCGATCGCAAAGTCCTGGCGCGCCTTGATCTGTGTCTCGCTCATGCGGACGGTCAGCGACTTGCCGTCGGCGCCGTCCGACACCAGGACGTCCTGGTCCGCGCGCCGCACGATCTCGCGCGCCGCGTCGAGGTCTTCGGGACCGGTCAGGCGCACCGTGATCGTCTCGCCGTCGAGATCGACGCGATGACGAATGCGTGCCTCGCGCAGACGATCATCGAAATCCTGCTGGTAGCCCTTGAGCCGCCCTTCGATCGCCGTCTCCATGTCGACTTCGAGCAGCACGTAAACGCCGCCGCGCAGATCGAGGCCGAGACTCATCGGGTTCAGGCCGAGGTTGCGCACCCAGGCCGGCAGCTTCGGCGTCAGCGTCGTCGCCACGTTGGCTTCGCGCGAATACGCCGAGCGCAGACGCTCGCCGGCCTTCTGCTGGTCTTCGGACGAATCGAAGCGAATCACGGCGCGACCGTCCTGGATGTAGGCCGCCTCCGGCGTCACGCCGGCGTTTTCCACCACGCGCACGAACTCGTCGAGCGCCTGCTCCTCGAACGGCGAACCGTCATTGGTCGCGATCTGTACGGCCCCGACGCTGCCGTACAGATTCGGCAGCGCGAACAGACAGCCCGCCAGCAGGATGGCGAGAACCAGGGCGTTCAGCCAGGCAGGGTACTTGTTCATGCTTCGTCGTACGTGCCTTTCGGTACGACCATGGAGATGCTCTGCTTCTGGACCTTGATCTCCGTGTTGTCGCTGATGCGAACAACGGCGTAGTGCTCGCTGACGCCCGTGATGACGCCGAGAATGCCGCCCGCGGTCAGTACTTCGTCACCGACGCTCAGGCCGGCCACGAGTTCCTGGTGCTGCTTTTGCTTTTTTTGCTGCGGACGAATGAGAAGGAAATAGAAAGCGGCAAACATCAGCACCATCATGATGATGAAGCTGGTGCCGTCACCCTGTTGCGCAGCCTGCTGCGCGTGTGCGTTCTGAATGAAGAAGTCCATGACAGGTCCCGGGGTAAATCAGCGCGGTATTATGGCACAAGGTTTGCAGATGGGGGCGACCGGAAATAACCCAAGCCCGGCCGCACGCATCAGCCTTCCTGCGCGTACACCTCGCGCAGACCGCGGACGAAGTCCGGCAGCGTCGCGGTCCGGATCGCCTCGCGCAGGCGTTTCATAAGTTGCTGATAATAATGGAGATTATGCATCGTTGCGAGGCGCGGCCCGAGGATCTCGCCGCATTTCGCGAGGTGGCGCAGGTAGGCGAGGCTGTAGTGCCGGCAGGTGTAACAGCCGCAGTCCGGGTCGGGCGGCGACGTGTCGTCGGCGTATCGGGCGTGGCGGAACTTGACGTTGCCGCGTGACGTGAACAGCTGGCCGTTGCGCGCATGCCGCGTCGGGATCACGCAATCGAACATGTCGACGCCGCGCGACACCGCCTCCGCGATATCGACCGGCGTGCCGACGCCCATCAGGTAGCGTGGCGCAGCCTCGGGCATGTGCGGCAGGAGATCGTCGAGCACGGCGAGGCGCTCGTCCTCGGGCTCCCCGACCGCGAGACCGCCGATCGCGTAGCCATCGAAACCGATGTCGGTCAGGCCCGCAAGCGACTCGGCCCGCAGCGCGCCGAACATGCCGCCCTGCACGATACCGAACAGCGCTTCGCCGCGCCCCGGTTCCTCGCTCTTGAGTTCATCGAAGCGCACGCGGCTGCGCGCGGCCCAGCGCAACGACAGCGCCATCGACTCGCGCGCGTCGCGTTCGGTGGCCGGGTACGGCGTGCACTCGTCGAAAATCATCGTGACGTCGGCGTCGAGGTCGTGCTGCACTTCCATTGACCGCTCCGGCGTCAGCACGACCGTGTCGCCGTTGACGGGAGACTGGAACCGGACGCCCTCCTCGCTGAGCTTGCGCATGGCAGCAAGCGAAAACACCTGGAAACCGCCCGAGTCGGTCAGGATCGGGCCGCGCCAGTTCATGAACTCGTGCAGGCCGCCGTGCTTGCGGATTACGTCGGTGCCCGGACGCAGCATCAGGTGAAACGTATTGCCGAGAATGATGTCGGCACCGTCGGCGGCGACCTCTTCGGGCGTCACGCTCTTGACGGTGCCGTACGTGCCGACCGGCATGAACGCCGGCGTGCGCACCGTGCCGCGCCGGAACTCCAGCTCGCCGACGCGCGCCGGCCCGGCCAAATGCTGGACCGAGAATCTCATGCGTCTTCGCCCGGCGTCAGGAACATCGCGTCACCGTAACTGAAGAAGCGGTATTTCTCACGAACGGCGTGCGCGTAAGCACCGAGTATGCGCTGCCGACCTGCGAAGGCGGCGACCAGCATCAGGAGCGACGACTGCGGCAGGTGGAAATTCGTGATCATGGCGTCGACCGAGCGGAACGCGTAGCCCGGCGTAATGAAGAGATCGGTCTCGCCGCTGAAAGGCTGTAATGTGCCTGACGCCGAGGCGCACTCCAGCGACCGCACCGACGTCGTACCGACGGCAATCACGCGCCCGCCGGCGGCGCGCGTTGCGTGCACGGCGTCGACGCAGGCGTCGTTTACGTGCACGCGCTCGGCGTGCAGGCGATTCTGCTCGATGTGCTCCTCGCGCAGGCTCTGGAACGTGCCGGCGCCGACATGCAATGTCACGTGGGCGTGGCGCACGCCCATGGCCAGCGTCTCCTCGAGCATCGCCTCGTCGAAATGCAGTCCGGCTGTCGGCGCGGCGACGGCCCCCGGATCCCGGGCATACACCGTCTGGTAGCGCTCGACGTCCGACTCGTCGGCTTCGCGTTCGAGGTAGGGCGGCAAGGGCACGGCGCCGTGCGCCTCGAGAAAGGCCGGTATCGCAGTCGAAAACTCGAGCAGGAACAGGTCGTCGTCCCGCGCCGCGACGACGGCCTCGACGCCGCCGCCGAGCAGCAGGCGCGAGCCCGGCTTCGGCGACTTGCTCGCCCGTACCATCGCCAGCGCCACGCGCTCGTTCTCGATGCGTTCGACCAGGATTTCGGCCTTGCCGCCCGTGTCTTTCTGCGCTGCGAGCCGCGCGCGGATGACGCGCGTGTCGTTGAAGACCAGCAGGTCGCCCGCCCGCAGCAGACTCGTCAGCTCGGCAAAGCCGAGATCCCGCAGGCCGTCGTCGACGGCCAGCAGGCGACTGCCGCGCCGGTCGGCCGCCGGGTAGCGCGCGATGAGTTCCTGCGGGAGTGCGTAGTCGAAGTCGGAGATCAGCATGGGCGCGCATGATAGCGCAGGGTCTGCCGCGCCGCCGGTCAATCCTGTGGCAGCCGGATCCTGACCGTCTGCACGGCATTGGCGGGCATGTCGACCTGTGCGTACCGCGGACCGATCTGCAGACTGAAGCGGATCGGCTTCTTCGTCGTGTTCAGCAGTTGAACGCTCAGCATGCCGTCGTTGTTGACCGCGGCACTGGCATGCAGCGCATCCGGATCGAGACCGTCGAGCCGGCGCTCGGTCGCGACGGCCGTGTCGCCGGGCCGGATCGTACGGCTCAGTTGCGCCAGGACCCAGTACACCGGCGTGTAGTAGATTTCGCCAGCGTCGGTGTCGATCATGATGGGCGCGCCGCAGAAGTTGCCGACGTGATTCGGGCCGCCGCTGCTGTCCAGGACGACGTTCCAGTCGATCCATCCCGCCATGCCGTGATCGAGGCTCACGATGATGTTGCGGGCATAACGATGCACCGGCGTGTACACGGGATGGTCCTCGGCGTTGGGAGCCCACGTTGCCGAATAGGCCCAGTCGGTCGCATTCGCGTTCCACCAGAACGCGTCGTTGCCGAACCAGCCGGTCTCCGTGAAACGCTCGGGATCGGTGACGCCGCCGGGCGCCGGCTTGCCGAGATCGTCGATCGTTCCCTCGGTGTGGATGATCGCGAATTCGGGAAACTTTTTGCGCACGCGCTCGATGGCGTCTTCGTACACCTTGTAGGTGCTCGAATACCAGTGCACCGCGGTGCCGTAGACATACGGCGCCGTTTCAGGATCGGCGAGAATGACGTCGGTCCAGTGCTCGAGGTGATCCCGGTTCTGGTCGTAGATCAGCAAGCGGACGTCCTCGTGCCCGCTCGCATGCAGCGCAGGACCGAGGTGGTGCTTGATGAACGCGTTCTGTGTCTCGGCAGTGAAATGCATGCTCTCCCAGCTGCCGCTGTTGCCGTGCGGCTCATTGACCGGGGTCAGGCCCCAGATGTCGACGCCTTCTGCCGCATAGGCATCGAGATACCGCACCAGGTACTCGGCGTAGGTCGGGACATGCTCGTCTTTCAGCCTGCCCCCTGTGCCTTCGATGCCTTTTTCCCAGTCCGACAGGGAATACCAGTCCTCGATGTCCTTCATCCAGGGCGGCGCGGTCCAGGCCGACGCGACGATGCGCAAATCGCCGTCCTGCTGTGCGCCCTTGATCGCCAGCGCCTCCCTGATCATCGGCAACAGGTCATAGGACTCGTCCCTGATTCCCGGGTAGCGGCTTGTCGCGAAACCGTCGGCATCCACGGCGATCGAGAAGTGTTGCAACTCCGTATCGCCCGCTACGTCGGCATACGAATACTTGCCTTCTACCGAAAAGTCCGTCGATCCGATCGGCGTGCGGGCCATTGAGAAATTGGCGCCTTCCTCGCTGAAGATGCGCCGCATGACCTCGGCCCGCGCCCCGGGTTCGAGGTGGGCCAGCACGAAGGCCGAGGATTCGGTAAAGGACGACCCGATACCGAGCAGCGTCTGCTTGCGGCGGCTTGGGAAGATCTCGATGACCGTCCCTTCCGCCACGCCGTCGACAAAAGCGACATTCGGTCTCTGCGCAAGCCGCTCGCCGGACTCCGCGGTCACGAGGATCTCGCTCGTTCGCAGGCCGGTGTGCGCTTGCTCCGTCCGGGTCTTGTCGGCATCGACACAGGCGGCGATGCCCAGCGCGGCGAACGGGATGAGCCAGCGGAATGTGTGCGTGAACGCGAACATGGGCGCGCATGGTAGCAAAACCCTGCGCGCCCGGAACACTCCCGCCCGTCAGGGCGTTCCGGGACTCAGGAGGTCAGGTCGAGGATTGCTGCCGGCGCGACATCGGGCTGCGGGGCCGGCGCGGGTGCGGGCGCCGACGCCGGCCGCACCTCGAACCTGAACCGGTCCAGGCTGCCCCGGTGGTCGGCCGGGATCTCGATCTCGACGGTCCTCTTCTTCTTGTCCCGCATGATGCCGAGCTTGAGCTTCTCGCCGCTCTGGTAGGACCCGAGGATACGCATGGCATGCCGCGAATCTTTCGGCTCGCGCCCGTCGATGTTCTGGATGACGTCGCCGTCGCGGATGTCGATCGCGTCGGACTTCGGCGCCTTGACCACCAGCAGTCCCTTGTCGGTGCCGAAGTAGCGGCCCAGGCCCTCGTTGAGCTCGACGAGCTCGAGTTGGCCGAGCCCGGTGTGAACCCAGGGGAAACCGAACTGCATGTCGAACGGGCGGGCGGCGCCAGGCGCCGGCGGCGCGGCCGGGAAACGGAACTCGCGAGGCCCGTCGCCGCTCATCCAGACGAACGAGTTGTTGGTCATGATGCGCGGTTCGACCTCCACCGAACCGACCTTGCCGTCGCGCAGGTACTCGACCCGGAGCACGTCGCCTTCCTCGACGCCCTTCATGAAGTCGAGCAGGCGCGCGTTGGCCGCCTTGGAGCTGTCGGCGCTGAGTCCGTCGCTGTTGACGGAAGTCAGGATGTCACCCGACCGCAGGCCCGCCTCCGCCGCCGCGCTGCCGGGCGTGACGCCCAGGATCTTGACGCCCTCGACCGGGCCCGCTTCGTCGCTGGTCTCGATCGTGACGCCGAGCATCGGCTTGTTGGACAAGGCATAGCGCTTCTCGATCTCGATCATTCGCGGCAGCCGTTTTTCGGTGATCTCGGCGATCTCCCGCGCCGCGGCGGCCATGCGTTCCTCGGCCTGGCGCAGTTTCTCGTCCATCTCGAGTTCCCGCGCCTCCGTGGCCCGCATCTGCTCCTCGGCCCGCACGGCTTCCTGTTCCGCTCGCCGGCGCTCGTCTTGCGTCTGCGCAGCCGCCTGGCCCGCCAGCAACAGGACGGCCGCTGCAGGAATCATGACTTTCCAAGTTTTCATTCGGTGTTACTCCTCAATCCTAGAATGCCGCCCGTTGCGCCTGCGCATAGCGCAACTGCAGCAGCGATTTCATCAACCTGACGCGCTCGCGCCAGAACAGTTCTCGATCCGCATCCGTCATCTGGATCGTCGGATCATTCAACTGGAAATCGATGGACGCGATGCGGTCCTCGAGATCGGAAATCGTGGCCAGCGTACTGGCGCGCGTGACGCGCGGCGCATCGGGCAGCGCGCGCAGGTTGCTCTCGAGTTCGCGCGATTCCGTCATCAGCGCCTGCAGCGTCGTCAGGCGCATTTCCTGGCTGGTCGCAATCGATTCGGGCACGACGGTCAGCGGCTCGCCGGCCTGCCGCAGCAGGCCGGGCAGCATGATGGCCGCGACCAGCGCGGCGGCAGCCACGGCCACACCCGCATACCAGGTCGTCCGCCGCTGCAGCACCGTCTCCTTCAGCAGCCCTTCGGCCTCGGCCTGCTCGCGGATACGGCGCCAGACAGCACGCGGCGGCACCGTGTCGGTAAGCTCGCGCAGCCCGTTTTGCAACGCGGCGTATTCGTCCGCAGTCAATGCACAAATCATCTCGTCTTCCTTCCTGTTACCGCTCATACCGTGGTAACTCCTGCTACTAGTAACTGATCGCAGCCCCTTCGGCCTGCTTGCTGTCGTCGGGTACCTCGAGCAGCGGCCGCAGGCGCTGGTACGCGCGCGACAGCTGCGACTTCGAGAAGCTCTCCGTCTTGCCCATGAACCCGGCGATCTCCTTGTGCGTAAAACCTTCCACGTCGTGCAGCCAGACCACGGCCCGGCTGACATCCGACAGGCTCGCGAGCGCCGCGTCGAGATCCATCGCGTCGTCCGGGTGTCGCGAAATGCCGTGGCTCAACGCGTCGCCCTCGGTGACGTCGTGCCAGTTGTCCGCCAGCGACTGTCCGCGCTTGGTCCAGGCCGAGCGCAGGAACATCAACGCCTTGCTTACGGCAATGCGGCGAACCCAGCTGCCGAGCTTCGCTTCACCGCGGAACTGTGCGATCGAACGCATGATCTCGATGAACGTCTCCTGCGTCAGGTCCTCCGCATGGGCCGGCACCTTGGTGAAGCGCAGGCAGATCGAGTACACCGGCGCCGCATAGGCGCGGTAAATGATCTCGTGTGCCCGAGCGTCGCCCGCCGCGGCCCGCTTCACGATGCCCGGATCGATGTCGATGTCGGCAAACTTGCTCATACCTGCCATCTTAGATGCCCTGCCCGTGCAAAGGGTCGCACGGGGGCGAAACCCCGAATATACTGTGCGCCCTCGAACGAGGCCGGGATGGCGGAACTGGTAGACGCGCCGGATTCAAAATCCGGTTCTGGAGACAGAGTGGGGGTTCGATTCCCCCTCCCGGCACCACACCAGGCGACATAATGAAGTATTGCTCCAGCTGCGGCGGCCGGGTCAGCTACCGCGTGCCGCAGGACGACAATCGCGAACGGGCGATTTGTGACGACTGTGGGCGGGTGCACTACCGCAACCCGCTGATCGTCGTCGGTTGCGTCGCCGAGCGGAACGGCCGGATCCTACTCTGCAAGCGCGCCATCGAGCCCCGCTACGGCAAGTGGACGGTGCCGGCCGGCTTCATGGAGCTCGGCGAAACCGTCGCCGGCGGTGCGGCCCGCGAGACGCTCGAGGAGGCGCTCGCCACGGTCGAGCTCGGCCACCTGTTCGCCTGCGTCGACGTCGTGGAAGCCGGCCAGGTACACCTTTTCTATACGGGAAAACTGGTCGGCGATTACGGCGTCGGCGACGAGACGCTCGAATCCGCGCTGTTTACCGAAGTCGAGATTCCGTGGGGCGAGATCGCCTTCCAGAGCGGCCGGTTCGCGCTCGAGAAGTATTTCGAGGACCGCGGCCGCAACCGCGGCGTGCACGTGCACGAGCTCAGGCGCTCGCACTCCTGATCGGCGGGATCGGCCCTAGTTGAGCGCGGATTCGATGCGCGCCTTGAGCATGGCGGGCGGCACGTAACCGCCGATCAGCGTGCCGTCCTCGAGCACGATGGCCGGGGTCCCCGTCAGCCCGATGTCCTGGCCCAGCACGTAGTGCTTCGACACCATCGAGGCATCGCATTTCGCGGTCTGGAACTCGCGGTCGAGCTTGGCCATCGTCAGCGCGTTGTTGCGGTCACGGGAGCACCAGACGTCTTCCGACGTGCTCCAGGCGCGCGACGCCGGGCCATTGCGCGGGTACAGCACGTAGCGCACGGCGATGCCCTCGTCGAGGTATTCGCCGATCTGGCTGTGCAGCTTGCGGCAATAGGTGCAGTCGATGTCGGTGAAAATCGTGACCGTGTGCTTGATCTCGGCCGGCGAGAACAGGATCGTGTCGTCGTCCTCGAGCGACGCGACGAGCTGGTGGCGAGCGTCGGAGCGGCTCTGCTCACTGAGATTCACCTGCAGCTCGAGGTCGATCAGGTCGCCCTGCAGCAGGTAGCGGCCGTCGGCTGAAATGTAGGCGACGATCGAGCCCTTCTGCACGGTGTACCAGCCGTCGATCGGGCTCTTGTTGACGTGCTGCGGCTCGATCATGTCGAACATGGCTGCCACCTTTGCGCGCACCTTCTCGAGCTGCGGATCGTCGGCGGACAGCGCCGGGACCGGCGCTGCGAGCAACGACAGGGTGGCGAGGAGAACGGCGGCAGCAATACGGTTCATCGGGTCAGGTCCTTTCAGCGGCGCGGCATTGTAACAAAGAGACCCTCGAACAGGGCATTTTGTTGCACCCGATTCGCGCGTCAGCCGCGCGGGTGGTGTTCGCCGTGCAGGTCCTTGAGGCGTTCGCGGGCGACGTGGGTGTAGATCTGCGTCGTCGACAGGTCGCTGTGGCCGAGCAGCATCTGCACGACGCGCAGGTCCGCCCCGCGGTTCAGGAGATGGGTCGCAAACGCGTGCCGCAGGCTGTGCGGTGACATTTTCTTGCGGATACTGGCTTTTTCGGCATAGCGCTTGATGATGTGCCAGAAGGCCTGGCGCGTCATGCGATCGCCGCGGCGCGTCGGAAACAGGAATTCCGTCTGCCGTTCGAGCAGGATCTCCATGCGCGGACCGTTGATGAATTCCTTGAGCCAGCGCACCGATTCGTCGGTCAGCGGAATAAGGCGCTCGCGATCGCCCTTGCCGACGATGCGCATCACGCCCTGGTTGAAATTGATCTGCGACTGCCTGAGGTTGATCAGTTCGGAAACACGAAGCCCCGTCGCATACAGCAGTTCCAGCATGGCGCGATCGCGGTGACCGAGCGGCTCGTCGGTATTCGGTGCGGCAAGCAGCGAATCAACCTCTTCCTCGGACAGCGTCTTCGGCAGCGAGCGGCCGATGCGCGGCATCTCGATGTCGGCCGTCGGATCGCTGTCGCGCATACCCTCCCGCATGATGTAGCGGAAGAAGCGGCGGAAACTCGACAGCTGGCGTGCCGTCGACCGCGGCTTTGCGCCCGATTCGACGCGCTTGGCGATGAAGTCCAGAAGGTCGGCCTTGTCGGCCTGCTCGATGGACTTTTTTTGCTCCGACAGCCCGCGGCCCAGCGTCATCAGGTCGGCGCGGTAGGCGCCGAGCGTGTTCTTGGACAGACCGCGCTCCATCCAGATGGCATCGAGAAAACGGTCGACGAGCTCTTCCGAGCGCTCGACCATTTTCGATTCCGGCGTGCTTTGCTTGTTGCTACTGCCCATATACGTCCAACTTTTGTCGTCGCGCAGTCCGTTGCCGCGTTGATTGTCTGTTCAACCGGCGCGCCCTCTTGGTAGCATACCGCCTCGCGATCATTGCCAAGCGACGGATTTTTCAAGGTTTACGAGTATGCGGCCGAGCACCGCGCCCGGGCGTGACCGCTGTCACATATTGGGGAAGGCATTAACATAAAGTGAACTGGGTCACACGAACCATGGAGGCGGCCTGGGGGCTGTTCGCCTGGCTGTCCTTCGCCCTCGCCGTGCTGTTCTCGCTGCTCGTCGTCCTGGTCGTGCCGTCAGCCGAGAGACGGCAGAAACTCGTCACCTGGGCCGCCCGGATGGTGTTCGTTTTGCCGCGCATCGACGTGCAAGTCACGGGCATGGACAACCTGCCGACCGACAACTGCGTCGTCGTCGCCAACCACGCGAGTTACCTCGACGGCCCGCTCCTCAAAGGCTACCTTCCCTGGCGCTTCAATTTCGTGATCAAGGGTGAAATGCGCAACTTCGGTCCCGCGCATTTCCTGCTGCGGCGGGCCGGCAGCAAGTTCGTCGAACGCACCGATGCGCAGGGCAGCACGCGCGATGCGCGCCAGATCGTCAAAGCCGCCGTGTCCGGCGAATCGCTGGGGTTCTTCCC
Source organism: Woeseiaceae bacterium (assembly GCA_041587435.1). Classification (GTDB taxonomy): domain Bacteria; phylum Pseudomonadota; class Gammaproteobacteria; order Steroidobacterales; family Woeseiaceae; genus UBA1847. The sequence continues at coordinate 13,823 of JBFGYM010000015.1, forward strand.
GGAGGGCACGTTCCAGAAGGAGCCCGGCGTACTGCGTTTTCGGCCCGGCGCATTCGTCGCGGCCACGCGCGGCGAGATGCCGGTCGTGCCGATCGCGATCAGCGGCTCTCGTTACGTGCTGCCGTCCGGCCGCTTCCTGCCGCGGCGCGGCCCCCTGCGCATCGACATTCTGCCGGCGATCGCCCCGGGCGATCCCGAATTCGAGAGCAGCCGCGGTCTTGCCGAAGCCGCGCGCCAGCGCATCATTGAGGTTCTCGGCGAGCCCGATCTGGCCGAGGTTCTGGCGCCGCCGTATACCTGATCCATGGTGTTGCGCAGCGGCGCGAATTGCCCGACAGTAGCCGCCCGAAGGAAAAATTAAGCGGATGGAGTAGCCCCATGAATCCGGATTCCATTGTCGTCGTTGCCGCCAAACGCACACCGATCGGTGCCTTCCAGGGTGCGCTGAGCGGCGCCAGTGCGCCGCAGCTCGGCGCCGCCGCCATACGCGGCGCGATCGCCGCGAGCGGGGTCGGGGCCGGCGACGTCGATCGCGTGATCATGGGCTGTGTCCTGCCGGCGGGCCTCGGACAGGCACCCGCTCGCCAGGCCGCGCTCGGCGCCGGCGTTCCCGAGGGCGTGCCCTGCCTCACCGTCAACAAGATGTGCGGCTCCGGCATGGAGGCCATCATCCTGGCGCACGACATGATCAGGGCCGGCAGCGCCGGCGTCGTGGTCGCGGGTGGCCTCGAGTCGATGAGCAACGCGCCTTACCTGCTGCCGAAAGCGCGAGACGGCTACCGCATGGGCCACCAGGAAGCCCTCGACCACATGTTCTACGACGGCCTCCAGGACCCGTATTCGGGCGAGATGATGGGCCATTTTGCACAGGAGACGGCCGACAAGTACGGTTTCACGCGCGAAGAGATGGACGCATTCGCGACCGAATCGGCGGCGCGTGCGCAGCGCGCCGTCGGCGACGGCACGTTCGCCGGCGAAATCGAGGCCGTCGTCATCAGCTCGCGGCGCGGCGACGTGACGGTGTCCGAGGACGAGACGCCCGGCACGGTCAGCGTCGACAAGATCCCGAACCTGCGGCCGGCGTTTCGCAAGGACGGCACCGTCACGGCGGCAACTTCGTCGTCGATTTCCGACGGCGCCGCGGCCGTCGTCATGATGACGGCGGCCGAAGCCGAACAGCGCGGCCTCACGCCGATCGCACGCATCGTCGGCCATTCGGCGTTCGCTCACGAGCCGGCGTGGTTCACGACGGCGCCGATCTATGCGGTCAGGAAACTCCACGAAGCGCTCGGCTGGACGCCGGACGAGGTGGACCTTTACGAAATCAACGAGGCTTTTGCCGTGGTCACGATGGCGGCCATGAAGGACGTCGGCATCGGCCACGACAAGGTCAACGTGAACGGCGGCGCCTGTGCGCTCGGCCACCCGATCGGCGCAACGGGCTGCCGCATTTCCGTCACCTTGCTGCACGCGCTCGCGGCAAGAGGCCTGGCTCGCGGCATCGCCTCGCAATGCATCGGCGGCGGGGAGGCCACGGCCGTCGCCTACGAAATCATCTGAGGAGAGTCTCTTGAAACTTGCAGAAGCCAAAGCCGTCGTTACGGGCGGCGCGTCGGGTCTCGGGTTCGCCACGGCAGAGCGCGTCGTCGAAGCCGGCGGCCAGGTCGTGTTGCTGGATATCAACGACGAACTCGGCGCGAAGAGCGCCGCCAAACTCGGGGAGCGCGCTTCCTACGTCCGGACCGACGTTTCGGACGAGGATTCGGTGCGGGCAGCCATCCGGGCGGCGAAGGAAACGATGGGCGGTATCACGCTGGCCGTCAACTGCGCCGGCATCGCGGACGCGGGCCGCGCCCTCGGTCGCGAAGGGCCGTGGCCGAGTGCGAATTTCAATCGCGTCATCCAGATCAACCTCGTCGGCACGTTCAACGTGACCAAGGAAGCCGCCGCCGTCATGAATGAAAACGAGCCGAACGACGACGGAGAGCGTGGCGTCATCATCAGCACCGCATCGATCGCGGCGTTCGAGGGCCAGATCGGCCAGGCCGCCTATTCGGCGTCGAAGGGCGGCGTGCACGCGATGATGCTGCCGCTGGCTCGCGAATTCGCCAATTTCGGCATCCGTGTCAACACGATTGCACCGGGCATCATGCTCACTCCGATGATGTCGGGCATGAAGCAGGAGGTGCAGGACTCGCTCGCTGCGCAGGTACCGTTCCCGAAGCGCCTCGGCAGGCCCGGGGAGTATGCCGACACGGTCGCGTTCATCTACGAGACGACTTACGTCAACAGCGAAACGATCCGCTGCGACGGCGCGATCCGCATGCAGCCCAAGTAATTTGGTGTCAGTCACCTTATTTCGAGTCTCGGGGTGTCTCCTACCTGTAGACTCGAAATAAGGTGACTGACACCCTGATTTACATGTTGACGTAGTTGGGGCCGCCGCCGCCCTCGGGTACCGTCCAGACGATGTTCTGCTTCGGGTCCTTGATGTCGCAGGTCTTGCAGTGCACGCAGTTGGCGGGGCTGATGCTGAACACTTTCTCGCCGCCCTCTTCGACGACTTCGTAGACGCCGGCCGGGCAATAGCGCTGCGCGGGCTCGTCGTACTCGGGCAGGTTGAACGCAATCGGCAAGGACTCGTCCTTGAGCCTGAGATGCGAAGGCTGGTCCTCTTCGTGATTCGTGTTCGACAGGTACACGGACGACAGCTTGTCGAAGGTCAGTACGCCGTCGGCTTTTGGATAGTCTATGGGCTTCGCGTCCGCCGCCTTTTGCAGAGACTCGTGGTCCGGCTCCGTGTTGCGCCACGTGAACGGCAGCTTGCCGAAGAAGATGTTCTGGTCGATGAACGCGAAGGCGGCGCCCCAGAATACGCCGAGCTTGTGCAGACCGGGTCCGAAATTGCGGCCCCTGTGCAGTTCCTTGTATACCCACGACGCGTTGACGGCATCTTCGTAGTCCGTGAGATCGGACTGGCCCTGGTCGCCCGACGCTAATGCTTTCTGGATGCTCTCCGCGGCCAGCATGCCGGTCTTGATCGCCGTGTGCGCGCCCTTGATCTTGACGCCGTTGAGGAAGCCGGCGCCGCAGCCCGTCAGCATGCCGCCCGGGAACGACAGCTTGGGCAGCGACTGCAGCCCGCCCTTGTTGACGGCACGCGCACCGTACGCGATCCGCTTGCCGCCCTCGAGATAGCGCCGGATCTGCGGGTGCGTCTTCCAGCGCTGGAACTCGTCGAACGTCGACAGGTGCGGGTTGCGGTAATTGAGTGCAATGATGAGGCCGAGGTAGACCTTGTTGTTGGCCGCGTGGTACAGGAATCCGCCGCCCTCGGTGTGGTTGTCGAGCGGCCAGCCGGTCGTGTGCACGACGAGGCCCTCCTCGTGGCGCTCCGGCTCGATCTCCCAGACTTCCTTGATGCCGATGCCGTAGTGCTGCGGATCGCAGTCCTTGCGCAGGTCGAACGTCTGCATGGCCTCTTCGCTGAGGTTGCCGCGCACGCCCTCGCACAGGATCGTGTACTTGCCCAGCAGCTCGTAGCCCGGCGTGAACGATTCTTTCTTCCGGCCGTCCTTGCCGACACCGAGATCGGCGGTCGCCACGCCCCTGACGCGACCCTGGTCGTCGTAGAGCAATTCCGAGGCCGCAAACCCCGGGAACACGTTGACACCCATGCCTTCTGCCTGCTCCGCGAGCCACTGGCACAGCGCCCCGAGACTGATGATGTAATTGCCATGATTGTGCATCGGGCGCGGCAGGAACAGGCCCGGCACGGGCATCGCGCCGGTTGCGCTGGTCAGGTAGTGCACGCGATCGCCTTTGCACGCCGTCTTGACCGGGGCGCCCTTCTCTTTCCAGTCCGGTATCAGCTCATCGAGACCCGTCGGTTCGAACACGTTGCCGGAGAGTATATGCGCCCCGATTTCCGAGCCTTTTTCGACGACGACGACCGCCAGGCTGTCATCGAGTTGCATGAGGCGAATGGCCGCCGCCAGCCCGGCCGGCCCGCCGCCGACGATGACGACATCAAACTCCATCGATTCGCGTTCGTATTCTTCGGACATCGTTCCGCGGCTCCGTCTTCCTGTTGGCCGTATCTTATCAGGCAGGTAACCTTGCCGGGCGTCCGTAGCTATACCAATACGCCTGATGGGGTAGATGTGACACTTCGCGAAGCCTACGAGAAAAGCCTGAAGCGGGAAGGCCATGTTGCGGATGCGGCGCAGCTCGACGTCATTGCGCGCCTCGAGGATCTCGAGCGGCGCCTCACGGCCACGCGGCCCGCGGGCCGTGGCCTGCGTGCACTGCTGCGTCGCAGCAGGCCCCCGGGTGCGGTTCGCGGGCTGTACCTCTGGGGCGGCGTCGGCCGCGGCAAGACCTTCCTGATGGACCTGTTCTTCGAAAACCTCGGCATCGAGGATAAGAAGCGCATCCACTTTCACCGCATGATGCACGACGTGCACGATCGCCTCGCCGCGCTGGGGGAAGTCGAGGACCCGCTCGAGCGGGTGGCCGCGGACATCGCGCGCGACACGCGCGTCCTGTGCTTCGACGAGTTCTTCGTCAGCGACATCGGCGACGCGATGATCCTCGGCCGCCTGCTGGACGGGCTGTTTCGCTGCGGCGTCACGCTGGTCGCGACCTCGAACTCGCCACCGGCAGAC
>JBFGYM010000016.1:0-18407 GCA_041587435.1 Woeseiaceae bacterium
GCATAGATCTTCGCCGGCAGCGGCGTCGTGTTCGAAAACTCGAGCGTCACGTGGCCCTCCCATTCGGGCTCGAGCGGTGTCACGTTGACGATGATGCCGCAGCGCGCATAGGTCGACTTGCCGAGACAAATCGTCAGCACGGTGCGCGGAATCCGGAAGTACTCGACCGTGCGCGCCAGGGCAAAGGAATTCGGCGGGATTACGCAGACGTCGCTCCGGATGTCGACGAAGCTGGTTTCGTCGAAGCCCTTTGGATCGACGACCGCCGAGTTGATGTTCGTGAATATCTTGAATTCGTCGGAGCAGCGAACGTCGTAGCCATAGCTGGACGTCCCGTAGCTGACGATCCGGCCGTGATCGTTTTGCCGGACCTGCCCGGGCTCGAAGGGATCGATCATTCCGTGTTCCTCGGCCATGCGGCGGATCCAGCGGTCCGACTTGATACTCACTTGCCGGGCTCCACGACGATCGGTCCGAACTTGGCGCTGTGGTCGATCCGCTCGGCCGCCTGCGCCGCCCCGACCCGCCACGCGATCTCGCGGAAGGCCTGTGCGATCGCCGAATCCGGCTCGGCGACGACGGTCGGCTGGCCCGAATCCGTCTGCTCGCGAATCCGTGCATCGAGCGGCAGGCGGCCGAGCAGACGGGTGTCGTAATCGGTCACGATCTTCTCAGCGCCGCCTTCGCCGAAGATGGCCTCCTCGTGCCCGCAGTTCGAGCAAATGTGGGTCGCCATGTTCTCGATCACGCCGAAGACCGGGATACTGACCTTGCGGAACATCGCGAGGCCCTTGCGTGCGTCCAGCGTCGCGATATTCTGCGGCGTCGTGACGATGATCGAGCCGGAGACCGGGATTTGCTGGGCCAGCGTGAGCTGGATGTCGCCGGTGCCGGGCGGCATGTCGACGATCAGGTAGTCGAGATCGTCCCAGTTGGTCTGGTTGGCGAGCTGGTTCAGGGCCGAGGTGACCATCGGGCCGCGCCAGACCATGGGCTGGTCCGCCTCGATCAGCGCGCCCATCGACATGACCTGCAGGCCGTGCGCGCGCAGCGGCAGCATCGTCTTGCCGTCCTTGCTGCCGGGTACCTTGCCGACGAGCCCCAGCATCTGCGTCTGGCTCGGGCCGTAGATGTCTGCATCGAGGATGCCGACCGACGCGCCCTCGCCCGCGAGCGCCAGCGCCAGGTTGGCCGCCACGGTCGACTTGCCCACGCCGCCCTTGCCCGAGGCGACCGCAATCAGGTTCCTGACGCCCGGGATCGGCTGCACGCCGCGCTGCACGCCGTGCCGCCCGATCCGCGTATCGAGCGCAATCTTGACGTCTTCGATCCCGTATTCGGCGCGCACCGCGGCCGCAATCTCGTCACGGATGGCCGCCTGCGCGCTGGCGCAAAAAAACCCGAGCCCGATCTCGGCCTCGAAACCGCTTTCCGACTGCCTGGCGGACCGCACCCGGGCTACCTGGCCCAATGGCCTCCCTACCAGCGATATTTCGATGGAATTGAGGAACTTGGCTTGATCTGATTCTGTTGACGGCGTCACACTTCCGGTGCTCGTATTAGGTAAAATTTCGGACGGAAGGCGGGCTTCGGTCCGCGCATTGGGGGGCACATTGTAAAGGCCGGTGTTGGCTGAAAGCCAGTGCCCGCGGGTCATGTGCGCCGACCGATGTGGCATAATGCCGCGTCGCAGATTTGGGCAAGAGCGAACAGGTTTGGCGAACTACCGCAAATCACTTGACATCGCAGCCGGCGCAGGGACGCAAGGATGAGTTTTCTCGCCTCGTTCCGCTCCGACCAGGTGCTGTCGCAGCTGATCGCCGAGCCCGATCCCGCTTCGGCCAAGGCCCGAGGCCTGGTCGACAAGCTCAAGAAAGCCGGCAACAAGGCTGTGCCGAAGATCATCGATGCGCTGGCCCTGTCCGACAAGTCGCACACGATGGTACTGGTCGACATCCTGGGTGCGCTCGTCAATGACAAGAACCTCGACATGTACCGCGAGGGACTCGCCGACGGCAACGAGCGTGTCGTTTCCGGCACGGCCTGGGCGTTGTCGAGCAGCACCGCCTACAACCCGAATTCCCTGCTCGCGTTCTTCGATGACGAGGAAGTCTCCAAAGCCGCGCTGATCGAGGTCCTCAAGGTCCACAAGCAGGACCTGTCGGTCCACGAATTGCTGCAACGGGCCTACGATTGCGATCCCAAGGAAAAGGCGGCGATCTTCAAGATCATCGAGGACACCGTCAAACCCGAGATGGTCCCGGACCTGATCGCACGCATGGGCGGCAAGGACCCGGTGGTCAAGATTCATCTCATGAACCTGCTGGCCAAGTTCGACAAGCCCGAAATCAGCCACGCGCTCGAAGTCCAGCTCAAGGACCCCAACAAGATGGTGCGCAGCGCCGCGCTGTCGGCGATGGGCGCCCGGGGCGACGCGATCAACATCCAGAAGGTCGCCAACGTCCTGACCGACCCGGATCTCGACGTACAGAGCAAGGCCGTCGACGTCCTCGTCAAGGCGAATCATCCCGAGACCGTCAAATTCCTGGTCACGGCGCTCAAGGACGAATCCGAGTACGCGCGCCGCGCCGCCGTGGAAGTACTCAACGAGGTCGGCAACGAGAATTCCGTCAAGGAACTCCTCGAGGCGATCAAGGACGACGACTGGTGGGTCCGGTCCCGCGCCGGCGATGCGCTGGCGGAGATCGGCGGCCCGAGGGTCGTCGACTCGGTCGTCAAGCTGATCAGTGACAAGGACGAGGAAGTCCGGCGCACGGCCATCGAGATCCTGAACGCGACCAAGAGCGACCGCGCCGAGGACCATCTCATCAAGGCGACCGATGATTCGGACTGGTGGGTTCGCGAACGGGCGATCGACGCGCTGTCGAAAATCGGCAGCACGAAGGCAGTGCCGAAATTCGAAGGCATGCTCGGCCAGAATCCGAAGACCGACACGGTGCTGATCCGTGCGCTCGGCAAACTCGGCAACCACAAGCACATCTCCAAGATCCTGCCGCTCCTCAAGAGCCCGGAGCGCGAGGTCCAGGTCGAGGCGATCAAGGCGATTTCTCACCTCGCCAACGATTCGCAGGCCGACTCCATCCGCGACCTGTTGAAGAAGATCAAGCAATCCGACGACGTGACGATCATCAATGTCGCCGACAAGGCGTTGCAGGAGATCGATGCGAAGTTCTCGGAGACGGTCCTCGAGCAGAACGTGCGCGCGGAAAAAATCGCCGAGAACACCAAGACGCTGCTGGTCGAGAACGGCGACCTCGAGAAACTCCTGCAGGAGGCCAAGGAGCAGAGCGCCGTGGCCCAGGCCGGCGGCGACGGCGATATCGTGCCGGCGCAAGGGCCGGCCGCCGCCCCCCCGATCCTCGATATCTCGAAGCTCGAGCCCGGCGACATCATCGACGGCCGTTACAAGTACATCGAGAAGATCGGCAAGGGCGCATTCGGCACCGTCCTGCTGATGGAGGACGAGGTCGTCGACGAACGCCTGATCCTCAAGTTCCTGAACCCCAACGTCTCGTCCGACGAGGAGATGATGAAGCGCTTCGTGCACGAATTGCGCTACTCGCGCAAGATCACGCACCGCAACATCATTCGCATCTACGACTTCCTCAACCTGCAGGGTTGCTACGCCATTTCGATGGAGTACTTTCCTTCGCACACGCTCTCGGCCGAGATTCCCGACAACAAGCCGATGCCGCTCGACAAGCTCCTGCGACTTTCCCGCGACATGGCGACCGGCATGACCGTCGCGCACCAGGCCGGCGTCATCCATCGCGACCTCAAGCCGGCCAACGTCCTCGTCAACGACGAGGGGCTGCTCAAGATCGTGGACTTCGGCGTCGCGGCAGCAGCCAGTTCCGGCGACACGCAGCTCACCAAGACCGGCTACGTCATCGGTTCGCCGAAATACATGGCGCCCGAGCAGATCCTCGGCAAGAAAGTCGACGAAACCGCCGACGTCTACAGCGTCGGCGTCATCATGTACGAAATGGCAACCGGCATACCCCCTTACAGCCGCGGCGACCACATGTCCGTCATGTACCAGCACGTGCAGGGCAAGGCCAAGCATTGCCAGGAAATCAATCCCGAGATTCCCGACGACCTCGCCGCCGTCATCGCCAAGGCCATGTCCGTCGACAAGACCAAGCGTTTCCAGTCAATGGAAGAGCTTACTGATGCGCTCGATGCCGTTACACTCTGAGGCTCACCATGGCACGCATTGACGCATTCCTGAAACTGGGCCTCGCACAAGGGTGTTCGGACGTGCACCTCGCCGTCGGCGTGCCGCCGATGCTGCGCATGAACGGCGACCTCATGCCGATCAAGTTCCGCCAGCTGTCCGACACTGAACTCGAGTCGTACCTGCTCGAAATCCTGACGGCGAAACAGACGGAGCGCCTCAACGAAGGCCACGACCTCGATTTTTCGTACGTCGGGGAAGAGAGCGGCCGCTTCCGTGTCAACGTGTTCCGCAAAGCGACCGGTATGGGTGCCGTATTCCGCCACATTCCCGGCGACGTGCCGAAGCTCGACCAGCTCCACGTCCCGCAGATCCTGAAGAAGTTCTGCGACTACCACCAGGGCATGGTGCTCGTCACCGGCAGCACGGGGACGGGCAAGTCCACCACGCTGGCCGCGATGATCAATCACATCAACGAGTCGCGCAATCTCAATATCATCAGCCTCGAGGACCCGATCGAGTTCGTGCACCCGTCCAAACATAGCCAGGTCATCCAGCGCGAGGTCGGCACGCACGTCACGAGCTTCGCCGACGGCGTGCGCTCGGCCATGCGCGAAGACCCCGACGTGATCCTGGTCGGCGAGCTGCGCGATGCCGAGACGATTTCCATGGCCATGACAGCGGCCGAAACCGGGCACCTCGTGCTCGGGACGCTGCACACGACCAGCGCCGTCAAGACGATCGACCGCATCATCGACGCCCTGCCCGGCGAGTTGCGCGAGCAGACCAAGGGCTTTCTCTCGATGAGCCTCAAAGCCGTGTGCACGCAGGTGCTCGTCAAGACGCCCGACGGGCGGGGTCGCCGGGCGATCCTCGAGATCCTGGTCAACAACCGCGCAATCGCCAAGCTGATCACGACCGACCAGACGCACCAGATCCAGTCGCAGCTGCAAATGGGACGCGACGTCGGTATGCAGGTCATGGATTCTGCGCTGCTCGAGGCAATCAACAACAAGGAGATCGATCCCGACGACGCCATCCGCTTCGCCACGGAGAAGAAGAAGTTCCAGCGCTTCGTAACGGATACCGAGATGTTCCCGGCACTCGATATCGGCGACCAGTCCAAGGTCTGACGTTATGGCCAGGATCGACGAATACCTGCTGCAAGCGCTCAAACAGAACGCCTCGGACCTGCATTTCGTGTCGGGCGACCCGGTGCGTGCGCGCATCCACGGCGGACTCAAGACCCTTCGCGACGGAACGCTGACGACCGATCTGGTGCAGGAAGCTGTCTTCGAGATCATGGACGGCGCCGCCAAGCGCATGTTCGAATCCGTCGACGCGGCGGACTTCGCCTACGAAATCCCGGATGTATCGCGTTTTCGTGTCAATGCCTTCCGTCACCTGAACGGCATCGGCGCGATCCTGCGTGCCATTCCCTCGACCGCCATGTCGCTCGAGGAACTCGACATGCCCAAGGTCGTGCACACGCTTTGCAAGTATTCCCAGGGCATGATTCTCGTCACGGGCAAGACCGGATCGGGCAAGTCCACGACGCTGGCCGCGATGATCGACGCCATGAACCGTCGCATGAAAGGCCACATCCTGACGATCGAAGACCCGATCGAGTTCGTGCACACGGCGAAAGGCTGCCTGATCAGCCAGCGCGAGGTCGGCGTCCACAGCCCGAGTTTCGCCGAGGCGCTGCACTCGGCCATGCGCGAAGACCCCGACGTCATCCTCGTCGGCGAAATGCGCGACCTCGAGACGATCAGCATCGCCGTCACCGCGGCCGAGATGGGCATACTCGTCATGGGCACGCTGCACACCAACGGCGCAGCCCAGACCGTCGACCGCATCATCAACTCGTTCCCGGCCGACAAGCAGGCGCACATCCGCACGATGATCTCGACGTCGCTGCGCGGCGTGATCTCGCAGCAGCTCCTGCCGACGATCCATCGCCCCGGACGCGCCGCGGCGCTCGAAATCATGATCAACACGCCGGCCGTATCCAACCTGATCCGGCAGGGCAAGCTCGACCAGCTCGAAACGGCGATCCAGTCGGGCGGCAGCGTCGGCATGAAATCCATGGACAGCGCCCTGATGGAGCTCGTCGAGAAGGGCTGGGTGTCTGGGTACGAGGCCTACCTGCAAGCGAACAACAAGCACAAGTTCGAACAAGTCAAAGACATGGAATAAGGGCCCCGGCGTGGCATAATCGCGCCCCATGTCCGACGCCCCCCGAAAGATCCTCGTCACGAGCGCGCTGCCGTACGCCAACGGCTCGCCGCACATGGGCCACCTCGTCGAGTACATCCAGACCGACATCTGGGTGCGCTTTCAGAAGCTGCGCGGCCACGACTGCATCTATGTCTGCGCATCCGACGCTCACGGCACGCCGATCATGCTCAAGGCGCGCGAACTCGGCATCACGCCGGAGGCACTGACCGAGGGCTACTCGAAGGAATTCGTCGACGATTTCGCGGGCTTCCGAGTAGAGTTCGACAACTACTACACGACGCACTCGCCCGAGAACGAGGCACTGGTCGCCGGCATGTACGAAGCGCTGCGACAGGCTGGCGACATCTACACGCGCACGATCGAGCAGTCCTACGACGAGAAAGAGGGCATGTTCCTGCCGGATCGTTTCGTCAAGGGCACCTGCCCGCGCTGCAAGTCGGAAGACCAGTACGGCGATGCCTGCGAAGTCTGCGGCGCCACCTACTCGCCCGAAGACCTGATCGACCCCAAATCGGTGCTCTCCGGGACGACGCCGGTCAAGCGCGAGTCGGAACACTATTTCTTCAGGCTGAGCGACTACGAAGAACGGCTGCGCCGGTGGATGAGCGATGCGACGCTCGACCGGAACGTGGTGGCGAAACTCGAGGAGTGGTTCGAGGCCGGGCTGCAGGACTGGGACATTTCCCGGGACGCGCCCTACTTCGGCTTTCGCATCCCGGGCACCGAGGACAAGTACTTTTACGTCTGGCTCGACGCGCCGGTCGGCTACATGGCGAGCTTTCGGCACCTCTGCGACAGGACCGACGGTCTCGATTTCGACGAGTACTGGAAAGCCGGTAGCAAGACCGAGCTGTACCACTTCATCGGCAAGGACATCATGTACTTCCACACGCTGTTCTGGCCGGCCGTCCTATCGGGCTCGGGCTACCGCACCCCGACGAGCGTCTTCGCGCACGGCTTCCTGACCGTCGACGGCCAGAAAATGTCTAAGTCGCGCGGCACCTTCATCAAGGCGCGCACCTACCTCGAAAACCTGAATCCCGAGTTCCTGCGCTACTACTACGCCGCAAAGCTCGGCCCGACGATCGAGGACATCGACCTGAACCTCGACGACTTCGTTGCGCGCGTGAACTCCGACCTGGTCGGCAAACTGGTGAACATCGCGTCGCGCTGCGCGGGTTTCATCGACAAGCGTTTCGACGGCCGCCTCGCCGATTCGCTGCCGGACGAGGCGCTCTTCGCCGACATCGCCGCTGCGTCCGAGACCATCGCCGAACATTACGAGAAGCGCGAGTTCTCGAAAGCTATGCGCATCGTCATGGCCCTCGCCGACAAGTCCAACCGCTATATCGATGACCACAAGCCCTGGGTCATGGCGAAAAGCGAGGACAAGCAGCTCGACGTGCAGCTCGTCTGCACGCAGGGCCTCAACCTTTTCCGCTCACTGATGATCTACCTGTCGCCGGTGATTCCGGTCGTTGCGGCCGGCGCCCGCGAGTTCCTCGGCGAGGACGCATGGCACTGGCGGGATGCCGGGCAACCGTTACTCGGCACGTCGATCAACCCCTTCAAACCGCTGCTCACGCGCGTCGATCCAAGACAGGTGGAACGCATGGTGGAGCAGTCGAAAGAGAGCACGCCCGTGGCCGAACCCGACGAGAAAGACGACACGATCAGCATCGACGACTTCATGAAGGTCGACCTGCGCATTGCCAGGGTCGAGAAAGCGGAACCCGTCGAGGGTGCGGACAAGCTGCTCGCGCTGACGCTTGACGTCGGCGACGGGCGGCGACAGGTGTTTGCCGGCATCAAGGCGGCCTACGAACCGGGGTCGCTCGTCGGCCGTCATGTCGTCGTCGTGGCCAATCTCGCGCCCCGCAAGATGCGCTTCGGCGTATCGGAAGGCATGGTCTTGGCGGCCGGGCCGGGCGGCAGTGAGATCTTCCTGCTGTCACCCGACGACGGGGCCGAGCCGGGCATGCGCGTGAAGTAGACCTTCATCCGCACCGCGTAATCCTTACAATAGCCGGATGACAGAACTTTTCGTCATCCTGGTAGGCACGGTCCTGGTCAACAATTTCGTGCTGGTCCGCTTCCTGGGCCTGTGCCCGTTCGTCGGCGTCTCGCGCAATCTCGAAGCAGCGGCCGGCATGTCCCTGGCCACGGCGTTCGTGCTGACGCTGTCTTCGGCGACGGCCTACCTGCTGCACACCTACCTGCTGCTGCCGCTCGGCCTCGAGTACCTGCGAACGATCGCATTCATTCTCGTCATCGCCGCCAGCGTGCAGTTTACCGAGATCATGGTGCGCCGCATGAGCCCCCTGCTCGACCAGGTGCTGGGCATTTACATCCCGCTGATCGCCACCAACTGTGCGGTACTCGGCGTCGCGCTGCTCAACGTGCAGCAGTCGCAGGGATTCGTGCAGTCGGTATTCTACGGCTTCGGCGCCTCGCTCGGCTTCGCGCTCGTGCTCGTCATGTTCGCGGCCATTCGCGAGCGACTCGAGGCCGCCGACGTGCCCGCCCCGTTCCGCGGCACCGCGATCGCACTCATGACGGCGGGCATCATGTCGCTCGCGTTCATGGGCTTCGCCGGCATGGCGAGGCCCTGACGGACGTCCATGTGGGAGGCTGTCGTCACCATCGCCCTCATTGCACTCGTGGCCGGCGTGGCGCTCGGCTATGTGCACCGGCGTTTGCCGCCCGCCGACAGCGATCTCGTGGAACAGGTCAATGACCTGCTGCCGCAGACGCAGTGTGCGCAGTGCGGGTACCCGGGCTGCCGGCCGTACGCGGCGGCCGTCGCCAACGGGACTGCCGCCATCAACCTCTGCCCGCCCGGCGGCGATGACACGATCCGACGCCTCGCCCGCTTACTCGGGCGCGAGGCCCTGCCGCTGGCCCAGTCCGCCACGCCGGCCGTTGCCGTTATCGACGAGACCGCCTGCATCGGCTGCTACCATTGCCGCAATGCCTGCCCCGTCGACGCCATTGTCGGCGCACCCCATTTCATGCACACGGTCATTGCGGACGAGTGCACGGGCTGCGAACTCTGTGTTGCGCCCTGCCCGGTCGACTGCATTTCGATGAGGCCGGTTCAGTGACCGCACCGACCTACGATCTCGGCAAGCTGCACGGCGGATTGCGCCTCGATGCGCACAAGTCGGCATCGACGGCCGCGCCGATCGTCGAAGTACCGGTCCCACCGCAACTGGTCCTGCCGCTCGAGCAGCACGTCGGGGAACCCGCGCAGCCGGTCGTCGGTATCGGTGACCGTGTCCTCAAGGGCCAGATCGTTGCGGAGCCCGACGGCGAGATGGGCGCGCCCGTGCACGCGTCGTCGTCGGGGACGATCGTGGCCATCGAAAGCTGGCCGGTCTCGCGGCGCAGCGGCGACACCGCGCCCTGCATCGTGATCGAGACCGACGGTGCCGACGAGACGTTTCCCGGCTGGGATACGGGCGATTACGGCGGCACCCCGCCGGCCGACCTGCTGCTGCGCATTCTCGACGGCGGCATCGTCGGACTTGGCGGCGCCGTGTTCCCGACGGCCCAGAAGCTCATGCAGGCCAGGACCTGCGACACCGAGTTCCTGATCCTCAACGGCGTCGAATGCGAGCCTTACATCAGCTGCGACGATATGCTGATGCGCGAACGGGCCGGCGACATACTGAGCGGGGCCCAGGTGCTGATGCATGCCCTGCAGGTCGATGCGTGCCTGGTCGCCGTCGAGAGCGACAAGCCGCAGGCGATACGCAGCCTGGAAGAGGCGCTCTCGTCACTCGACGACGCGCGCATCGTGCTCAAGCAGGTGCCGACGATCTACCCGTCCGGGGGCGAGGACCAGCTCGTGCAACTCGTGACGAGCCGCGAGGTGCCCAGCGGCGGCCTGCCGACCGACGTCGGCTGCATCGTGCAGAACGTCGGCACGGCCGCGGCCGTGCACGACTGGATCGTGCGCGGCGAACCTCTGATTTCACGCGTCACGACCGTCACCGGGGCCGGCGTCGCATCGCCGGTCAACGTGCGCGCACGCCTCGGCACGACCATCGAGGACATCGTGCCCCACGCCGGCGGCTACACGGACAGGGCGAGGCACCTCGTCATCGGCGGCCCGATGACCGGCAAGTCCGTTTCGACCGACGCCGTGCCGCTGGTCAAGGCCAGCAACTGCGTGCTGATACTCGACGAGCTGCCCTCGGTCGGTCCCGAGCGCGCCTGTATCCGCTGCGGCGATTGCGCGGCCGTGTGCCCGGTGCAGCTGCTGCCGCAGCAGTTGTTCTGGTATGCCTGCGCCGACGACGAGCGAAAACTCCGCGAGTTCGGCCTGATCGACTGCATCGAGTGCGGCTGCTGCGACCTCGTCTGTCCGAGCCACATCCCGCTGACGGCTGACTTTCGCACGGCCAAGGGACGGATCCGCGAGCTGGCCGACGAGAAAGCCCGCGCCGCGCGCGCCCGGCAGCGCTTCGAGGCCCGCAACAAACGGCTCGAGCGCGAGCAGCGCGAGCGCGAAGCCGAACTGGCCCAGCAGAAGGCCTCCGCCAAAGCCGCCGGGCCCGCGGCGATCGCCGAGATACTGGAGCGCAGGAAACGCGAAAAAGAGGACGGGGCGCAATGAAGTTCGAGGTTCGTGACGCACCGTACTGGTCGCCGCAGGCCGACGTGGCATCGCAGATGCTGCAGGTCCTTGGCGCACTGGCGCCGGCCGCGGTCGCGCACGTCTGGTACTTCGGCCCGGGCTTCATCTTCAATCTCCTGGTCGCGGCCGTATTTGCCGTCGCCGGCGAGGCTTTCATGATGCGGGTGCGCGGCCGGGCGCCCGAGGCGGCGCTATCGGATTTCAGCGCACTCGTGACGGCCGCCCTGCTGGCGTTCGCGCTGCCGTCGCTGACGCCGTGGTGGGTGACGGCGACCGGCGCGCTGTTCGGCGTCGTCGTGGCAAAGCACCTGTACGGCGGCCTCGGTTTCAATATCTTCAACCCGGCGATGGCGGGCTACGTCGTCATCCTCGTTGCCTTTCCGATGCAACTGAATCTCTGGGTCGCGCCGCGCATGGGCGACATCGACTACCAGCACCTGACGCTCATCCAGACGCTGGGCTTTACGCTCACGGGCAGCCTGCCCGACAGCCTCGCCTTCGACGCCGTCAGCCGGCCGACGCCGCTGGACGTCATGAAGACCGGGCTCAACAACATGGCGACGGCGATCGAGATCCGGGCCAACCCGGTAATGGGCGACTTCGGCGGGCGCGGCTGGGAGTGGATCGGCAACTTCCTCGCGATCGGCGGCTTCTGGCTGCTGATCCGCAAGGTCATCCGCTGGCACATCCCCGTCGGCGTCGGCATCGGCCTGCTCGGCCCGGCGACGATCATGTACCTCGTCGACCCGGGCACCAACCCGGGCCCGGGGTTCCACCTGTTCGCCGGGGCGACGATCCTGTGCGCGTTCTTTATTGCGACCGACCCGGTATCGGCTGCGACCAGCCCGAAAGGACGCATCGTCTACGGCGTCGGGATCGGTTTCCTGGTGTACTGCATCCGCACCTGGGGCAGCTACGCCGACGGCGTGGCGTTTGCCGTGTTGATCATGAACATGGCCGTGCCCGCGATCGACTACCTGACGCGGCCGCGCATCGTCGGCCATACCGGCAGGGTGAAAAGCCGTGGCTGACGTGTCCGTCATGCGCAGCGGCGTGACGCTCGCCGCCATCGCGACGGTCTGCACCGCGCTGGTGGCGTTTACCTACCAGGTGACGGACGAGCGCATCGCGGCCAACGAGCAGGCCTGGCTCGAACAAAGCCTGCAACCCGCGCTGTCGGGACTGTTCTTCGACAGCGACGTCAGCGAATCGCTGCTGACGATTCCGGCCCCGCACGAACTGCCGGGCTCCGAAGACGCCCTGGTTTACCGCGTCTACTCGGGCGCAACGCCGGTGGCCGCCCTGTTCGTCGTCAGCGCGCGGGACGGTTATGCCGGCGCCATCAGGCTGCTTGTCGGCGTGGACATCGACGGCAAGGTGACGGGCGTGCACGTGCTCGAACACCGCGAGACACCGGGGCTCGGTGACCGCGTCGAGTCGTCCAAGTCCGACTGGACGAAGCAGTTCGACGGCCGCTCGCTCGGCGACCCGCAAGTCGGCGCCTGGAAGATCAAGCGCGACGGCGGCGCCTTCGATCAGCTGACCGGCGCGTCGGTCACGCCGCGCGCGATCGTCAAGGCCGTGCGCGAGACCCTGTCGTTTTTCGAGGCCAACCGCGGCGCGGTGTTTGCGGCTGCGGCGGATGCCGGTATCGAGGCGAACGAATGACGGACACGACGCTGATCGACCGTTTCAAGACCGGGCTGTGGCACGAGAACCCCGGGCTCGTGCAGCTGCTGGGCCTGTGTCCGCTGCTCGCCGTGACCTCGACGTTCGTCAACGGCCTCGCGCTCGGCATCGCGACGCTGTCCGTGCTCGTCGTGTCCAACGCGCTGGTTTCGGCTTCGCGGCGGTTCCTGCGCAGCGAGATACGCATACCGATTTACGTGCTGATCATCGCGAGCCTCGTGACCTGCACCGAGCTGATCTTCAAGGCCTGGTTCCCCGCCCTCGACCGGGCACTCGGCATCTTCATTCCGTTGATCGTGACCAATTGCGCAATCGTCGCACGCGCGGAGGTCTTCGCCTCGCGCAACCCGGTCGGCTTGAGCATCGTCGACGGTTTCGTCATGGGCGCCGGCTTCGCCCTGCTGCTGATGGCGATCGGCGGCTTTCGCGAACTCGTCGCACTGGGCTGGCTGCTCGCCGTGCTGCCGCCGGGTGCTTTCTTCAGCCTCGCGCTCGCGATCGCCGCCAAGAACGCGCTCGACGGGCGCCGGCGCGAGCGTCGACCCGACGGCTTGCCGCGCCGCTCCCGACTCATGAACCGGTAAAGCATGAACCGCGAAAAACGCACCGCCATCTACAGCACGCTGCGCGAGCGCATGCCGGCGCCGACGACGGAACTCGAATATGACAGTCCCTTCGAACTGCTCGTCGCCGTGATCCTGTCCGCGCAGGCCACCGACGTCAGCGTCAACAAGGCGACGGAGCGGCTCTACCCCGTTGCCAACACGCCGCAGGCGATGCTCGACCTCGGTGTCGACGGGCTCAAGCCGTACATTCGTACGATCGGCCTGTTCAACAGCAAGGCCGAGAACATCATCAAGACCTGCCGCATCCTGGTCGAGGAGCACGGCGGCGAGGTGCCGCAATCGCGTGCGGAACTCGAGGCGCTGCCCGGTGTCGGACGCAAGACGGCCAACGTGGTCCTGAATACGGCGTTCGGCGAACCGACCATCGCCGTCGACACGCACATTTTTCGCGTGGCGAACCGGACCGGGCTGGCGAAAGGCAAGACGCCGCTCGAAGTCGAAAAGCGGCTGGTCCGGCTCACACCCGACGAGTTTCGCAAGGACGCCCACCACTGGCTGATCCTGCATGGTCGGTACGTGTGCAAGGCGCGCAAGCCGCTGTGCGGCAAATGCCCGATCATCGAGTGGTGCGAATACGGAAAAAAGGAACTGCCATGATATTCGGTCAGGACAGGAACGAGCTGCGCCGCCTGTACGTAGCCGCCTGGCGCAAACGCTGCGAGGGCCTGCCGCTGTCGCCGCTCGAGACTCAGATCGCCGACGTCATTGCGATGCACCCCGAGTACCACGCGGATCTGACGGATGCGAATCTCGACAGGGACTACACGCCGGAGGCCGGACGCAGCAACCCGTTCCTGCACATGGGACTGCACCTCGGCATCCGTGAGCAGGTGTCGACGAACCGGCCGGCCGGCGTCGCTGCCATTCACCGGGCCCTGGTGGAACGTCACGGCGACGCGCACCCGGCCGAGCATGAAATGATCGAATGCCTTGCCGAGACGCTGTGGGAGGCGCAGAGCGCCAATGCGCCGCCGGACGAGACGCGCTACCTGGAGCGCATGCAGCGCCTCGGCCTGTAATAATCGGCAGTCGCCGCAGGTCTGATGTCATAACGCCTCGAAGGGGACAGCATGAGTCACAGCGAAACACCTTACCCGGTCCAGGGCGCGGGCCTCGGCCTGCGCCGCAAGTTGCTCGACCCGCTGATGGCGAATCCACCCGACGATGTCGATTTCATGGAGGTCGCCCCCGAGAACTGGATTCACGTCGGCGGCAAGCTGGGCAAGAAACTGCGTTTCTTCACGGAACGCTACCCGTTCGTCATCCATGGCCTGTCGCTGTCGATCGGCGCGCCCTCGCCGCTCGACGAGCAGCTGGTCCGCGACGTCCGCGACTTCATGGCCGAACACGACATCCGCATGTACTCGGAGCACCTCAGCTACTGCGGTGACGACGGCCAGCTCTACGACCTGATGCCGATCCCGTTCACCGAGGAAGCGGTCGCCTGGGTCGCGCAACGCGTGCGCCGCGTGCAGGATATTCTCGGCCAGCGCATGGCGCTCGAGAACGTCAGCTACTACGCCCCGATAGACACCTCCATGAGCGAGCGCGAGTTCCTGCTGGCCGTGCTGCAGGAGGCCGACTGCGACCTCATGCTCGACATCAACAACATCGTCGTCAACAGCATCAACCACCGCTATGACGCGAGCGAATTCCTGCGGGCGATGCCCGCGGAACGCCTCCGCTACTTCCACCTGGCCGGGCACCACGTCGAGGACGAGGACCTGCGGATCGATACGCACGGCTCGCCCGTCGATGCCCAGGCCTGGGCGCTGCTCGAAGAGGCGTACGGCCTGTTCGGGCCGGTCCCGACGCTGCTCGAGCGGGACTTCAATTTCCCGCCCGTCGAGGACCTGCTCGACGAGGTGCGCAGGATCAAGGCGCTCCAGCAAGCCACCTCGGCGCGGACAGCCGCGCATGGCTGATCCCGCCGGCTTTCGCGACAAGCAGTATGCGTTCGCGGCGCACATCCGCGACCCCGACAACGTGCCGGCGCCCGAGGGGATCGAGCCGCGCCGCATGGCGATCTATCGCAAGCTTTTTTTTAATAATCTTTTCAATCTATTAGGGACCTTTTTTCCAGTACTTCGGAAGATTCACGACGACGCCGGCTGGCGGCGTTTCGTGCGCGGTTTCATGCGGCATCACGAGGCCCGCACGCCCTATTTCCTGCAGCTCCCCGAGGAATTCGTCGCCTACCTGCAAAACGAGTTCGAGCCGTCGGAAGACGATTTCCCGTTCCTGCTCGAGCTCGCCCACTACGAATACGCCGAGCTCGCTTTGTCCGTGTCGGATGACAGCGACGACATGACCGGCATCGACCCGGACGGCGACCTGCTCGCGAACGTGCCCGTCAAGTCGGCCCTGGCCTGGGCCTACGCCTACCGCTATCCCGTGCACCGCATTTCGCCGGATTACCTGCCGGGCCGGCCCGCGGAGGAGCCCTTGTACCTCGCCCTGTACCGCGACGACGAAGACAGCGTCGGTTTTCTCGAGCTGAACGCCGTGACGGCGGCCCTGCTGCACGCCGTCGAGAACAACCCTGCCAACCTGACGGGCGAGAATTTGCTGCGTGCCCTCGCCGACCGGATCGGTTATGCCGACACGGACGCCCTCGTGGCGCACGGCGCAGCCGCCCTCGCCGAGATGCGCCGGCTCGGCATCCTGACCGGCACGCGCAGCCCATCCTGAAGGAGTTTCCGATGAGCGCTCTTATGAACTTGAGAAACCGCATCGTCGATATTCTCGACCCCGCCGGCGACTGGCTCGCCCTGCTGCCGATCCGCCTGCTCATGGCATGGGAATTCTGGTTTGCCGGTATGAAAAAGTTCAACGGCAGCAACTGGTTCGGACGATTCCAGGACAACTTCCTGTTTCCTTTCAACGTCGTCCCGGTCGAGATCAGCTGGTTCCTCGCGACCTGGTTCGAGATCCTCGGCGCCATCGGGCTGCTGCTCGGCCTGTTCACGCGCTTCTGGGCTTTCAGCCTCGTGGTCCTTTCGATTGTCGCGATTTCCGGCGTGCACTGGCCCGAGAGTTTCGGGAGCCTGTCCGAATTGTGGGAGAGCTACTCCGTCAGCAAGAAGAGCGATGCACACGGTAACTTCCGCATCCCGCTGCTGTTCATCGCCATGCTGCTGCCGCTGGTGTTCACGGGTGCCGGCAAGCTGAGCCTCGACCACCTGCTCGTCAGGAAGCTCGCCTGATCCGCGGCGACAGGCGATTTGCTAGTATCGCCTGATGCACCCGGACAACGCGGCCCCGTCCGCAGCGGCGCTCAGGCGCGACATCGGCTTTTTCGGAGCCGCTTTCCTCGTCCTCAATGCCGTCATCGGCGCCGGGATCTTCGCCCTGCCGGGCAAGGTCGCCGCCAGCGCCGGCCTGCTGAGTCCGTGGCTGTTCCTCGTCGTCGGCGCGCTGTTCCTCGCCGTCGTGCTGACGTTCGCCGAACTCGCCAGCTACTATGACCGGACGGGCGGGCCCGTGCTCTACGCGACCGACGCGTTCGGCCCGCTCGTCGGCTTCAGCACGGGCTGGACCCTGTTCCTCGCCCGCGTCACCGCATTTGCGGCGAACGCGAATGTCATGTGGACCTACCTCGCTTCGCTCTGGAGCGGCTTCGACTCCGACCTCGCCCGCGCCGCGGTCATTGCGGTCGTGACGCTCGGCCTGACCTGGGCAAACGTGCGCGGCGTGCGCGACGGCGTGCGCACGATGGGCATTTTCACGATCCTCAAGCTCGTCCCGCTGCTGTTGCTCGTGGCGCTCGGCCTGCAGCACGTCACGGGCGCGACGCTGCTGCCCGGCGGCAGTCTCCGCATCGACGACCTCGGCGCCACGACCTTGCTGCTGATCTACGCCTACGTGGGCTTCGAGACGATCGGCGTGACGGCAGGCGAGACCGGCCGGCCGCGCCGCACCGTGCCGACGGCGCTCGTGCGCACGGTCGTCGCGACCGGGCTGCTGTATTTCCTCATCGTCCTCGTCTTCGTGTCGGTCATTGCGCCGGCCGACTACGCGGACGCCACGCTCGTCGACGTCGGCCGCAGCCTGGCAGGCCCGGCGGGCGCGCTCGTCATCACGCTCGCCGCCGTGTTCTCCATCGGCGGCAACCTCGCGGGCTCGATGCTCGCGGCGCCCCGCATGATCTTCTCGCTCGCGGAAAACCGCCTGCTGCCCCGCTGGTTTGCCAGCGTCCATCCGCGGCACGCCACGCCCGACCACTCGATTTACGTCATGGGGGTCATGGCGCTGGTGCTCGCGCTGTCGAGCAACTTCGTGGAACTGGCCGTCGGCAGCGCGGTCGTACGATTACTCGGGTACATCATCTGCATTGCCGCGCTGCCGGTCATCCGGCGGCGTGCCGACGAAGCCGCCAGGCAGCGCGCCTATCGCCTGCGGGGCGGCCTCGCCGTCCCGGCCGTCGCGCTTGCCATCTGCCTCTGGCTCGTGGCGCAATCGTCGGCCGATGACTGGCTGAGGCTTGCGGTGCTGCTGATGATCGGGTTCGCGCTGTACGGGTTCGAAACATGGTATTTCCGGCGGCACTGAATGCGCGCCTCGGCACGCTCCTGGCGGCACTGCTCGCGGTGTCCATGCCGGTATCCGCGCCCTTGTCCGCAGCCGGGCCCGACGAACGCGCGTGGTGCGACGTCCGCAGCGCCAACTTCCGCATCAAGGGCGTACTCACCGAGCAACGCACGATCGAGCTGCTGCGCCACCTCGAGATCATGCGGGCAACCCTCGGTGACAGCGACGAGATGTCGACCTGGCGATCGGGCATGCCGATCGTGATCGTCGCACTCGACGACCACGACGACTACGTCAGCGTGGGTGCACCTGCGAACTCCGCGGGGTTTTTCTTCTCGGACCTGCGCGAGAACGCCATCCTGATCCAGGACACGGCGGAGTCGTCGGGCATCCAGGTGATCCTGCACGAGTATGCGCATTACCTCAGCAAGCAGTCGGGGCGGGTCCGGTATCCGCGGTGGTACGAGGAGGGCCGCGCCGA
>JBFGYM010000017.1:0-18121 GCA_041587435.1 Woeseiaceae bacterium
AACATCACCAGCCACATCGTTATGGCACTCGCGTACGCACAGCCCTCGACCCCCATCGCCGGGGCACCGAAGTTCCCGAACATCAGCGTGTAATTGAGGAACACGTTGCAGACCAGGGAAAAGACCGAGGTGAACATGACCGGCCGCGTGTAGCCGATGCCCTCCGTCGTGAAGCGCAGCGCGATGAACATGAGAATGCCCGGAGCGCCGAACAGCAGCGCCCTGACGTACTCGACGGCAAGCGGGCGAAACTCGGGGTCGATGCCAATCACCGTGAGCAGGGATTCGGCCAGCGGCCGGCCGAACAGAAGAATGAGCACGCCCAGCCCGAAGCCGACATACATGCCGTGGCGTGCGTAGCGCCCGATCTCCTGGACCTTGCCTGCGCCGTACAGGCGGGCAATGATCGGCGACAGTGCCATCAACAGGCCGAGGCAGGCAGAGAACGCGAGCATCCAGGTGCTGCTGCCGACCGCCACGGCGGCGAGCGCATCGGCGCCGAGCCGGCCCGACATCGTCACGTCGGCGAGGTTCATGCCGGCGACGGCCAGGAAGTTGATGACGAGCGGTCCGCTGATACGCGCGATCGACGCGAACTGGACTCGGGTTGCTTCGGAAAGGGCCGGCATCGCGGCATCTTAACCTACGGTCAAGTCGTTGAATGGTGTAAAGTTGCGTCGCAGATCAGCCCAATTTCCAGGGAGAGACACGTATGTTGCACGACGGACGCGCGATTCGGGTTGCGGTCATCGGGGGATCTCGCATTCCTTTCTGCCGTTCCCATTCGATGTATCGGCAATGTTCCAACCAGGACCTGATGACGGCCGCCCTCGACGGCCTCATCAACAAGCTCGACCTGAAAGGCCAGGTCCTCGGCGACGTCGCCCTCGGCGCGGTCGTGAAGCATTCGCGCGACTGGAACCTGGCTCGGGAGAGCGTCATCGAATCCGGGCTGTCGATAAAGACACCGGCCTTCGATCTGCAGCGCGCCTGCGGCACCAGCGTCGAGGCCGCGATCCAGATCGCCAACAAGATCGCACTGGGCCAGATCGAGTCGGGTATCGCCGGCGGCACCGACACAGTCAGCGACGCGCCGATCGTCTTGTCCGACCCGTACCGCCGCATGCTGCTCGACATGCACGCGGCGCACAGCGGAATGGAACGCTTCAAAACGTTGTTCCGTTTCCGGCCGGGCTTCCTCAAGCCCGCGTTCCCCGGCGTCACCGAACCGCGCACCGGCCTCTCGATGGGCGAAAGCACGGAAATCACGGCCAAGGAATGGGACGTGCAGCGCGAGCACCAGGACCAGCTCGCGCTGGCGAGTCACATGAAGGCCGCGGCTGCCTACGACGAAGGCTTCTACGACGACCTCGTCGTGCCGTTCATGGATGTCGAGGAGGACAACAACATCCGCCGCGACACGACGTTCGAGAAACTGTCCAAATTGAAGCCTGTTTTCGATCGCAGCGAAGAAGGCACGATGACGGCGGGTAACAGCACGCCGCTGACCGACGGCGCCGCCGCGGTGCTGCTTGCGTCCGAGGACTGGGCGCGCAAGAAGAACCTGCCCATCCTGGCCCACCTGACCTACGTCAAGGTCGCCGCGGTCGACTTCGTCAACGACGAGGGGCTTCTCATGGCGCCCGCCTACGCCGTGTCGGACATGCTCAAGCAGGCCAACCTGAAGCTGCAGGACTTCGACTTCTACGAGATTCACGAGGCCTTCGCGGCGCAGACGATCGCCACGCTGAAGGCCTGGCAATCGGAGAAGTTCTGCCGCGAGCGGCTGGGGCGCAACGAGCCGATGGGCCCGATCGACCTGTCACGCCTCAACATGAAAGGCGGCAGTATCGCGATGGGTCACCCGTTCGCGGCGACCGGGGCGCGCATCATCGGGTCGCTGGCCAAGATGCTGAGCGAGAACGGCTCAGGGCGCGGGCTCATCTCGGTCTGCACCGCCGGCGGCATGGGCGTCTCCGCGATCATGGAAGCCGCGTAGCGCCCGCTCGAATCGCTCCCTGGCCTGCGCGGTCATGCCGCCGCGCTTTTCCTCGTCGACCACGAAGGCCTCGATGCGCCCGACGACCTCGTCGAGGTCCGCGTCGGGAAACGGCTCCGGCACCTCGAGATCCTCGGGCGCGTTGCGCAGCGCGCCGAACAGGTTGATCCAGTGGTCGCTCTGCCGGCCGACGGCGAGCAGGCTGTAGAACTGTGAGCCAGGCTTGCCGCCCTTACCGGACAGCAGGCTGATGATCGCGACCACGAACGACAGCGGCACGAGCGCGACGTCGCGCAGGCCGTCGGCGACGAGCTTGAACTGAAAGACGATCAGGTCGCGAATCAGGGTGCGGTTGTCCATGACTTTTCCGGTAACAAATTGTAAGAACGACAAGCAATTATAGTCGCCTGCGCTGGCACGCAACGGGGCTTTGCAGTACTGTTGTGCCGTTTTCAACGGTCCCCGGATCATGCCGTCCTACGAGCCCACGCGCGACTTCGAACACGGATTGTCCGAATCCACCGGCGTTCTCCTCGTCAACCTGGGAACGCCCGATGCGCCGACGACGGGCCCCGTGCGGCGCTTCCTGAAGGAATTCCTGTCCGATCCGCGCGTCGTCGAGTACCCGCGGCTGCTCTGGTGGCTGATCCTCAACGGCATCATCCTGCGCATCCGCCCGTCCCGGTCCGCCAGGGCCTACCGTGAGATCTGGACCGACGAGGGCTCGCCGCTGATGCTGCATACCCGCGCCCTGACCGACCGCGTCCGGGCCCGTCTCGAGGAGCGGGCGCCCGGCCGATTCAGCGTCGAACTCGGCATGACCTATGGCGAGCCTTCCATCGCGGGCGCCATCGAGCGGCTGCGGCTGGCGCGCGCGCGTCGCATTCTCGTGATGCCGTTGTACCCGCAGTATTCCGGCACGACGACGGCGTCGGTGTTCGATGCCGTGACCAGACACCTGCAGGGCGTCCGCTGGGTGCCGGAAATGCGCTTCGTCAACCAGTATCACGACGACGCCGGTTACATCGAGGCGCTGGCTTCGAGCGTGCGCGAGGCGTGGGCGCAAGACGGCCGCGGCGATCACCTGCTGATGTCATTCCACGGCGTGCCGCGCTACACGCTGGATCGCGGCGATCCGTACCACTGCCACTGCCAGAAGACGGGGCGGCTGCTCGCCGAAGCGCTGCAACTCGGCGAAGGGGACTGGACCCTGTCGTTCCAGTCGCGCGTCGGCCGCGAGGAGTGGCTGAAACCGTACACCGACGAGACGGTCACCGCACTCGGCGAGCGCGGCGTCGGCCGCCTCGACGTCATCTGCCCGGGCTTTTCGACCGACTGCCTCGAGACGCTCGAGGAAATCGCGATGCAGAACGCGGAGTTCTTCACGGAGGCCGGCGGCGGATCGCTGCACTACATCCCTGCCCTGAACGCACGCGACGATCACGTAGCGATGGTAACCGGACTCATCGAGCGGCATACGCAGGGGTGGCCGACGTCATGAGCACGATCGGCCGCTTCCTCGAATTCGCCGTGCGGACGCCCGACATCATCGAGTCGCTCCATTTTTACAAGTCGCTCGGCTTTACCGAACTCGAAAGCACGGACGTCTACTCGCACAAGTACGCGGTCGTCAGCGACGGCGAACTGAACATCGGGCTGCACGACAACGAATTCAACTCGCCGGCCATTACGTTCGTGCAACAGGATCTCGCCAGGCATGCCCGCTCGATGGCCGACCACGGGTTCGACTTCGACTTCCTCCATCTCGACGAGGACGTCTTCAACGAGCTCGGCTTTCGGGATCGCGACAATCACGCCGTGGCCATGGTCGAGGCGCGCACCTTCAACATGCGCGAGGAGGCGGAGAAGGACTCCGCCTGTGGCAGCTGGTTCGAGCTCACGCTGCCGGTCAAGGACACGGTTCGCGCCGCGCAGTTCTGGGCACCGATCGCGCCGACACTGCTCGAGATGCGCGAGGAACCGACCGTGCACATGCGCTTCGATGCCACCGGCGTGGCGCTGGGCCTGTCCGAAAGTATTGCGCTCGAAGCGCCGTCACTGTGCTTCAAGTGTCCAGACCGCGAGGGGCTCATGGGCCTGCTCGAGCGCTTCGGCTTCCGGCACGAGAAATTCCCGGGCTTCGAGGGGGCATTCGTCGCAATCCGGGCGCCCGAGGGCACGACGCTGTTCGCGTTCGACGAGGATTTTCTCGGCGAGGCTTACGAGGTCGACGAGTCCGGCGACCCGGCCGAATTCCCGGGTCAGGCGACGTAACCCTTCACGGCCGGGCTAGAACTCTTCCCAGTCGCTGTCAATATCGGCATTGGCTGCGCGTGCCGGCACGAAAGTGGTTTCCCGCCGGCTGTTGTCGGCCATTTCGATGCGGGCCCGAGACGGCTCTTTAGCTGCTGCAGCCGCGCCGCCTGCGCCGTGGTTTTTCGCAAAGAACGATATGACTTCCCTGAGCCGCTGCGCCTGTTCGCCCGCCAGCTCGCTCGCGGCGGACACTTCCTCGACAAGCGCCGCATTTTGCTGAGTCATTTCGTCCATCTGTCCGATCGTCGCGTTGACCTGGGTGATCCCGGCTGCTTGTTCCTGGCTGGCTGTCGAGATCTCTGCGACAACCTGCGTGACTTTCTTGACGCTGGCAACGATTGACTGCAGCGTCTCGCCCGATTCGTTCACGAGATCCGATCCGCGACGGACCTTGCGGACGCTGTCTTCGATCAGGGCCTTGATTTCCTTGGCCGCCTCCGCACTGCGTCCGGCGAGATTGCGGACCTCGCCCGCAACGACAGCAAAACCGCGGCCCTGTTCACCGGCCCGCGCCGCCTCGACAGCGGCATTCAACGCCAGCAGGTTTGTCTGAAACGCGATTTCGTCGATTACGCTGATAATGTCCGCAATGCGTCGACTCGCCTCGGCAATTTCTTCCATGGCGACGACCGCCGTGCTCACCACGTCGCCGCCTTTCTCCGCCTGTTTCTGGGCGGTGCGCGCAATGCCGTCGGCATCCCTGGCATTCTCTGCGTTTTTTCGCACGGTGCCCGTCATCTCGTCCATCGCGGACGCGGTTTCCTCGAGGCTCGACGCCTGTTGCTCCGTACGCTGACTCAGGTTCATGTTGCCCTGGTTAATCTCCGCGAATGCCGAGGTCACGGTTTCCGCCGAGTTCCGGATGTTCGCCACCACGTCGTTGAGGTGCCGAATGGTGCTGTTGGCGTCCTCCTTGAGCCGGCCGAACACACCCTCGTAGTCGGCATCGATGGTCTCGGTAAGTTCGCCTCGCGCCATGGCGCCGAGCACGCGAACCGTGTCGGTGATTATGCGCTCCGCGATGGCGACGAGGTCATTGACCTGCTGCGCCATGCGGCGCGAGAAACCCGTTTGCCCGTCGATGTCGATGCGATTGCTGAGGTCGCCGACCAGTGCACTTTTCAACAATCGCTCCATGTCCCGCTCGAAGGCATTTTCCTCGGTCCGCAGCTGCCAGACGACGACTGCGCCGGCACGGCCGGTGTCCGCGGTTTCCAGCGGCGACACGTCGAGCTTGAATACCTGCGCGCCGAATTGGACGTTCCTTACTTCCCGGGCGCGAAGGTCGAGATCGGGGCAAACACGCTTCATTTCGAACCCGACCGGTTTTCTCGCGTCGAAACCGTCGACGGCGTGCTTGAAGTCATCTGCGCAATTTCCGAAAGCTGCTTGCAGGCTTTCGTTGACGAAGCTGATTTTGCCGTCCGCATCCACCACCATGACGCCGACGCCCTGCTTCGTCAGCGCATGCACCAGGGCCGACTGTTGCCGAAAGGTCTCGTCCTGGCCGATCGCGGCGGCTCTCAGGCTGGCCCCGAGGCGCGCTACGGCCGTGTCGAGATCGGGACAGTCGTCGATCGCCGCGGCCGAATCATCACCGAATTCGGCCGCCAGGTCCGAGAGGGCGTCCCGCGCGTTACGCAAACCCTGAGTCTGCCGCCGATGTGCGAATGCGCCCGCGGCAAGCGCCAGCATCAGCGCCGACCCGCATGCAACTAGGGCGCCCGTCGACACCGGGTTCAGTACAAAAGTCGTCGCGGCCAGGCCTGCCGCCAGCGGCCCTGCCGCAGCCAACATGGCGGCCGACGACTTCATCGCCGCACCTGGGACAGGCGTTCGTCACTGACGGTCAGCGCCACGCGAAAACCGATGCTTGCATTGGCGTGACCCGCGGTCGCCGCGTTGCGGTACGCAGACCGCGCAAAAGACGGTGGATAGGACCAGGCGGCGCCGCGAAACACGCGCAGTGAACAGTCACCGCCGGTGCTGACGCTGCCGTCGGGCGGCATGTTTGCGAGACTCTCCGTATAGCAGTCGGCGACCCACTCCGCGGTGTTGCCGCCCATGTCGTACACGCCGAAGGGGTTGGCCTCGAAACTGCCAACGGGTGCCGGGCCCCAGTGGCGGTCCGCATAGGCCCGGAAGGCAATCGGCCATTTCAGATCGTTGATTCGCTCGTTCGCGCCGGCAAGGTTCTCGATGACGCCCTGTGGAGACCCGTTCCCCCACCAGTACGGCGTGCTGGTGCCGGCACGCACCGTGTATTCGAACTCGGCTTCCGTTAGCAACCGGTACGGTTGTCCCGTCTCCTTTGCCAGCCACTGAACGAACGCATTGGCATCGTTCCAGGAAACCCGAATCGCAGGAAGTTCCGGGTCCGCTTCCGCACCCTTGTAATCCTCCCGCCAGGATATGCCGGGCCTGTGCACCATCAGGCCGTCTCGCCGATTGAACACTTCGCCTTTGCCACTGCGTTCCGCGTCGGTCACGTACCCCGCGGCCTCGACAAAGCGACTGAACTGCCCGACCGATACTTCGGTTTGGCTAACAGCAAACGGCCGCTCGATCGTGATGGTCACCTGGGGACCTTCCCGTTGGGCCCGGCCGGCCTCCTTGCTCGGCGAACCCATCACGAACGATCCGGGCTCTACGACGACCATCTTTACCTCGATACCGCTGGTTCCCGTTTCCGTGAACGACATGCCGTCGGCGAATGCGACAACAGGCAGCGGCACGGCAATCATTGCCAGGTAGATCAGACCTGACCTGTAACGATTACGTCTTTCGTGGCTTCTTGCAGTTTTCACGTGTCTCTCGCTATTGCTGTGGAACTAGGCAGCACTGTTGGATACATCTGCCGTCACCTCGACGGAGGCGTCGCCTTCCGTCGCCGTTTCTTCCGTCTCGCTGGCGTGTCCCGGGCCGGTGACGAAAAACGCTGTCATCTGGTTCAACCGCTTGGCTTCCTCGCCCATCAGGTCGCTGGATTTGACGACCGCATCGGCCAGCTCCGCGTTTTCTTTCGTCATCGAATCCATAACGGCTACGGATTCGCTGACGCTGTCGATTTTCGACGCCTGCATCTGTGACGACTCGGTGATCTTGGCCACGATTTCATCGACTTCGATGACCGCGTCGACGATCTCCTTCAACGTCTGGCCGGACTTGTGCACGAGCATCGACCCTTCCTCGACCTTGGTGACACTGTCCTGGATGAGATCGTGAATCTCCTTGGCGGCCGTGGCGCTGCGCCCCGCCAGGTTCCGTACCTCGCTCGCAACGACCGCGAAGCCCTTGCCCTCCTCGCCGGCGCGTGCGGCCTCGACGGCCGCGTTCAGGGCCAACAGGTTGGTCTGGAACGCGATCTCGTCGATGACATTGATGATGGCGGAGATCCTGTCGCTCGCGGCGTTGATTGCGCAGATCGCGCCGACAGCCTCGTCCACAACGGCGCCGCCTTTCTTTGCTTTCTCGCTGGCCTCCGAGACCCTGTCCTTGGCGCGTTGAGCGCTGCCGGCGTTCTCCTTGACCGCGACCGTAAGGTCGATCATTGCGCGCGACGCCTCCTTGAGGCTCGATGCCTGGGCGTCCGTGCGCTTGCGAAGACTGCTGTTGCCCGCGTACAAGTCGTTGGCGACCGATGCGGCGCTGTCGCCCGATGACTTGATGCCGCTGATCACCTCGGTCAGTTTCGTGACGGTCAGCCTGATGTCGTCCTGCAGCGCCGCAAACACGCCCTGGTAACGGCCCGTATTTGTGTACGTGAGGTTGCCATGCGCCATCGCGCTGATCGCGCGCGAGAACTCCTGGAGCGGCTCGGTGACGGCATCGAGCGTGTCGTTGATCCCGTTGACGAGGTCGCGCCAGGCGCCGGAGAACTCTTCCGGGTTGCCGCGCTGGTCGAGATCGCCGGCCTTGGCCGCGCTCGTCATGGTCGCGACCTGGTGAATAAGACCGTTCATGGTGGCAATCAACAGGTTGAGGTTTTCTTTCGTCCGGTTGAAATCGCCCTGGTATTCATCCTCGATCGGCGGCGGCATGTCCCCGCGGGAAATGCGCTCGACGTAGTTCGCGGTGACCTCGATCGGTGCAACGAACGCCTCGATCAACTCGTTGATGTTGGTAATCAGGCGCGCGTACGCGCCCTGGAACTTGTCCGGTTCGCCGCGGGCGTCGAGGCGCCCTGCCCGTACCGAGTCGATCAGCCCCTCGATCTCGATGGCCACCGAGTTCACCGTCTTTGTCACGTGGGTGACACGACCGACCATGTGGCCCATTTCGTCGCCGGAAGTCGGCTCGAACTCCTTGGACAGGTCCCCGGAGGCGAGCGCGTTGATGCCGTTGACAGTCCGCCGGACCGAGCGGGAAGCCGTGCGGATAATCAGTGTCGAGACCGCGATGCCCAACAGCAGCGACGTAACTGCGATCGTCGCCAGCGTCACCGTGGCGTATTTCTGTCTGCTTTGCGCCGTCGAGATGGCGTTAGCGACGTCCTGCTTGTCCCTGCTGGTCAGGGTCTCGATGTCGTCGAGCATTTCACGGTGCGTTCCCGACAGGGACTGCAACGTCGAGAACGCACCCATATCGGCCGTGCCGTCGATCACCGCCCCGATCGTACTGGTCGAGAGCTCGAAATAGTCACTGAATCGTTCTTCCAGCCTGAGCAGCGGCTCGATGTCCACGACCGGGTTGTCCTTGCCGTTTGCCAGGGTCGCGATGAACCGGTCGCGGGCCGCCTGGGCGTCCTCAAGGTATTCGGGGTCGGCCATCGACGCGGAGTCCTGGAACGCGCTCTGGACCTTCGCGAGATCCTCGTGCAGCTGTCGATTGAGCTCCAGCGATGCGTAATAGCCTTGCTCGATATCGACCAGCAGCTGTAAGCCCTGGCGTCCGGTTACGAGCAAAACGGCCAATATCGCGACAAACGAGATTCCGGCGAGCGCCGGTAGCAAACCGATTTTCGTGGCGAATTTCAGGTTTCTCAGCATTTTGAACCTGTCCGGTGACTTCGGCGGGGGGCGTCCCCCATGATCCGCGACCGCTGTACGTGCGGTCTGACAGGTTTATCGACCGGCCGATCGTGATCTTGAGCCCTTAAGAAACGCCGCTTTCGCCCGATAAGTCTTCTGAGGCAACGTCCGCGATGCGCCGTAGCGCGCTTGCAGGCCCGTTTTTCCATCTCAGGTGGTACATCGATGTCTGTCGACCAGGACATGAAAGAGATATTCGAGATCTTCTTCGAGGAATGCGCGGAAGGTCTCGACGTCATGGAGTCCGGTCTGCTCGGGCTCGAGCATGGCGGCGACGACGTCGAAGTCATCAACGACGTCTTTCGCGCAGCCCACTCCATCAAGGGGGGCGCGGCGACGTTCGGCTTCGCCGACGTGGCCGACTTCACACACGGCGTCGAGACGCTGCTCGATCAACTGCGCGCAGGAGAACGACACACCTCGGGCGATGTCGTCGAAGTGCTTCTTGCCTCCGTCGACTGCCTGCGCGGCATGCTCGACAGCATGGCGAACGAATCCGACATCGACAGCGCCGGTGCCCGGGGTGTCCAATCGCGCATCGCGGCTATCCTGGATTCGGCCTCCGAGCCTGGCCCGGTAGCGGATGCCGATGCGGGGGCGCCCGAGACATGGATTATTCACTTTGCGCCCGGCAGCGACCTGCTGCAGTCCGGCAATGACCCGCTCAGAATTTTCGAGGAGCTGCGCAGCCTCGGGCCCCTGAACGTAGAGTGCGATTCCGGCCAGCTGCCGCGCCTCGAGCAGCTCGATCCCGAAGAGTGCCACCTTGAGTGGGCCCTCCGCCTCGAGACCGCCGCCGGGAGACAGGCTATCGCCGATGCTTTCGGCTGGGTAACCGACAGCAGCATTGTCGACATTCGTGCGGCGCCAACGACGGCCCAGGAGCGGTCGGCTGCGTCGCCGGGCCCGGCCGCGCGCACCGGCCAGGAGTCGAGCTCGATACGCGTCTCGACGGACAAGGTCGATACCCTGCTCAATCTCGTGGGGGAACTCGTGATCACGCAGTCGATGCTGAAGCGTTGCGGCGAAGATTACCGGCCCGAAAACGTCGGCGACCTGCGTGATGGACTCATGGAGCTTGAACGGTACACGCGCGAGCTGCAGGAGAGCGCCATGCAGATTCGCATGCTCCCGATCAACGTCAGCTTTTCCCGGTTCCCGCGCCTCGTGCGGGACCTGTCGGCGAAGATGGGCAAGAAAGTCGACCTCCGCTTCTCCGGCGAAAACACGGAACTCGACAAGAACGTTCTCGAGAAGATGAGCGACCCGCTCGTCCACCTCGTGCGCAACTCGCTCGATCACGGTATCGAATCGCCCGAAGAGCGCGCGGCTGCGGGCAAGGCGGAAGCCGGCATTCTGCACATCAGCGCCTCGCACGAGGGCGGCAATATCGTCATTCGCGTCGAGGACGACGGCGCCGGCCTCAACCGGGAGCGCATCCTCGACGTGGCGGTATCGCGAGGCCTGGTCAGCCGCGACGACCCCCTCAGCGACGAACAGATCAACCATCTGATCTTCCACCCGGGTTTCTCGACGGCAACCACCGTCAGCGATGTCTCCGGACGCGGCGTCGGCATGGATGTCGTGCGCAAGAACATTAAAGATCTCAGTGGCCGGCTCGAGGTCCAGTCGACGCCCGGCGAGGGGTCGGTCTTCACGATCTGCCTGCCGCTGACGCTCGCGATTCTCGACGGCCAGCTCGTCAGTCTCGACGACAACACGTACATCTTCCCGGTTGCGTCCATTGTGGAAACCGTGCAGGTCAGCCGCGACGAGGTCGGCGACATACTGAATGCCGGGCGGGTCTACCGCACGCGCGACCGGTACATCCCGGTCGTGCGCTTGCGCGACGCACTGAACGTGGACGACGCCCCCGACCGTGAGGCGCAACTGCTCGTCATCGTCGAGAGTGACGGCCACACGATGGGGCTTTTCGTCGATGACCTGCTGGAACAGCAGCAGGTTGTTATCAAAAGCCTCGAGGAGAACTATCGCAAAGTCGACGGCCTGGCCGGCGCTACGATCCTGGGTGACGGCCGCGTAGCCCTGATCGTCGATGTACCGGGGTTAATACAACAGTTGATCGGCACGCACGCCATTGCCCATTCGGGCAGGACCGTAGCGGCCTAGGAGGTAACATGGATACAGCAACCTGCGCCGGCGCCGACAGCGCAACCGACTTGGAACAATTCCTGACGTTCATGCTGGGCAAGGAGGAATTCGGTGTCGAAATACTCCGCGTCCAGGGCATCCAGGGGTGGGGGCCGGTCACGCCGATTCCCCATTCGCCCGACTATGTCCTGGGCGTCACCAATCTGCGCGGCTCGATCGTGCCGATCGTCGACCTGCGGCAGCGTTTCAACCTCCCGGACCAGGAATTCGGGCCGACGACGGTGATTATCGTCGTGAAGATCCAGGGCCTCGGCCAGGATCGGGTCATCGGCATGGTCGTCGACGGCGTGTCCGATGTGTACTCCGTCGGCAGGCAGGACATCCAGCCCTCACCGGACTTCGGCGGCAACGTCGACGTTCGTTTCGTCAGCGGTCTCGCGACGACAGACGATCGCATGCTGATCTTGCTGGATGTCGACCAGTTGCTCGACGATGCCGAATGCGCTGAAGTGTCGGCCGCGGCCGCCGCGGCCGACTGAGTATCGCCCGTATGGCCAGGTCCGAATCGCCCTCGATGCCCGACGAAGGATTCGTCATCCTGCTCGACGACGCGCAGGACGACGTGCACCGCGTGGCGTT
The DNA here is from genome assembly GCA_041587435.1 of Woeseiaceae bacterium. Lineage (GTDB taxonomy): Bacteria > Pseudomonadota > Gammaproteobacteria > Steroidobacterales > Woeseiaceae > UBA1847. The sequence continues at coordinate 12,097 of JBFGYM010000017.1, forward strand.
GCGCCGCGACTGCCGTATCAGCGAGGTCGCCGCCATCCGGCAACGACTGCTCGCGGAACTGGGGTCGCAGCCGCGGGTGTCCGTGGATCTCGGCGCCGTCAGTCACGTCGATACCGCATTCCTGCAGCTCCTGGCGTCGCTGTCGATGGAAGCCACGGCGCGCGACATCGATCTGACTTTCGACAACTGCACCCCGTCGCTGCTGAAAACGGCGGAGGCCCTCGGGCTGTCTGCAGTGCTTGTCGGAGGGTAGGCCGCCCATGTCCGAAGGCTGCATCGGAACCCGCGACGACCTCGACCGGATATTCGATCGTGTCCTCGGTACCGAGGTCGTGCGCCTGATGCCTGGCGAGTACTTCGTGTCGGCACAGGCGGCGGTCATTTCGACCGTGCTGGGTTCCTGCGTCTCCGCGTGTGTCCGGGACACGCTTCACAACATTGGCGGCATGAATCACTTCATGTTGCCGGATGCCGCGCTGGGAGCGGGAGCGAGCGCCGCTGCCGCGGGCCGCTACGGCAATCACGCGATGCAGTTCCTGATCGACGGCATCGTTCGCCTGGGTGGCAGCACCGACAGCCTCGAAGTGAAGATTTTCGGTGGCGGCAGGATCGTCGACGGTATGTCGGACGTCGGCGAGAAGAACATCGAGTTCATCCGCGGCTTCCTTAGCGAGGCAGGCATCCCGATCCGGGCCGAGGACCTCGGCCTCGCCTTTCCCCGCAAGGTCAACTACTTCTCCGATTCCGGCAAGGTGATGATCAAGAAGCTGCGGCCGATTCACAGCCGCGGGGTGCTTGCTGACGAGCAGCAATTCTGCCAGCAGTTTTCGGAAGCCGCGGTGCCATGACGATTGCCGCGAACAGCGCAACGCTGAACCAGCCCATACGGCTGATCGTCGTCGACGACTCTTCGGCCACGCGCTGGCTGTTGCAGCGCGTGTTCGACGGTGACCCATCGCTCGAGGTGATCGGCTCTGCGGCCGATGCCGCCGAAGCCCGGCAACTGATCAAACGGCTCGATCCTGACGTCATCACGCTCGACGTCGAAATGCCCGGCATGAACGGCATCGATTTCCTGCGCAACCTGATGCGGTTCCACCCGATGCCCGTCGTCATGGTGTCAACGATGACTCGCCGCGGGGCGGAGACCACCCTGGACGCCCTTGCCCTCGGTGCTGTCGACTACATTCCCAAGCCCCGGGGCGCGCTCGAGCCCGGGCAATTCGCCGCCTACTCCGCCGAGTTGATCCGCAAGGTCAAGGCTGCGAGCACGGCCAGGGTCCGGGCGATCGGCAATGCGGCCCGGCGTCCGGTACCCATTGCAGAACACCCGCCGACCCGGACGAGACCTCGCCGGAACGACCGGCCGAGCCGGCAGATCATCGCGGTAGGGGCGTCGACGGGCGGCACGGAAGCGCTCCACGGGCTGCTCGCGGCGTGCGGTGAGGACGTGCCCGGCGTTCTCGTAGTGCAGCACATTACCGACGAGTTCAACGAACTGTTCGTTCGACGGCTGGCCGGCCTGTTGCCGGTACCGGTGCGCAATGCGGTGCACGGCGAGGTGATTTGCGAAGGCCACGTCTATGTCGCGCCGGCAGGCACGCACCTGGCGGTCCGTTCGACGGGGGGCGCATTCGAGTGCGTTCTGTCCGGACAGGACCCCGTCTGTTTTCACCGTCCGTCAGTCGATGTCCTGTTCGAGTCGATGGCCGCCGTGGTCGGGCCCTCTGGAATCGGCGTCATCCTGACCGGCATGGGCCAGGACGGTGCTCGCGGCCTGGTCGCCATGCGCGCGGCCGGCGCCCATACCATTGCCCAGGATGAACAGAGCAGCGTCGTCTGGGGTATGCCCGGCTCAGCGGTCCGGCTGGGCGGAGCCGCGGAAGTTCTGCCGCTCGACAGCATTGCCCCGTCGATCCGGTCGAGAACCACGCCAAGCTGAACCGCGATCAGTGCACGAAGATTTTCAGGAGGCTGGCGACGTCCCGCCGGAGGTCTTCGAGTAATTCCAGGGTTTCCTCGGGCTCGATCCCCAACCGATCCCAGGTCTGTGGGTCGACCGGCGGCGCTTCGTCGATATCGGTGCTGCCGAATTCCGCCAGCGTCGCGACACTGTCGGCCAGGTGAACGATGACCTCGGCGTCGGTGCAATCGGGAAATGCGAACGGATCGTGGTGACGCGCAATGCAATTGACGAGCGCCTGCGGCCAGTTCCACGACTGCCCCAGCGCCGCACCGACCTGGGCATGATCGAAACCGAACACTTCCCGCTCCGCCAGGTGGATGCTCTCGCCGTCCATTTCTTCGCGGCACAGCGCGAGGGCCCGCATGGACTCCTCGGGCATCATGTTGAACATGACCAGGTGGCCCACGTCATGCAACAACCCGCCCGTAAACACCATGCCCGCGTTCCGAGCCTTGACCTTGCGGGCAATGAGCTTGGCGGCCGCGCCGCACAACAGACTGTGATTCCAGTAGTCCTTGACCGAGATGATCTCGTTCGGAATCCCCCGAAACGCCCGCGACGCGCATATGCCGAGTGTCAGCTCCTGTATCTCTTGCGCGCCGACCCGGGTAAATGCCTTGGCGACGGAGTCGACCTCGGCGCTCGCGCCGTATATGGAGCTGTTGGCGAGTTTCAACAGCGTTGCGGTCAGTGCGGGGTCCTGCTCGATGATCGACCCGATGACGCCGGCATCGGATACGTCGTCGCTCAACAGGTCGTTGACCTGGACGGCGACGTCGGGAAACGACACCAGTTCGGTGACCCGGGTTACGAGATCGGCGGCTGACGACATGGCATTTGGCCTGATTGGATCTTCTACTGGCTTTTTATCGGCCGCCCGGGGCAAATCCTTAGCCCGCCGGCCTAAAGATTCACCCGCGCCGTGTCGATACAGACGACGACGTGATAATCGGACCAGGACCCGTGCAGTTCACAGATTTCAGCCTGTCAGACAGTGAATTCGATCGCCTGCGTGGGCTGGTCAGGCAAATCACCGCCATCGAGCTCTCCGACAACAAGCGGCAGCTCGTCTACAGCCGCTTTTCCCGCCGTTTGCGCGCGCTCGGGCTGCAGTCCTTCAGCCAGTACTGTGACCTCGTCGAGAGCGGTGAGGGCAACGAGGCGGACGCTCTGGCCAGCGCCATTACGACGAATTTCACGCGTTTCTTCCGTGAACGGCACCATTTCGACCACCTCCGGGACATCGTCGAGAGGTTTCGCGATCGTCGCCACCTTCGCATCTGGTCGGCCGGCTGCGCCACGGGCGAGGAGGCGTACTCGATCGCCATCACCCTGCTGGAGTCATTGCCCGACATCGATGACTGGGACATCCGCATTCTCGCGACGGACCTGGACGCCAGCGCACTCAAGATCGCAGCCGAAGGTGTCTACCCCCTGGACAGGGCTGGCGACGTCGAGAACGACGTGATGTCACGATGGTTCCTGCGCGGTCGGGGACAGTTCGACAGCTACGTACGTGTCGCGTCTCGTGCGCGGGAACTCATTCGCTTCCGCGAGCTGAACCTGATCGCGGAGTGGCCGATGCGGCGCAAGTTCGACGTGATCTTCTGCCGCAACGTCATGATCTATTTCGGTGTCGAGGCCAAAAGGACGCTCGTGCGGCGGTTTGCCGAGTACCAGCAGTCCGGCGACACGCTGATCGTCGGGCACTCGGAAAATCTGACAGCGATCAATGACGTATACACTCCGGTAGGGGACACGATCTACCGGCACTCCGGAAGCGCCTAAAGTTCGCCGCCGGTTCGCCGATATTCATGATCAGGATTATAGCAGACGCCCCATCCCCTCGCGCCGCCCCCGAGAACAGGGAGAAATAGATGCAAATCATGATCGTCGACGACAGTTCCGCGATGCGTATGATGATCATCCGAACGCTGCGCCAGGCAGGCTTCGGCGGTAACGACGTTTCCCAGGCCGCCGATGGTGCCGAAGCGCTCGAGGCAATTCGCAAAGCGTCTCCGGATCTCGTGTTGGCCGACTGGAACATGCCCAATATGACCGGGATGGAGTTGTTGCAGACTCTGCGCGAAGAAGGCAATGACGTTCTGTTCGGCTTCGTCACGACCGAAGCAACCGCCCCGATGCGCGCCAAGGCTAAGGAGGCGGGTGCCAAGTTCCTGATCTCCAAACCGTTCACCGTTGAAGCATTCGAGCAAGTGCTGTCAGCGGTCATCAAGTAGGCCCGGGAGCTCGCCGTGCCTGGCTATGTCGTTCCCAGCGAAAAGTCGCTGAAGAGCATTCTCGAAGTGATTTTCGGCGAAACGCTGGACGTGAGCGCGGAAGACGGCGCCGACCTGGCCGGACGCCACGCCGCGACCTACGTGAATGACGCCGGCGATGTAGTCGCGATCTGCGCCTGCGACAACCCGCTCGTCGCCTACAGCGGTGCTGCCCTGACCCTGTTGCCGAAGGACGCGGCGGACGAAATGCTGGCGGAAAGCCGTCTCAGTGACGTCGTGCTGGCGAACTTCCACGAGATCATGAATATCTGTTCGCGCGTACTGATGTCGGACCAGAGCGGCCACCTGCGCCTCGACAAGACCCTCGACCCGAACGCCGCATCCGGGCCGATCGCCGGACTGAACGGCGACGCGCGCATCGCGAGCTTTCAGCTGACGATCCCGAATTACGGCAGTGGGGCCATCGCTTTCCTGGTTACGTGACCTTTGCCGTCGCCCTTGCTACCTGCACTCACACACAACGGCGCCGCTCAGAATTCCACCCAGAAAACGCCGCGAAAATCGCCCTCGGCAAAGCCGGTTGCCCGGTCTTCGGGGTACAGGTCGTCGAGACGCGCCGCGACGGCGGGCGGCACGTCGCGACCGTGGCAGGCGAGGCACAGCGGCTGAACGACGATCGGCTCGACGTAGCCCGTGCGACCGCTGCCGATGTCGACGCTGCGCGGCACGAGATCGTGAGAGCCGTTCGCGTAGCCTTCGATGATCGGTGCGAGCCAGGCCTGCGGCGCATTCGCCGCGTTGCGCAGCCGGTGGCTGCTCCTGCCCATCGTGACGCCATCCACAGACAGCGCCGCCGCAATGTCCGGCGCCTTGTCCCGACAGATCGCGATGGCTTCGACGGGCCCTGCTCGCATGCCCTGCATCAGAGCTGCCTTCAGCTCGGCTTTGAACGGCGCAAGCAAGTCCGCACCGCCCGGCTCGTTGTCGACGGGTGCTTTGGTGCAGGCCACGGTTGCCAGTGCCACAACGGCGCCGAGCATCCATTGTCGTGTCATCGTCTCTCTCTTTGAAGAAGCCCGTCGATCAGGTCGCGGGCACGGCCGAGGTACCCGCTGCCGAACAGGTTGAGGTGGTTCAGCACATGGTATAGCTGGTAGAGATCGTTGCGCGCGCGATGCCCGGGCGGCAGTGGCCAGGCGGCTTCGTAAGCCGCGTAGAAGTCGCGTCCGAAGCCGCCGAACAGCCGCGTCATCGCGAGGTCGGATTCGCGATCGCCGTAGTAGACGGCCGGATCGAAGATCACGGGCTCGCCGCCGCTGCTGCCCCAGTTGCCGCCCCAGAGGTCGCCGTGCAGCAACGACGCCTGCGGCGCGTAGCCTTCGAAAAAGCGCGGCAGCTGCGCCAGCAGCTCTGCGCCCAGCGTTTGCAGTCGGCCCGTGAATCCCCTGTCCGCGGCGAGCCGCAGCTGGAACCCGAGGCGGTGTTCGCGCAGGAAGGCCACCCAGTCGTCGCTCCAGTCGTTGCGCTGCGGCGTCAGCCCGATCGTGTTGTCGCGGTGCCAGCCGAAGCGCTCCCGCGTCGTGCGATGGAGGGCCGCGAGCTGCTCGCCCAGGCGCTGCTCGGTGTCGCGGCCGGGACGATCGAAGTCGATCCACTCGAAGGCGGCAAAGGCCGTGTCGCCCTCGACGCCCGCGGCAATGACGGCGGGGACCCGGATCGCGTCCGCGGCCGCCAACTCGGCGAGGCCTTCGGCTTCGCCGGCGAACATCCCGTGCGACGCGGCGGGTCCCGTCTTGAGAAACACGGGGCCGTCCGGCGT
>JBFGYM010000018.1:0-17894 GCA_041587435.1 Woeseiaceae bacterium
AGGAACCCGGGAGCCGCCGCGAGGCCCGAACTGCGCACCTTCGCCTCGCGCGTCGCGACGATCTGGCCGAGCCGTTCACTGTCGGTCGCCTCGCGCGTCGTTGCGGCCGAAATGCCGTGGAGCCCGGCGACATCGACCAGCGTGTCGAGTTCGCCGATATTGCGCCCTTCCTCGAAGAACGCCGCCATGAGGTCGTCGCCCAGGGCCGACTGATCGATACCGAAATTCTCGGCGAACTGCATGAGCCGATGAACCGGAAGCGTGTTGGGCACGTGCCGGATGCGGTCGAAACGGAAGTCGATGTTCGCGGTCTTGCCCTCGGCGGTGAGTTGCTCGAGCACCGGCTCGACGTTGGCCGGGCTGCCGAAGCGCCGCGTCAGGTACACATCGAACGGCAGGCCCTCGGCCGGGATTTCCGGGTTGAGCTGGAACGGGTACCAGCTGACCGCGGACGGGCCCTGCACGGCCTCGAGCGCACGGTCGAGACGGCGTTTGCCGATGAAGCAGAACGGGCACACGACGTCGGCGATCATCTCGACGTGCAGGGTGGCCGGCGACAAGACGCGGCCCGGGCTGTGGACGATGTTGAAAAGTGTCTCGCTCATGGGCTCGATCCTCCTCTTACGCCCCTAGATGAGGTCTCTCCGGGCAATCTCAATGGTGCCCATGATAGGCAGCCACGCTTGAATCGAGGCTGAATGCGGGGCCCGATCTCCGGAATATCCGCTATCGTCGAGAAAAATTGCAGAAAATAGGCGCAAAATCGGTGAAATTTTCTATGAAATCGTGCCGTTCGTGTTGGTCGAGGTTTGCGACGACGTTTTTGACCCGAGGACTTTTTCCGGTTTTTTCCAGATTTTCGGTAAAAAAGTCGATATTTAAGGGTATTTTTGCCGATTTTAGCGACGCTGAAGCTCCCTTAAACCGGTCACCCACGACGCATAGGCCATGCTGCCCGCTATCACGAAGTTGACGATTTCCTGGTACGTCACAATCGCGACATTTTCGGAGAAGATCGCGTCATTTGGGATCATGACGCGCAGGGCCATGCCCAGGATCAGCGCGACGAGCGTGACCAGCGACTCGAACGTACCGATCAGCGTCGTCCACCGCGGCCGCCACAGCATCAGTCCGAGGCAGGCGAAACAGACGCCGTAATAGCCGAGCCGCGCCGCGGGCCAGGCGTCCAGGAACGCGACCCGGAGGTTGACCCCGAAGCCATAGTCGAACAGCAGGAACAGGGCGGTCGCGGCGTAATACCAGGGCAGGACGCGGTCGGCTTTCACGGCATCTCCGTTCGTAACAGTTTGTTGCCGCCGCAGCGTCGCGGCGCCGTTCGTGCAATATTCTCGCATTGATACGGGTCTATATCCGCTCACAAGTTGTAAAAGGGAACACCGTGCTGATCAGGAAACCGGCCGACATCCGGCCCTCGGAAATCACGAGCTACGACAACTACCTCAATCGCCGCGACTTTATCCGGGCCGGGGCGATCGCCGGTGGCTCATTGCTCGCCCCGGCCGGTCTCGCCGCCGTCGTGCCCGAGATCAAGCGCGGCAAGCTGGCCGACGTGGCCCGGAGCCCTTTCAGCACCGACGAGCCGCCGAACAGCTACGACGACATCACGACGTACAACAATTATTACGAGTTCGGGACCGGCAAGGATGACCCGGTCGTGAACGCGCGCAATTTCAAGCCGCGCCCGTGGACCGTCGAAGTCTCAGGGCACGCGGACAAGACCGGCACCTACGCGTTCGAGGACTTCATCAGGCCGTTCGACCTCGAGGAGCGCATCTACCGCATGCGCTGCGTCGAGGCCTGGTCCATGGTGATCCCGTGGGTCGGGATTCCGCTCGCCAGCGTCGTCAAGTGGCTGCAGCCGACGTCGAAGGCAAAGTACGTTGCGTTCGAGACGCTGCATGATCCCGCTCGCATGCCCGGCCAGCGCAATCGCTGGTCACTCGACTGGCCGTATCGCGAAGGTCTCACGATTGCCGAGGCGACCAACCCGCTGCCGATTCTCGCGGTCGGCCTGTACGGCGAGGTCCTGCCCAACCAGAACGGCGCCCCGATCCGGCTCGTGGTGCCGTGGAAATACGGCTTCAAGGGCATCAAGGGGATCGTTCGCATGCGCTTCACCGAACGCCAGCCGCGCTGCAGCTGGAACATGTCTCAGCCGAACGAGTACGGCTTCTACGCGAACGTGAATCCGAACGTCGACCACCCGCGCTGGAGCCAGGCCCGTGAGCGGCGCATAGGCGCCGGCATCTTCGCCCAGAAGCAGCCGACGCTGATGTTCAACGGCTACGGCGAGCACGTCGCGCACCTGTACGACGGCCTGGACCTCAGGCGGAATTACTAGCGAGCTTGGACACGCTTCGGCAAATCCGGCTCGTCTGGAAGCCGCTGGTCTTCGTCGCGTGCCTGCTGCCGATGGTGCTGGTCGTGGGCGACACGGTCGGCATCACGGGCAGCCTGGGCGCCAACCCGGTCGAAGAGATTCTCGACCGTTTCGGCAACTGGACCCTGCGCTTCATCATGATCACGCTGGCCGTCACGCCGTTGCGGCGCATCACGGGCTGGAACTGGCTGCAGCGATTCCGGCGCATGCTCGGCCTGTTCACGTTCTTCTACGCGTCCATGCATTTTCTGACCTGGCTCGTCCTCGACCAGGGCATCCTGCTGTCGGCGATCCTCGAGGACATCGTCAAGCGGCCGTTCATCACGATCGGCATGGTTGCACTGGTGTTGCTGATCGCGCTGGCCGCCACGTCACCGACCGCCGTCCGGCGGCGCCTGGGGCGGCGCTGGCAGACGCTGCACAACCTGGTGTACGTGATCGCCGTTCTCGGCGTCTGGCACTACTGGTGGCAGGTCAAGAAGGACATCACGGAGCCGCTCGTCTACGCCGTCATCCTCGCCGTGCTGCTCGGGGCGCGGGTTGCCTACCGCTACCGCGGCGGGCGCCGCGTGCCGGCCGCCCAATAAAAAACCGGGGCGGCCATGGCTAGTCGCCCCGGTACCGACAACACAGTTACTTCGTCAGGCAACTTTCACTGTGTGCCTTTCCGCCACCCGGACTTTCGGAAGCGTGACGGTCAGGATTCCGTCCTTCAGTTCGGCGTGGATGTTTTCGTGATCCACTTCAACGGGCAAGGCGACCGTTCTCATGAGTTTACCGTAGCCCATTTCGTGCCGATAGAAGTCCTCCTTCTCGTCTTCTTCCTCGAACTCCCTTTCAGCTTCGATCATCAGGCGATCGCCCGAGATCGTGACTTCAACGTCATCTTTTTCGACGCCGGGTAGTTCTGCACGGACCAGGAGCTCCTTCTCACGGTCGACGACATCGAGGCGGAATGCCCGCTCGTAATCGATGCCGACCGGCCACTTCCATCCGAAAGGCTCCATCGTCTCCATCCAGCGGCGTGGTGGGAAGTCCTCGAAGAACTCCTCCATGCTGCGGGCGAGAGGCGTAGTCCGTCTTACATCAATCGCCCTGTTGCGGGGCTCGAACTTGCGCAGGATTGACACTTGACTCACCTCCTTCCCGAACAATGCCGGCACTCCTGTGCCAGCGAATCACTTATACGCCACCCACCGCGGGACACAATTCGGTATTCCGCGCATTGACAGGTTTTGGCGCGGCCCGCGAAAAATGCCGTTCTGCCTGCCTTGAAATCGGGCGACCCGGGCACACATCCGGAGTCTCTTTTAGACACAGTCTCAGTCAGCTCGGAGTTTCGTGATGATCAAACGAATCGTCTTGTTCCTGGCCACCAACCTGGCCGTCGTGCTGGTGCTCAGCGTCGTGCTGCGCCTGCTCGGCGTGGACCGGATCCTCGATGAATCGGGCGCGGGGCTCAACTACGAGGCGCTGCTCGTTCTGTCGCTCGTGATCGGCTTTGGCGGATCGTTCATCTCGCTCGCCCTGTCGAAATGGATGGCCAAGCGGGCCACGGGCGCCCAGGTCATCACCCAGCCGCGCAACGAAGTCGAATCCTGGCTGCTCAGTGTCGTCGAGCGGCAGGCGCGCCAGGCGGGCATCGACATGCCCGAGGTCGCGATCTACCCGGCCCCCGACATGAATGCCTTTGCTACGGGCGCGCGCCGCAACTCGGCGCTCGTCGCGGTCAGCACTGGGTTGCTGCAGGGAATGCCGCGCGAAGAGGTCGAAGCGGTTCTGGCCCATGAGGTCTCGCACGTCGCGAACGGCGACATGGTCACGCTCACGCTCGTTCAGGGCGTCGTCAACACTTTCGTCATCTTCCTGTCGCGCATCGTCGGCCACGTCATCGACCGCGCCGTGCTGCGCAACGAGTCGGGACACGGCATCGGCTATTTTGTCTCTGTCATGGTCGCGCAGCTCGTGCTGGGCATCCTGGCCAGCATCATCGTGATGTGGGTCTCGCGCCATCGCGAGTTTCGCGCCGACGCCGGGTCGGCCGACCTGAACGGCAGGCAGCCGATGATTCGCGCCCTGCAGCGCCTCGGCGCCGGGCGCCCGGCCGAACTGCCCGAGCAGCTGGCGGCGTTTGGTATCTCGGGCGGTCGCGGTGCCGGGTTCCGGCGGCTGTTCATGAGCCACCCGCCGATCGAGGAACGGATCGCCGCCCTGCGCGGGAGCTAGCGGGCCCTCGCAATCGTGACGAGCTCGGCGCCGCGGCGCGTGGCCGACAGGACCGTAAACCGGTAGCCGCGCCAGACCAGCTCGTCGCCGAGCCTCGGTATCCGGCCGAGCTGTTCGGACAACAGCCCGCCGACCGTCGCGATGTCGGCGCCGGCGGGCATCTCGATCTTCAGCAGGCGGCACACGCGATGCAGTTCGGCCGTGGCGAAGGCGCGCACCGTGCCGTCGGGCCGCTGCCAGATGTCCTCGCGGGGCATGTCCGACTCGTCGAAGATGTCGCCGACGATTTCCTCGATGACGTCTTCGAGCGTCACGATACCCTGGAAGTCCCCGTACTCGTCGACGATCAGCGCCATGTGCCGCCGCTTCTGACGGAACGTGCGCAACAGCGAATCCAGCGGCACGGTCTCGGGCACGACGATCGGCTCGTGCACGAGCTGCTGCCAGCGCACCGCCTCGGGCATCGACTCGGCGAACTGCAACAGGATCTCCTTGGCAAACACGACACCGACCACCTCGTCGAGGTCGCCTGTCGGCGTGTACGGGAAGCGGCTGAAGCCGGTCCGATTGATCTTTTCCAGCACGTCGGCGGGTGCGTCGCCGTGCGACAGGTAGACGACGTTCTGGCGCGGCACCATCACGTTCGCGGCGTCGAGTTTGCGCAGGTCGGACGCGCCGACGATCATCTGCGCGGTCTGCTTGCCCACCACGCCCTCGCTGTGACCGATGGTGGCAAGCAGGCGAATCTCGTCGAGCGAGGTCACCGGTCCTTCCTTGCCGCCGCGAATCGAGCGCGAGATCGCCTCACTGGCCAGCACGAAGGGCTTCAATACCATCGCGAGCAGCCGAATACCGTACGCGACCGGCTTGGCGAGCTGGCGCGCGTACGCAACGCCGAGCGTCTTGGGGATGATCTCGGTGAACAGCAGCACGGCGATCGTGAACACGACCGTGAAGATCCACAGCGTCTCCGCGTTGAAGACCTGCGAATAGCTCGCCCCGGCGACTGCCGTGCCGATCGTGTGCGCCGCCGTGTTCGTGATCAGGATCGCCGAGATCGGGATATCGATGCGCTCCTTGAACGCCTTGAGGATGCGCCCCGACGGCTTGCCCTTCTTGGCGAGCAGCTCGACCTGCGCGTGGCTCAGTGACAGCAGTACGGACTCGAAGATCGAGCACATGAACGAGACGACCAGGGCGACGCCCACGGCCGTTGCAAAAACATACATTATGATCCTCCGGTCTGGAAGTCCGTGAGCTCGTACATCAGGGGTAATACGATCGAAAAGCCGAGCCACATGATAATGGCCAGGGGAAGCCCAACCTTGACGAAGTCCATGACCCGGTAGTTGCCGGCGCTGAGGATCAACAGATTGGTCTGATAGCCGAACGGCGTTACGAAGCTCATGTTGGCCCCGAACAGCACGGCGAGAAGAAACGGCATCGGGTCAGCGCCCAGTTGCTGCGAGGTCGCGACCGCGATCGGCGTTCCGATCACGGCCGCCGCATTGTTTGACACGATGTTCGTCAAGACGGCCATGGTGAGCAGAAAGAGGCTCAGGATAACCGCTGCGGGCAGACCGTGCGCAGCAGCGACGAAGGCAATGGCCAGAAACTCGGCCATGCCCGTCGCAACAAGCGCCTTACCCATACCGAGGCTGGCGACGATGAGCATGATGACCGGGATCGGCACGGCATTCCCGGCATCGCGCCAGGAAAGGCAGCGCAGGGACACCATCAGGCCGACACCGATCAGCGCGCTGATGCTGATAGGCAGCAGACCGAGGGCTGCGGGCAGGACGACGAGGGCGAGGACCACGAGCGCTCGGCCGGCGCGCCCCGCCGCGGGCAGGTCGATCGATCCGTCCAGCACCATCAGGCGCCGCTTTTCCCTGAGGCCCTCGATCGCCTTGCGCGTACCTTGCAGGAGAAGGACATCGCCCGTTCTCAGTATCAGGTCGGCGAGGCCGTGGCGCACGACTTTGCGCGGCGAGCCGCCCCGGTGGACCGCGATCGGCACGATGTCGACACCGGTTGCCAGGTCCGCACCCGCAAGAGACCGAAGGTGCAGCGGCGACCCCCGGGTCACGACGATCTCGGCCAGCAACTCCCCGGGTTCGCGGTCATCCCGGCCGTCGCTCGTGAAGGTCGCGCCCAGCTGTCGTTCAAATATCTTGAGGTTGGCGGGATTGTCCCGAACCAGCAGCCGGTCGCCGGGCTGGATTACCAGGCTCGGCAGCCGGGCCAGCTCCACCCCGCCATCCCGGCGTATGCGCTCGACGCGCATCTCGCCGTCGGTCATGGCCAGCACGTCTGACAGGCACCGCCCTGCCGCGGCAGATTCTTCCGTGATGTGCAGCTCGGCTGCGTAGATTCGGTGGGTATCTTCTTCCATCGGCAGCGCGCGGTTCGGCAGTAGCCGCGGCGCCACGGCCCAGAGGTACAGAATACCGACCGAGCCGACGATCACGGCAGGTACGACGAAATCGAACATGGCGATGTCGGCGGCCCCGAGGTCCCGGCCGACGCTTGTGACGAGCAGGTTGGTCGACGTGCCGATCGTCGTCGTCATGCCGCCGATTATTGTCGCGAGTCCCATGGGCATGAGCATCGCGGCAAGCGGCAGGCCACTGTGAATCGAAATGCCGACGATGACCGGGATCATCAGGACGACGATCGGCGTGTCATTGATGAATGCACTCGCCGTCGCCACCATCAGCAGCATCAGGAGCTGCGCAATGCGCGGACGCGTCGCCAGCATGCCGGCGATGACTCTGGCAAGCGGCTGCAGGGCACCGGTGGTTTCGAGGGCCTTGCCGACGAGTACCAGGCACAAGATCGTGACGAGCGCCTCGTGACCGAAACCCAGCAGGAAATCACCCGCCTCGAGCGGCACCCCGTCGACTTCGTAGGGAAACAGCTCGAAGCCGACGACGAGCGTGATCAATACGGCCAGGCTGGATGATTCGAGCGGCAGACGACGTCGCGTAAACAGGTATAGCGCAACGATGATGAGCAGGAGCACGGCCACGCCGTGGGCATCGGGCGTTGGTAGCACCATTCCACTCCGCGCCGGGCCGCCCGATGCGAAATCCCTGCGCCCGGGCGCCGGTCAGGTGACCAGGGAATGTCTAGAATACCATTGCAGGCCCGGGCCGCTGTGCGAAATCGGCCGGCCGCCTAAAGGCTCGCGACGAAGTCCCGCACGCCGTTCAGCAGCATCTGCGTCGCCAGGATCACGAGGATCATCCCCATCAGGCGCTCCAGTGCGCGCGCACCGCGATTGCCGAGCACGCGCATCAGCAAGGGCGATGCGACGAGCAGGACGGTCGTGCCCAGCCAGGCGAGAAACAGCGACAGGCTCCAGTCGAGCATGCGATCCGGCTGCCCCGAACTCAGCAGCAGCAGCATGGCGATCGTCGAGGGGCCCGCGATCATCGGAATGGCAAGCGGTACCAGGAAGGGGTCGTCGGATTCCTCGATCGCATCCTGGGATGCCGGCCTGGGGAAAATCATGCGCAGCGAAATCAGGAACAGCAGCACCCCGCCCGCGATGCTCAGCGACGACTGGCTCAACCCGAGGAAGCCGAGGATCGCGTTACCGCTGAAGAGGAACAGGAACAGGATCAGCAGCGCCAGCACCAGCTCGCGGGCCACGATCCGGGTGCGCCGGGCGCTGTCGAAATTGGCCAGCACGGCGTGGAACACCGGGACGTTACCCAGCGGGTCCATGATGAAAAACAGCGTCACGGCGACGGACGCGATCTCGTTCCAGTTCATTCGATGACTCCAAAAAAAGAGGCCCGGCGAATCGCCGGGCCCCTGGTCTTTCAGGATGGAACAGGCGACTTACATCATGCCGCCCATGCCGCCCATGCCGCCCATGTCGGGCATCGGCGGGTGCGACTCGTCCTTCGGTGCCTCGGCCACCATGGCTTCCGTCGTCAGCAGCAGGCCCGAAACCGAAGCGGCGTTCTGCAGGGCGTGGCGCGTGACCTTGGTCGGATCCAGGATACCTTCCTCGATCATGTCGCCGTACTTGCCCGTCGCCGCATTGTAACCGTAGTTACCCTTGCCCTCGGCCACGGCGTTCAGTACGACGCTCGCGTCACCGCCGGCGTTACGCACGATCTGGCGCAGCGGCTCCTCGACGGCACGCTTCAGGATCTGGATACCGACGTTCTGGTCGTCGTTGTCACCCTTGAGCTTCGAGATCGCGGCAACGGCGCGGATCAGCGCAACGCCACCGCCCGGCACGACGCCTTCTTCGACAGCGGCGCGCGTCGCATGCAGCGCGTCCTCGACGCGTGCCTTCTTTTCCTTCATCTCGACTTCCGTCGCGGCGCCGACCTTGATGACGGCAACGCCACCGGACAGCTTGGCAACGCGCTCCTGCAGCTTCTCCTTGTCGTAGTCCGACGAGGACTCGGCAATCTCGGCGTTGATCTGGTCAACACGACCCTTGATGTCTTCGGGGCGACCGGCGCCGTCGATGATGGTCGTGTTTTCCTTCGTGATCTGGATCTTCTTGGCTTCGCCGAGATCGTCGATCGTGGCCTTCTCGAGCGACAGGCCGACCTCTTCCGAGATCACCTGGCCGCCCGTCAGGATCGCGATGTCCTGCAGCATGGCCTTGCGGCGATCACCGAAGCCCGGTGCCTTGACGGCAGCCACCTTGACGATGCCGCGGATGTTGTTGACGACCAGCGTGGCCAGTGCCTCGCCTTCGACGTCTTCGGCAATGATCAGCAGCGGACGGCCGGCCTTGGCAACGCCCTCGAGGACCGGCAGCAGGTCACGAATGTTCGAGATCTTCTTGTCGTACAGCAGGATCAGCGGGTTCTCGTGCTCGACCTGCTGGCTCGCCGCATCGTTGATGAAGTAAGGCGACAGGTAGCCGCGATCGAACTGCATGCCCTCGACGACGTCGAGTTCGTTGGCCAGGCCCGAGCCTTCCTCGACCGTGATCACGCCTTCCTTGCCGACCTTCTGCATGGCCTCGGAGATGATCTCGCCGATTTCCGTGTCCGAGTTAGCCGAGATAGAACCGACCTGGGCGATGGCGTTGTGGTCCTCGCACGGCTTCGACAGCTTCTCGAGCTGCTCGACGACGGCGGTCGTTGCCTTGTCGATGCCGCGCTTGAGGTCCATCGGGTTCATGCCGGCGGCAACCGACTTCAGGCCTTCGCGCAGGATGGCCTGGGCGAGGACCGTCGCGGTCGTGGTGCCGTCACCGGCGATGTCAGACGTCTGCGAGGCGACTTCCTTGACCATCTGCGCGCCCATGTTCTCGAACTTGTCCTCGAGCTCGATCTCCTTCGCGACCGAAACGCCGTCCTTGGTGACGGTCGGTGCGCCAAAGCTCTTGTCGAGCACGACGTTGCGACCCTTTGGACCGAGCGTCACCCTTACAGCATTCGCGAGGACGTTCACGCCGGCAAACATCTTCTGGCGCGCGTCGTCGCTGAAACGTACTTCTTTAGCAGCCATGTCTATAAATCCTCTTTATCCTTCGATGACTGCCATGATGTCGTCTTCCTTCATCACGAGCAGTTCTTGACCTTCAACCTTGACTTCCGTGCCGGCGTACTTGCCGAACAAGACCTTGTCGCCCACCTTGACGTCCAGGGCACGGACTTCGCCGTTCTCCAGGATCTTGCCGTTGCCGGCGGCGACGACTTCGCCCTTGATCGGCTTCTCGGCCGCGGCGTCAGGGATCACGATTCCGCCGGGTGACTTGCGCTCTTCTTCCATGCGCTTGACGATGACCCGGTCATGAAGCGGACGCATCTTCATGGTGTATATCTCCTATAAATTATTGATTTTAAACCGTATTTTTTCGGTTTCCGGGCCGCGCACTGTTAGCACTCGACCGCGAGGAGTGCTAATGATAGGCATCGATCGTGAAATTTCAAGCGCCCGCCCCCGAGATTTCTGCGAAAAACCGGACCTGTATCGGTGACATCGGCGCGCTTTGCGGTAACAATCGGCATCCCTGACCGGTCCTCTGGCCTGAAACGCCCCTATGACCTGCAAATTCCGGACACTTGCCGCCCTGCTGGCGGCGCTTTTTCTCGCCGCGCCGGCGCCGGCCGCCGACGAGCTGCTGCCCGTCACCGAGGCCTTCAAATACGTCGTCACCGACACCGGCGATGCGTTCGAGATCGACTGGGCGATCTACGAGCACGCCTACCTGTACAAGGCCAAGCTCGGCTTCGAGAGTGCCACCGACGGCATCGTCCTCGGTGAGCCCGCGCTGCCGAAAGGCCTCGATCATGAGGACGAGTTCTTCGGCCGGCAGGAGATCTACCGCGACTTCTTTTTCGTCACGATCCCCTACACCGTCAGCGGCGAGCGGCCCGCGACGGCCGAGCTCGTCATCCGGTCACAGGGCTGTGACGACAACATCGGCATCTGCTATCCGCCGCAGACCTGGACCGAGACAGTCCGGCTGAAAGACGCGACGGGAGGGAAGCCCAGGCTGCAGCTCGGCGGCGGTAATTCGACGTCCGACTTTCCGCCCGTTGATGACGTGTTCAAGCCCGAGGTCTTCGCCCTCGACGGCAACACCGTCGAACTCGGCTTGCGGATCGAGCCGGGCTTTTATATCTACAAGAGCAAGCTGTCAGTGCGCGCGCTCGGCGACGACGCCCGGGCAGGCCGCTGGGACCTGCCGCAAGGCAAGATGAAGACGGACGAGTTCTTCGGCGAGCAGGAAGTCTACCTCGACAGCTTCCTGGCAAAACTCGCGATCGCGCGCGCCACGCCCGAGGCCATGGAGCTCGAGCTCGAGTTCGGCTACCAGGGCTGTGCGGAGGGCGGTCTCTGCTACCTGCCGCAGACCCGCGTCATGACCGTCAGCCTGCCCGAAGCGACGACGGTGGGCGCCCTGCCCGACCAGGAGGATGCGCCGCTCAGCGAGCAGGCGCGGCTCGCCAACATCATCACGGGTTCGAGCATCTGGGTCGCCGCGGGCTTGTTTTTCCTCGCGGGACTGGGCCTCGCGTTCACGCCCTGCGTGCTCCCCATGGTCCCGATTCTGGCGGGCATCATTGCGGGCGAAGGCGATGACGTCACACCGACGCGCGGCTTCACGCTCGCAGTGTCCTACGTACTCGGCATGGCCATCGTTTACACGCTGGCCGGCGTCGCCGCCGCCGCCGCCGGCATGCAGCTCCAGGCGACGTTCAACCAGCCGTGGGTGCTGATCCTGTTCTCCACGCTGTTCGTCGTGCTCGCGCTCGGCATGTTCGGCGTATACGAACTGCAGATGCCGGCCGGCGTCCAGACCCGGCTCTCCGGCATCAGCGGCAACCAGAAGAGCGGCACGATGGTCGGCGCGTTCATCATGGGTGCGCTGTCGGCCCTGATCGTCACGGCCTGCGTCGCGCCGGCGCTGATCGCTGCGCTGACGGTGATGGCGCAGACCGGCGACATGCTGCGCAGCGGCACCGCGCTGTTCGCCATGGCGCTCGGCATGGGCGCGCCGCTGCTGCTGGTCGGCGCCGCGCAGGGCAAGTTCCTGCCGCAGGCCGGACCCTGGATGGTGGCCGTCCGCAACGCGTTCGGCTTCATGATGCTGGGTCTCGCCATCTGGATGCTGTCGCGCATCCTGCCCGGCCACGTCACGATGCTGCTGTGGGCCGTGCTCATCTTCATGGCCGGCGTGTTCATGGGCGGGCTGACGACGCTGACCCCGGAGTCCGGCGGCGCCCGGAAGCTCGGCAAAGGCTTCGGTTTCCTCGCCATCATCTACGCGGTCGTCCTGTTGCTGGGCGGACTGACCGGCGGCAGCAATCCGCTCAAGCCGCTCGCGAGCGTCAATCTCGGTGGCGGCGGCGTCATGGCCGAGGCCGAGCACGCGCTGCCGTTCAAGCGCGTCAAGACGGTCGACGACCTCGACCGCGAGATTGCGCTCGCCTCGAGCCAGGGCAAGACGGCGTTTCTCGATTTCTACGCGGACTGGTGCGTCTCCTGCAAGGAGATGGAGGCCTACACGTTCACGGACGAGGCGGTGCAGGCCTCGCTGTCGAACACGGTGTGGCTGCAGGCCGACGTGACCGCAAACGATGCGGCGGACCAGGAACTCCTGGAGCGTTTCGATGTCTTCGGTCCTCCCACGATCATTTTCTTCGGCACGGACGGCCGGCAGCGCCACGGCTACGAGGTCGTGGGCTACATGAAGGCGAAGGATTTCGTCGAACACCTGCGGCTCGCCCTCGGAACCGGCGAGACGGTCGCACAGCAAATCCGGTAAAGGCTTAGACGTGTCACGAATCATGCTGATCTTCGGAACGGCGTTGCTCGCCCTGATGGCGGGCGCACTGTTCTATGCCGCCAGGCTGCCGACCCAGGTCGACCAGCCTGCGCCTGCGGTTCCCGAGCCGCGTCAACTCGAGGTCGTTACCCACCCGAGCTTCGCGCTGCCGGACATGGACGGCACGATGCGCGAGTTCGGCGAGTGGGACGGCTCCCACCGCCTGCTGAATTTCTGGGCGACGTGGTGCGCACCGTGCCGCCGCGAGATTCCGCTGCTCAAGGCCTTCCAGGACGAGCACGGCGAGGCGGGTTTCCAGGTGCTCGGCATCGCCGTCGACTATCCCGAGGAAGTCAGCCGCTACGCCGAGGAGGCGCAGTTCAACTACCCGGTGCTGGTCGGCCAGCAGGACGCGATGGCGGTCGCCGAGAGCTCGGGCATCGAGTTCATCGGCATGCCCTTCACGATGTTCGTGACCCGCGACGGTGAGTACGTCGGCGCCTACATCGGCGAGCTGCACCAGTCGCACCTGGACGACGTCGTCAACATCCTGACGCGCCTCGACGCCGGCGAGATCACCAGGGACGAGGCCCGCGGCGCCTTCAGTCTCCTCTGACCAGCCGTAATTGGGTGTCAGTCACCCTATTTCGAGTCCCAGGGGGGGGATGGCGAGACTCGAAATAGGGTGACTGACACCATAATTCTTGCGAAAAAATCGGCAAAAAGGGTTAGAATTGCCGCCATCTCCGGCAAACTCGCCCATAACAAGTAAAAATGTCCGATTTCCTGCTGATCAACGGGCCGAACCTGAATCTGCTCGGCACGCGCGAACCCGAGGTTTACGGGTCCGCCACGCTCGGCGAAATCGAGGCGCGCTGCGCGGCAACGGCGAAGCAGTTCGGTCATACGCTTGCCCATTTTCAGAGCAACGCCGAACACGACCTCGTCGAACGCGTGCAGCAAGCGGCCAGCGACGGCGTCGCTTTCATCATCCTGAACCCGGGCGCCTTCACGCACACGAGCGTCGCGCTGCGCGATGCATTGCTCGCGGTCGGCATTCCCTTCATCGAAATTCACCTGAGCAACACGTTTGCGCGGGAGGAGTTTCGCCACCACAGCTATTTCAGTGACATCGCGAACAGTTGCCTGTTCGGTTTTGGGGCTTACGGCTACGAGCTGGCAGTGCAGGCCGCCAGCCGCTATGTCGCGAACGCCGAGGACTAGTGATGGATATCCGCAAAGTAAAAAAACTGATCGAACTGCTGGACGATTCCGGTATCGCCGAGATCGAGATCACCGAGGGGGAGGAGTCGGTGAGAATCAGCCGCTATGCGGCGGTCGCTCCGGCCGCAGCAGCCCCGGTCGTCGCGCACGCACCCGCCGCGCCGGCGGCGCCAGCCCCGGCAGCAGCCGCCGCGGCCCCGGCTGCCGCCGAGCCGGCCGAGGAGGACGGCTACGAAGTCACGGCACCGATGGTCGGCACGTTTTATGCCGCGTCCTCGCCGGGCGCCGCGCCGTACGTGCAGGTCGGCGACCGCGTCAATGAAGGCGACACGCTGTGCATCATCGAGGCCATGAAGATGATGAACCAGATCGAGGCCGACGTCTCCGGCGTGATCAAGTCGATCCGCATCCAGAACGGCGAACCCGTCGAGTTTGGCCAGGTGCTGTTCGTGATCGATCAGCGCCCGGGTGACTGAGCGGGCCTTTCGACATGCTGGATAAAATCGTTATTGCCAATCGCGGGGAGATCGCGCTGCGCATCTTGCGGGCCTGCCGCGAAATGGGCATCAAGACGGTCGCCGTGCACTCCACGGCCGACAACAACCTCAAGCACGTACTGCTCGCGGACGAAACGGTCTGCATCGGGCCGCCACAGTCGAGCGAGAGCTACCTCAACATGCCGGCCATCATCAGCGCGGCCGAGGTGACGGACGCGACCGGCATTCATCCCGGCTACGGCTTCCTGTCCGAGAACGCGGATTTCGCCGAGCGCGTGGAGTCATCCGGCTTCACGTTCATCGGGCCCAAAGCCGATTCGATTCGGCTGATGGGCGACAAGGTATCGGCAATCCGCGCCATGAAGGCCGCCGGCGTGCCGTGCGTTCCCGGCTCCGACGGACCTCTCGGCGACGATCCGGAAGACAACCTGCGCATCGGCCGCGACATCGGTTACCCGGTCATCATCAAGGCGGCCGGCGGCGGCGGCGGCCGCGGCATGCGTGTCGTACACACCGAGGCGTCGCTGACCGCGGCAATCACGGTCACCAAAGCCGAGGCACGGTCGGCGTTCGGCAACGACGTCGTGTACATGGAAAAATACCTGGAAAAGCCGCGGCACGTCGAGTTCCAGCTGCTTGCGGACACGCACGGTAACGCGATCCATCTCGGCGAGCGCGACTGCTCGATGCAGCGCCGCCACCAGAAGGTCATCGAGGAAGCCCCGGCGCCCGGCATTACCAAGGAGCAACGCAATGCAATCGGTGCGCGGTGCGTCAACGCCTGCCTCGAGATGGGTTACCGCAGCGCCGGCACGTTCGAGTTTCTCTACGAGGATGGCGAGTTCTATTTCATCGAGATGAACACGCGCCTGCAGGTCGAGCATCCGGTCACCGAGATGATCACGGGCATCGATATCGTGCGCGAGCAACTGCGCATCGCCAGCGGCGAGCCGCTGTCGATCCGCCAGGAAGACGTGCGCCTGCAGGGCCATGCCATCGAGTGCCGCATCAACGCGGAGGACCCCAGGACTTTCATGCCGTCGCCGGGACTGGTGACACTCTGGCATCCGCCGGGCGGCCCGGGCATTCGCATGGAAAGTCACGTCTACAGCGGATACAAGGTACCGCCGTATTACGACTCGATGATCGGCAAGCTGATCGCGCACGGCGAAACGCGCGCCGCCGCGATCGCCCGCATGAGGAGCGCGCTCAGCGAAATCGTCATCGAGGGCATCAAGACGAACGTCCCGCTGCACCAGGAGATCTTCCAGCACGCTGCCTTCCAGGCCGGCGGCACCGACATCCATTACCTCGAGAAGCGCCTCGGCCTGACCTGACGGTCTCCCCGTGGACTGGCTGCAACTTGTGATGGACCTCGACTCGCTGGACGCCGGCGACGTCGAGGAAGCCTTCCTGCGCCTCGGCGCCGCCTCGGTCACCCTGACAGACGCCGGCGACGACCCGGTCCTCGAGCCCGTGCCCGGCGAGACCCCGCTCTGGTCACGCACGCGCATTGCGGGCCTGTTTGCCGGCGGCACCGACATGGACATCGTGCGCGCCGCGTTGCAGAACGAACTGGCCCTGGCCGCACTCCCCGCATGCCGCGTCGAAACGATCGAAGACCGCGCCTGGGAGCGCGAATGGCTGAAGGGCTTTGGGCCGATGCGCTTCGGGCGGCGCCTGTGGATCTGCCGCACAGGCGACCTCGTCGAGGACGACGGCGCCGTTGTCGTTCGCCTCGACCCCGGCCTCGCCTTCGGCACGGGCACGCACGCCACGACCGCGCTGTGCCTCGAGTGGCTGGACGGCATCGACCTCGGCGGCAAGCGCGTGCTCGACTACGGATGCGGTTCGGGCGTGCTCGCCATCGCGGCACTCAAGCTCGGCGCCACGTCGGCCACGGGCATGGATATCGATCCCCAGGCGCTGGCTGCAACGCGCCGCAACGCCGCCGATAACGGCGTCGAGGTGGCTGTCGTCGGGTCTGACCGCGCGCTCGGCGGGCAATACGACGTCGTCGTCGCCAATATCCTGGCCGGGCCACTTGTCGAGTTTGCCGACTCCATCACATCACGGCTTGCCCGGGGCGGTATGCTTGCATTATCGGGCGTATTATGTGAACAAGCCCATGACGTAAGGGCTGCGTACGCCCCCCGGATCGCGTTCGACGAAACCGTTTCCAGGGAGCAGGACGGCCAGACATGGGCGAGATTGACGGGCAAACGAAGGAATTGACGCACTGATGTATACACAGTGCCCAGATTGCAACACGGCGTTTCGCGTTACCGCGGACGTACTGAAGCAGGCCGCCGGCAAGGTCCGTTGCGGCGGCTGCGGCAATGCGTTCAACGCGCTCGAGTACCTGTCCGAGGCGATGCCCGAACGCCGTGCGCCCAAGAGCGCCGATGAAGCGCTGCCCGAGCTCAAGCCCGAACCGCTCGACGAAGGCCTGCCGAAGTCGATTTCCGCCGAGCAGAGCGCCGCGCTGCTCAAGACGCTCGACGAACTCGCAGGTTCCGACATTCGCATCGAGGACACCGGCGTCGAGTGGCGCGTCCTCGACGACGACGAAGTCGGCGAAGCCGCCGACGACGACGTGGCCGTCGATACGCCGATCCAGGACCAGCCCGTCATCGACGAATTGCTCGAAGAATCGCCGACCCCGGTCGACCAGTTCCTGACCGACACACCGCCCCAGGTCGATTCGCCCGAGATTTTCGAGGCGCCGGACGCGGATCCGGCACAGCCGCCCGTCGACGAGTTGCGCTTCGACGACAATACGCCGCTGCCCGAGGACTTCGGCCTCGATGACGACGATGCCTACGCGCCCCCGCCCGTCGCCAAGGAAACCCGCGACGAAGACCCGCGTGGCGAGATCGCCGAAGAAGAAGCGCAAGCCGATCTCGACCTGAGTGACCCGGGCGAGTGGACCGACATACTCGACGAGTTCGAGGACCTGGCCGTGGCCGGCGACGAACCGACGAGTGCCGACGAACTGAAGGCGACCTCCGCGGACGATGCCGACGACTCCGAAGACACCGACGGCGTCGAGCCTGTCGCGGACGAAGTGGACGAGCCGGAGCCGGCCGTCACCGGCAGCAGCGAGCCGCTCGACGTGGATACGCAGTTCGCGCTGCAGGCCGAGGCAATGGGTATCGACCTCAGCGGCGTCAACGAGGCGCCGGAGATCGGCACGGAACCGGCGCTCGATGAGGACGTCGACCTCGACGCCATGATCGAGGAAACGCAGCACGGCGAACTCGACCTGGATGACCTGCTCGACGAGGAA
>JBFGYM010000019.1:0-17721 GCA_041587435.1 Woeseiaceae bacterium
ATTGATCGTGCCGCGCTCCTCGAACGTGCGGTCGAGGTCGATCTTGCCGATTTCCGAACGCAGCGTCGTTTGAGCGAGCTGCGAAATGGCGAAGTAGTAGTCCCCGATGCCGTAGGACGCGCGACCCGGATCGAGCACCTGCAGGTAAAGGACGCCGTCGACGCCCACCTGGACGTTGTCCTTGGTAATGCAGATCTGCTCGGCGATATCGATGGCTTGCTCTTTGAGCGTGTGCTTGTAGGCGACGCGCTCTAGGAACGGCACCAGGATGTGAAAGCCCGCATTGAGAGTCTTGGCGTACTTGCCCAGGCGCTCGACGACGTACGCACTTTGCTGCGGCACGACGACAGCGGTCTTGGCGATGACGATGATAACGACAACGGCGATGACCAGTGCAACGATGAAACCGGTATCCATGCTGAGTCTCCTTTCTTATTCTGCTTCGATGTGCAGGGTCAGGCCTTCGGCCTTGACGACGCGCGCGCGGGATCCCGCGGCGATCATCGCACCGCCGACGTTGCGCGCCGTCCACTTCGTACCACGATATTCGAGGCGTGTTTCGCCGCCCGGCGCCAGATCGTCTTCGACGGCGACGGACACCCCGGCCACGCTTTCTTTGAATCCTTCGACGTTACCGCGAATCTTCTCGTACAGCCGCCGGCGGAACGAGAACATCAGGACGAGCGACAAAACACCGAACATCGCCCATTGCATCCACAGCGCCATCTCGATGCCCAGCAGCGCGGCGAGTCCCACGAGGATGGCCGAGAGGCCCAGGAAGACGAGAAAGAACTGTGCATCGATTGCGAACATTTCCGCACCGAGCAGAATGCCGCCGAGGATCATCCATTGCCACCAGAGCATCGTCGATCTCCTTACCTGCAATTTTGCTCACTATATCCTGATTCCCGTAATCACGGCAGCTTGAAAGCGCGCCGCCGCACCCCAATATGCGGTACCATCCTGCGAGCCGCCGAGAACAATTAGCAGAGGGGGACGGCATGCAGACCATCATCGACTGGTTCGCTCGCGTATTCTGGCAGGATCCCAAGGCCTGCTTCGAAACCATGGACGGCGTCTCGGGGCTGGTCGGTTGCCTGAACGTCATCGTCTGGAGCGACGCGCTCATAATCCTGGCGCTCGGCGCCGGCCTCTTCTATTCGATACTCACGCGATTCGTGCAGGTCCGCCTGTTCCGCGAGATGATCCGCTTGCTTTTCTCGAGCAAGGAAACCGACAAGGGCATATCGTCGTTCCAGGCACTGGCGGTGTCGCTCTCCGGCCGCGTGGGAACCGGCAACATTGCCGGCGTCGCCGCGGCCATCGGCTTCGGCGGCCCCGGGGCCGTATTCTGGATGTGGGTCGTCGCCTTTCTCGGCTCCGCCACGGCCTACATCGAGTCGGCACTGGGCCAGATCTACAAGGAAGTCGACGAAGGCCAGTACCGCGGCGGTCCCGCCTATTACATAGAGAAAGCGCTCGGACAGAGATGGTATTCGTGGGTTTTCGCCATCGTCACGATCTTTGCCTGCGGCGTCCTGCTGCCGGGCGTGCAGTCAAACAGCATCGGTAACGCGTCCAATCTCGCGATCGGCGGCGAGGCGATGATCCCGCTCTTCGGCGACAGCGTTTCACTGACCAAGACGTTAACGGGCATCTTCGTCGTGGCCGTGCTCGGATTCATCATCTTCGGCGGCGTCAAGCGCATCGCACACTTTACCCAGATCGTCGTCCCCGTCATGGCCGGCGGATACATCCTGATGGCCCTCGGCATCATCATCATGCACATCACGGAGCTGCCCGCGATCATCGCGCTGATAGTCGGCGACGCTTTCAATCCCATGGCAGGCGTCGGCGCTGCGATCGGCTGGGGCGTGAAACGCGGCATCTACTCGAACGAGGCCGGCCAGGGCAGCGGTCCGCACGCGGCCGCCGCATCCGAAGTGCAGCATCCGGCACAGCAGGGTCTCGTCCAGTCGTTCTCGGTCTACGTCGATACGCTGTTCGTCTGCTCCGCCACCGCTTTCATGATCCTGATTACGCAGCAGTACTACGTGTCGGGACTCGGCCAGGAGATCAGCGGCGGCGTACTCGGGCCGGACGTCATCATCGCGAGCCCGGCGTTCACGCAGCTTGCGCTCGAGAGCGTCATGGGGGGCTTCGGCAAGGTCTTCGTCGCGGTCGCGCTGTTCTTCTTCGCATTCACGACGCTGCTGGCTTACTACTATATCGCGGAAACCAACGTCGCCTACATCCGGCGCACGATCCACGTGCCCGGCCTGCTGCGCGGGTTGAAAGTCGTCACGCTCCTCTCGGTCTTCTACGGCACGATTCGCGAGGCCAATCTCGCGTGGGCGATGGGCGATCTCGGCGTCGGGCTCATGGCGTGGCTGAACCTGATCGGTATCCTGATCCTGTTTTTCATGGGACGGCCGGCGCTGCGGGCGCTGAAGGACTACGAGGCGCAACGCAAGGCAGGCGTCAGCGAGTACACTTTCGACCCGAAGAAGCTCGGCATCCGCAACGCTCACTTCTGGGAGCGGTAGATATCGGGGTCGAACCAATTTATGCGTGACGCATAAATCGGTTCGACCCCTTGATTATTGCTCTCAGCGGTTCGGGAAGTTGAGCGCGCGCTTGTCGACCGCGAGCGCGGCCTCGTGAACGGCCTCGGCGAGTGACGGATGCGCATGGATCGTGCGCTGCAGGTCCTCGGTGCTGGCCGAGAACTCGAGGGCCAGGACCGCTTCGGAGATCAGCTCGCCGGCCATCGGGCCGACGATGTGGACGCCGAGGATCTCGTCGTCGTCCTTCGACGAGATGATCTTGACGAATCCCGACGTCTGTTCCATCGCCTTGGCGCGGCCGCTCGCCATGAACGGGAACTGTCCCGTCTTGTAGGCGCGGCCGCTCTCCTTCACTTCGGCCTCGGTCTTGCCGGCCCACGCGATCTCGGGATTCGTGTACAGCACGGACGGGATGACGTCGTAGTTCATTTCGGCGATCTCGCCGGCGATCAGGTCTGCGACCATGACCCCCTCTTCGGATCCCTTGTGCGCCAGCATCGGGCCGCGCACGCAGTCACCGATCGCAAACACGCCCTTGACGCGCGTGCGGCACTCGTCATCGACGACGACGAAACCGCGGTCGTCGAGCTGGATTCCGGCGTCGTCGGCAAACAGGCCGCGCGTCACGGGGCGTCGACCGACGGCAACGACCAGCTTGTCGACCTCGACGGTTTGCGCACCGCTCTTGTCTTCGTACTCGACCTTGACACCGCTCTTGCCGGCGGTCGCTTTCTTGACCATGGCGCCCAGCCTGATGTCGAGACCCTGCTTCTTGAAATCGGCTGCGGCGACCTTGGCCACGTCGCGGTCCGCCATGAACAAGAAATCGTCCATCGCTTCGAGAATCGTCACTTTCGAGCCGAGTCTCGCCCAGACGCTGCCGAGTTCGAGCCCGACGACGCCGGCGCCGACGACGCCGAGCCGGGGCGGAACGCTGTCCAGTTCGAGCGTGTCCCACGAGTCGATGATCCTGTCACCGTCGAACTTCGCGATCGGCAGTTCGATGGGCTCGGATCCGGACGCGAGAATAACGTGCTCGGCCGAGAGGATCTCCTTGTCCCCTTTGACCGGCGTGAACTCGACCTGCCGGTTCTTGAGCAATTTGCCGTGGCCGACCAGGCCCTCGACATTCGCAGCTTTGAACAGCCCCGCGATGCCGCCGGTCAGCTGGCGGACGATGCCGGCGCGGCGTTTCTGCATCGCCGCGATATCCATCTCGACCTCGCCCGTCTTGATGCCGTGCTTCTTGAATTCGTGCCCTGCACGGTGGTAGAGCTCGGTCGATTCGAGCAACGCCTTCGAGGGAATGCAGCCCGCGTTGAGGCAAGTGCCGCCGAACGCGTTCTTGCCGTCCTTGTTCTTCCACTCGTCGATGCACGCGACCGTCTTGCCATGCTGCGCCGCGCGAATCGCTGCGATGTAGCCGGCCGGGCCGGCGCCGATCACTACCACGTCGAAACTTCTGCTCATTGGATTTCCAGTACTGTCGGTGTCGAATCAGACCTGCAGCAACAGGCGGGACGGGTCTTCGAGTTGTTCCTTGATCGCGACCAGGAACTGGACCGCTTCCTTGCCGTCGATGATGCGATGATCGTAGGTCAGCGCCAGGTACATCATCGGGCGCGCCTTGATCTCGCCGTCGACGACCATGGGGCGCTGCTGAATCGCGTGCATGCCGAGAATCGCGCTCTGCGGCTGGTTGAGGATCGGCGTCGACATCATCGACCCGAAGATGCCGCCGTTCGTGATCGTAAACGTGCCGCCCGTCAATTCATCCATGCCGATCGTGCCGTCCTGGGCGCGTGTCGCGAGGTCGTTCAGCGCGATTTCGAAATCGGCGAAACTCATCTGGTCGACGTCGCGAACGACCGGCACCATCAGCCCGCGCTCCGTGGACACCGCGACGCCGAGATCGTAGTAGTTGTGATAGAGGATCTCGGTGCCTTCGACCGAGGCGTTGACGACGGGGAATCTTTTCAGCGCCTCGACCGACGCTTTGGCAAAGAACGACATGAAGCCGAGCCGCACGCCATGCTTTTTCTCGAAGTCGTCACGGTACCGCTTGCGCAACGCCATGACCTCGGTCAGGTCGACCTCGTTGAAGGTCGTCAGCATCGCAGCCGTCTGCTGGGCCTCGATAAGGCGCTCGGCAATTCGTGCGCGCAAACGCGTCATCGGCACGCGTTTTTCCTCGCGGACGAGCCCCACGCTGACCGCCTCGGCTGCGGTCTCCGCGCCCGAATCGCCGGGTGTCACATCGCTGCCGCCCTCCGACTTGAGGAACTCCAGGACGTCGGCCTTGGTAACCCGTCCGTCCTTGCCGGAACCCGTCACCATGGTTGCATCGAGGTCGTGTTCCTCGAGCAGGCGGCGCACGGCCGGGCTCGTCTTGACCGGGCCCCTCGCCTCGCTCGCCGCCTGCGGCGCCGCCTTGTCGGCCTGCTCTTCGACCGTCTCTTCCGGTTCGGGCTGCTCGGCTGCGGCGACTTCTCCTTCTTCGAGAATCGCCAGGACGTCGCCGGCCACGACCGTGGCGCCGTCTTCAACGAGGATCTTCGCCAGTGTCCCTGCCGACGGCGCGGGAACCTCGAGCACGACCTTGTCGGTCTCGAGGTCGACGAGGTTTTCGTCACGGGCGACGCCCTCACCCACGGCCTTGTGCCACGCAACCAGGGTTGCGTCGGTGACCGACTCGGGGAGCGGGGGGACCTTGATCTCAATGCTCATTTCTTTTTCCGTTTCGTTTTCTCGGGCTTCGTCACCTTGCTCGCCTCGGTATCGATGTCGAGCGCGGCCTCGATCAGCGCCTGTTGCTGCTGCAGGTGGATCTTGAATATGCCGGATGCGGGCGCGGCGGCGCCTTCGCGCCCGGCGTAATAGAGTTGCTGGTGATCCGCGAGCGGCTCCTGCAGGCGATGCTTGATCTGGTACCAGGCTCCCTGGTTCAGCGGCTCTTCCTGGCACCACACGACTTCCTCGACGTGGCCGTACTGCTCGACCAGTTCGGCGTATTGCTGGACCGGGAACGGGTACAGCTGCTCGATGCGAATGATCGCGATGTCGTCGATGCCGTGCACCTCCCGCGCTTCGAGCAAGTCGTAGTAGACCTTGCCGCTGCAGAACACGAGGCGGCGTGTCTTGGCCGCATCGATGGCCTCGATCTCGGGGATGATCAGCTCGAAGCGTCCGCTGGACAGGTCGCTGAGCGGCGAGACCGACATCTTGTGTCGCAGCAGGCTCTTCGGCGTCATGACGATGAGCGGTTTCCTGAAAAGGCGCACTTGCTGGCGGCGCAGCATGTGGAACATCTGTGCGGGCGTCGACGGCACGCACACCTGCATGTTGTGCTCGGCACACATCTGCAGGAAGCGTTCGAGACGCGCCGACGAGTGCTCCGGACCCTGGCCCTCGTAGCCGTGCGGCAGGAACATCGTCAGGCCGCACAGGCGTCCCCACTTGGCTTCGCCCGAGCTGATGAACTGGTCGATCACGACCTGCGCACCGTTCGCGAAATCGCCGAACTGGCCCTCCCAGATCACGAGGGTGTCGGGGGCCGTGCTGGCGTAGCCGTACTCGAAACCGAGCACCGCTTCCTCGGACAGGAACGAATCGATAACCCGAAACGCGTTCGGCTCGCTGACGATGTGCTGCAGCGGGATGTACTCACGGTTGTTCAGCTGGTTGTGCAACACGGCGTGACGGTGGAAGAACGTCCCGCGCCCGCTGTCCTGCCCGACCAGCCGCACGGCGTGCCCTTCGCTGAGCAGGGAGGCATACGCCATGTTCTCGGCGAAGCCCCAGTCCATGTCCATCTCGCCCTTCACCATGCGGACGCGGTCTTCCATGATGCGCTGCACGCGACCGTGCAGCTTGATGTCGGGCGGCACCGTCGTCACGGCCTCGCCCAGTTCCGAGACGGTCGCCGGACTGATCGTCGTATCGACCGGTTCATCCCACTCGGTGTGCAGGTACGGCGACCAGTCGACCGTGTATTCGTCGCCGATCATGCCGAGACTGGACTTCGGCACCGGTTCGCCCCGATCGAGACGATCGCGATAGGCATCCTGCATCTCGGACGCCGTCGTCGAGCCGATCACGCCTCGCTGCTCGAGCAGGTCCGCGTACATCGCACGGGTCGTCTTGTGACCTTTGATGCGCCCGTACATGATGGGCTGCGTCGCGGACGGCTCGTCCGCCTCGTTGTGGCCGTGGCGGCGGTAACAGACGAGATCGATCACGACGTCTTTCTTGAACTTCTGCCGGTACTCGAGCGCCAGCCGCGTCACGAAAAGCGCGGACTCCGGGTCGTCGCCGTTCACGTGGAAGATCGGCGCCTCGATCATCTTGGCGACGTCGGAACAGTAGTCGGTGGAACGCGCATCGCTCGGCCGGCTCGTCGTGAAGCCGATCTGGTTGTTGACCACGATGTGCACCGTGCCGCCGGTGCGGAAACCGTTGATCTGCGACATCTGGAACGTTTCGGTGACAACCCCCTGGCCCGCGAACGCCGCGTCGCCGTGCACGAGCACGGGCAGCACTTCCTGCCGTTCGAGGTCGCCGCGGCGCTGCTGGCGCGCGCGCACCGAGCCTTCCACGACCGGGTTGACGATCTCGAGGTGCGAAGGATTGAACGCCAGCGCGATATGCACGTTGCCGCCCGGCGTCTTCATGTCGGCCGAAAATCCCTTGTGATACTTGACGTCACCCGAACCCCGCAACTCGTCGAGATCGTAATTGCCTTCGAACTCCTCGAAGAGCTCTTCCGGGTTCTTGCCGAGAATATTGACGAGCACGTTGATGCGGCCGCGATGGGCCATGCCGATGACGATCTCCCTGATCCCGGACGCGCCACCCTGCTGGATGATGTCGTCGAGCATCGGAATCAGGCTCTCTCCACCTTCGAGCGAAAAACGCTTCTGGCCGACGTAGCGCGTGTGCAGGTAGCGCTCGATGCCCTCGGCGCTCGTCAGTTGCTCGAGCGTCCAGACGCGTTCCTCGTCGGTCAGGTGGTCCAGGGCCGCGCCCTGTTCGAATCGCTGCCGCAGCCAGAGGCGCTCGCGCGCGCGCGAGATGTGCGCGAACTCGATGCCGACCTTTCCGCAATAGATCGCTTTCAGCAGCTCCAGGATGTCGCGCAGCTTCATGCGCTCGTTGCCGGTCCCGGCGAGCCCGCCCGTGAAGAACTCGGTGTCCATGTCGGCCTCGGTGAGGCCGAGGTAGTCGAGTTTCAGGACGCCGGGCACGCGGCGCTCCATCAGGCCGAGCGGGTCGATGTCGGCAACCTGGTGGCCGCGCAGGCTGTAGACCTGGATCAGGCGCGCAACCGCGGCCTGCTTTTCCCCGGAGGTGACCGGCTTGCCCTTCGCACGCGCCGCGACCCGCCCGACGCGGCGGCCCTCGCGCGCCTCGGCAAGCAGTTCGTCGCGGATCTTCGAGTGCACGACCTCGGCGTCCGGGTCGCCCAGCGACGTGAAATAGTCGCGCCATCCCGCCGGCACGGACGCCGGCTCTTCGAGATACGCCTCGTAGAGGCGCTCGACGGCAGCGGCATTGCCGCCGAACAAGGGCGTGGACGCGAGTTGTTCCTTTATAGAAGTGCTCATTATTTCAATGGCTTACGCTTCGCGCCCTCATGACGCGCGAAGCCCTGTCGGCTGGGCCCAAAAAAGGGGCGCTAGTTTATCCCAAGCGCCCCGCCAGGGGAATCCGAGCAACGTAACGGATTGCAACTACATCAGGCGGAACAGGTTGACCAGTTCGTAACAGACGAGGCAGGCGTAGAACGAGAAGAAGATCGTCAGGAACAGCCCGGTCCGGAAGCGGTTGAGAAAACGCGCCTTTGCGAGGAACACGA
This sequence comes from Woeseiaceae bacterium, assembly GCA_041587435.1. Classification (GTDB taxonomy): domain Bacteria; phylum Pseudomonadota; class Gammaproteobacteria; order Steroidobacterales; family Woeseiaceae; genus UBA1847. The sequence continues at coordinate 8,422 of JBFGYM010000019.1, forward strand.
GAACGAAAATCCCGAGGGCGGTCATGGCGAGCTTGGTGCTCGTAAACGTCGCCGTGCCGTGTGCCATGACGGCTTTCATGACCGGGTTGGCCTCGACCATGCCGCGCTCGATCAACAGGAGCGTCAGGAAGGCATCCGCGCAGGACAGCAACATCGTCCCGGTTGCCAGGAAGAACAGCCAGGGATGGTGCCAGTCGAGGAAGATGACCTCGGTGTCTGCAGCTCGACGGTGCGCGTGGCGCCGCGACAGCATGAACCCGAAAAGAACGGTTCGCCAGGAAAAAAGGCGTCGGTCCGTGTCGTTGCGTTGTTCGCCTATCGCTGTGCTGAAATCCATGAGGCCTGCGTTGTCCCTTGTTGCTGCTACGTGCCGTCCGCCGACGTCACCTCGAGCAGGTAGGCGATCAGATCGTCGCGGTCCTTCTGGTCGAGCACGCCCGCGAAGGTCATCCGGTTGCCGGGTAGAAACCGTCCCGGCTGCGCAAGCCAGGCGTTCATGGCCTGCGGCGTCCAGACGAAGTCGGCATTCTGCATCGCGGCCGAATACTCGAACCCGGGACGCGCGCCGACGGTCGTGCCGAAGAACCCGTGAAGCGCCGGCCCGATCGTGTTCGGCCCGCCTTTGTCGAAGCTGTGACAAGCCTTGCAAATTTGCGCCTGCCTCTCGCCCCGCGCCCGGTTCGCCGATGCATAAGGCTCGGCCGCCAGGTACTCCTGCGGCGCCAGGACCACTTGCTCACCCAGGGTGGCCGCCGTCGGCAGCGGCGCCGCAGCCGGCGCGCTCCCGGATTCGTTCGTTTTTTTTCCGCAGCCAACGACCAACGTCGCCAGCACCGCGATTGCCAGCAGGCCCAGGTTCCTGATCAATGCCAACCCTCAAACCGTTTACCAGCAATAAATATAGAGCAATTAGCGTACCAAGGCCGCATCAATTTGATTCGACGCGATTTTTGGTCCAGCAGTTCCCGCGCGGGCGGCCGGCGTTGTATAAAACCCCGACACCTGAGGCGGTCCCGTTTGGGGCGCGCAGGCATATCGGCCATAATCGGGCCTGCGAATCGATACCGGGCGAGACAAGCGATGAAGGGTTACACCGGCGTCCTGCCGAGCGGTGAGGCAGTTCACTACGTCGACAAGAAGCGCTGGCTATGGCTGTTGTCGGTGGCCTACCCGTTGCAGGCGCTCGTGCCGGTGGGGCTGCATTCGGCAACCGGCCACGAGGCCTGGTTCATCCTGCCGTTTGTTTCCAACTACCTTCTCGCCCCCGTCCTCGACTGGGTGATCGGCGAGGACCGCAACAACCCGCCCGAAGCCGTGATCATGCAACTCGAGCAGGATCGCTATTACCGCTACCTGACCTACGCCGCCGTGCCCGTGCACTTCGTGACCCTGGTCGCCTGTGCCGCCTATGCCACGACGCAGGATCTGAGCTGGTGGGCGTTCACGCTGCTCGCGATGGTTGCCGGCATGACGGCCGGGCTGGCCATCAACACCGGCCACGAACTCGGCCACAAGAACTCGCGGCTCGAAAAGACGCTGTCGAAGATCGTGCTGGCCGTGCCTGCGTACGGGCATTTCACCGTGGATCACAATCGCGGCCACCACCTGCTCGTCTCCACGCCCGAGGACGAAGCCAGCGCGCGCATGGGCGAGAGCATCTACCGCTTTGCGTTGCGCGAGATTCCCGGGGCATTTCGCCGTGCCTGGAAGATCGAGCTGGAGCGACTGCGGTCGCGCGGGCTGCCCGCCTGGCACTACAGCAACCCGATCCTGCAGTCCTACGTCATCAGCGCGGTGATCGCGGTCGGGCTGATCGTTGCGTTCGGGTGGCTCGCCCTGCCGTTCTTGCTGATACACCACGTCTTCGCCTACTGGCAGCTGACGAGCGCCAATTACATCGAACATTACGGCCTGTTGCGCGGCAAGACCGCGCAAGGCCGGTACGAGCGGTGCGAGCCGCATCACTCCTGGAACTGCAATTTCGTTCTCAGCAATCTCGTCCTGTTCCACCTCGAGCGGCACTCCGATCATCACACGCATCCGCTGCGGCGCTACCAGTCGCTGCGGCATTACCCGGACCTGCCGCAGCTGCCGAACGGCTACTTCGGGATGTACCTCCTCGCGTACCTGCCGTCGCTGTGGTTTCGTGTCATGGACAAGCGTTTGATGGCACTTCCCCATATCAACGGCGACCTCGACAAGGTCAACATCGACCCGCGCGCCGCGCCGTCGATCTTCCTCAAATGGGGTCGCGACAAGATGGAGGAGCCGACCTTCACGAACCTGCCGGGCATCTAGGTCGTCGCGTTTCTCGCCTTAGTACCGAGATTTCCGGAGCGCGACGCCTGTGCGTCGTGGTTAACCTGAGCGGATGAAAGCACCGCCGCACCCGCCGGGGAAACACGTCGTCGCCTTCTTGCTTGCCAGCGTCGCGGCTCTGTTCGCGCGCGCCTGGCTGCAGATCGAACTCACGAACGCCGGCTACGATGCCAGGCTGGCGAACGAACTCGCCTATTTTGTCGTGCCGCCGATACTTCTTCTGCTGCTGTTCCCGGTGCTGCTCAAGGACAGGGCATTCCTGCGCGCGCAATTCCGGCGCGAAGACCTGAGCATGCGCGTCGTGATGATCGCGATCGCCCTCGGTGTGCTCGTACGCATTGCGTGGCACGGGCATGTCGTTGCCGGGACGGCTTTCGGGTTCTATGCCCCGGGCACCGTCACGGTTGGGCCACCTGCCATTGCCTATGACTGCCCGGCCGCCCGCCTCATCCTGCTGTCGATACTCGTCACATCCGTGTTGATTCCGGTCATCGAGGAGGTGTTGCACCGCGGCTACGTGCAGACCTGGGCTGGGCGCTTTGGCGCCGTCGCCGCCATATCGATATCAACTGTGTTGTTCGTCGTCTTTCACAAATCGTCAGGGTGGATCGTCGTCGCGCTCGGCGGCGCTGTTCTCGGAATCTGCTTCTGGCTGACTGCTTCTCTTTGGCTACCCGTCATCCTGCATGCCGTTCTCAATCTGCTGCCACAGCTAACGCTCCGATGCCTGGACGTGCGCTGGACCCCCGATACACGCGCATCCCAAACCTTGCTCGTCGGCATGACGGCCGTGTCGGTCTCGATCGCCGCGTTCGTCGGCATCGTTGCACTGGTCGCCATTCTGGGACGGCGCCGGGCCGCGGCCAGCCCGGCGCCGTGCGCCTCACAGCGCGTTCGCAACACGCTCGATGATGTGTGAGGTTGCGGCGACCAACCCTTCGTAGAAGTTGATCAGATCCTCGCCGAATCCCGGAAAGTCCTGGATGCCGCCGATTTCGTTGCCCGGTGGACATTCGTCGCCGGCGCCCGATACCAACAGGATTTCACTCGAAGTCAGTTCACGCATGTTCAATCTCCTTTTGATGGCTTACGTGGATTGCGCGTCCTGCGCAGAGTCAATCTACGACCGCCGAGGCCAGCCCGCGCGGCCCGAATCGGGGCAAAACGCCGGGATTTGACATATTCCGGCCGAATTGGCAGGCCTGTGATGCATCGCACAGTCGCCGGTGAGACATCCCTTTACGCTCGACAGGTACTTTGCCTGGGCTAAAGACCATGAAATTCAATCACCTGAAAGGAGCGCTCGTGGCGCTCTGTTTTTTCGCCGGCGGCAACGCAGCCGCCGATTTCGGCGTCGGCCTCAAGGCCGGCACGCTGGGCCTCGGCCTCGAGGGGCGGTGGGATCCGCCCGTACCCTGGTTCGACGTGCGGCTCGGCATGAACCGCTATGACTACGGGAACAACGGCGACTATGCCGGTATTCCGTACGACGCGACGCTGGCATTCGACAATTTCTACCTGACCGGCAACCTCAAGTTCCCGGTGAGCCCGTTCCGCTTCACGTTCGGTGCATTCTCGAACGGCAACGAGGTCCGCCTGTACAGCCAGGACAATGGCGGTCAGAACTACGATATCGGTGGCAGTTCCTACGACCCGAACACGACGGGCCAGCTCTCCTCCGTGACGTCTTTCGACAGCACGGCGCCCTACGTCGGTTTCGGTTTCGACTTCGAGGTGTTCGGCAAAGCCGGCCTGAACCTCGACTTCGGCGTGCTCTGGCAAGGTGAACCCGCCGTCACGCTCGAAGCCAGCAACTGGGACAACCTGTCGCCGGCCGAACAGGCCTTGCTCGGACCCGCGATGGAGGCCGAGCGCTCCGACCTCGAAAACGAGATGAGCGACTTCAAGGCGTGGCCCGTCATCTCGCTGGCCTTCGTCTACAACTTCTGAGCGACGACCGGCCGGTCACCCGCGCCGGTCGAGCCAGCGTGATAGTCCGATGCCGAGCTGCAGGAACTGCATCCGCAGCCTCGGCAGCGGGAATCGCCGTCCGAGTCCCCTGACGATGACCGGCACCGCCGGGGCTTGGCCGCGGCCGATCAACTCGGCGAGATAACGGCCCGCCCAGGTCGCGTTCGATACGCCATTGCCGTGATACCCGTAGCCGAAATACACGGACGGGTCGTCGTCGAGCTGCCCGATCGTCGTTCGCAGGGAACCCGTGAAGCAGACGAACCCCTGCCACGCGTATTCGATGTCGACGTCGCGCCACCCGGGCCAGAGCTTGCCGAGCGTCGCTCGCAACTCGTCATAGGTGCGTTGTTCGTTCGCAGCGGATCCGTTGCCGCGCCCGCGACCGCCGAACATGAGCCTGCCGTCGGGCAGCATGCGGTAGTAATTGAGAATTCGCCGAGAGTTCGCCGCCGGATTCTCGGTCCGCCAGCCATGGCGCGCGCGTTCCTCGTCGCTGAGCGGCCGCGTCGCGACGATTGCACTGATAACCGGCAGCGTGCGGCCGTAAAAGTCTCGATGCAGGTTCTCCGGCATGAAGCCGTTGGCTGCCACCACGACGCGGCGCGCGCGCAGTGCGCCCGATTTTGTCGCCAGCCGATGCAGGCCATTGCCAACCCTGGTCCACTCGACGACTTCGCTGTGCTCGTGAAGCACGGCGCCGCGGCGCACGGCTGCCGCCGCGAGGCCACGGCAGTAGCGCAACGGGTGCAGCCCGAACGTCGGCCGAACGACCAGGCCGCCGTGGTTCTCGGTCGAGTCGTAGAAACGCTCGCGAAACTCGTCGGCGCTGTATAGCTCTGCATCGATACCGAGTGTTGATGTATACACTTCGTGCTGCCGCCCGAGGTGCTCGAAAGCCCGCGGGGTGTGTGCCGTGACGAGCTCGCCGTCCCCCTGGAGCGGCGTGTCGAGCGTTTCCTCGGCGATCAGCGCTCGCACGAGCTCGACCGCCTCGACTTGCACGCGGTAATAAGCCCGCACCTCGTCCTCGCCGTGCGCCTTTACGAGGTCGCCCGGCCCCAGCGCCGTGCCGCCCATGCAGCAGAAGCCGCCGTTGCGTCCCGACGCGCCCCAGCCGATGTGACCTGCATCGAGGACGTGGACGTCGACACCGTGGTCGCGCGCAAGGTGAAACGCCGTCGAGAGCCCGGTGTAGCCGCCACCAATGACGGCCACGTCGCACGAATCGTCACCGTCGAGCGGCCCGGCCTCGACGTCGATATCGCCGGCGGTCGCTTCCCAGTAACTGCGCGGCGGCGTGTCGAAGCGGTACATGAAGTCGTCGTAGAACCTCATCCGGCAGATCCTCCCTCGGCAACCCGCCGGCGATGCAGCAACGGATCGCCGCGTATCCATGTCAGTGCCGCCGCCAAGCCGAGCAGGACCGGTATGGGCACGAGCATCAGCGTCGTCCAGCCGAAATAGAACATCACGGTCCCCGCGAGCAGCGACGCCGTCGCGGACATGCCGAACACGAGGAATTCGTTGACCGCCTGGGCACGGTAGCGCTCGGCCATCGAATACGTGTAGGTCAGCAGCGTCGTCCCGCCCACGTACAGGAAATTCCAGCCGACGCCGAGCACGACGAGGGCCCACCAGTAATGCAACAGCGAGTGGCCCTGGAGCCCGATGATCGACGTTGCCAGCAGTCCGAGGGCACCGACCATCATCAGGCGCGTCACGCCGACGCGCTCGGTCAGGAACCCCGAGAACAGAGACGGTACGTACATCGCGAGGACGTGAGCGCGGATGACGCTGCTGGTCGCCTCGATCGAGTAGCCGTCGTTGATGTGCATGCTGAGCGGCGTGGCTGTCATGATCAGCGTCATGATGCCGTAGGCCGCGATACCGCCAAAGACGGCCGTCAGGTAAACGGGTTGGCGCACCACGTCGCGGAGCGCTCGCTCCGACGGCGGCGCATCGTGCGCTGCCTGCGCCGACGGCTCGCGCAGCAGGAGAAGCAACAATGCCTGCAGCGCGAACAACGCCGCGAGCGCCGCCATCGTTCCCGCGTAGGGCACGCCGGCGACCCAGCCGTGTCCGCGGGTCGCGATTTCCTTGCCGAGGAAAGCGCCCGCGATCGGCCCGAGCAGCACCAGCGAGATCGCGCGCGGCACGTAGCGGGACGGCACGCTTTCGGCGGCTGCAAAGCGATACTGCTGTGTAAACGCGACGTTTACACCGACCATCATCGTCGCCACGCAAAACAGTACGAAGCTCGCCTCATGCATCGCGGCGAACGCCACGACCATTCCCCCTGCAGCCAGCCACGAAGCCATGACGAATCCGCGGCGCCGACCGACACGGCGCATCAACAGCGTCGCCGGCACCGTCGCCAGCGCGCCCGCGACGATCGTCAGCGACAGCGGCAGCGTGACGATCGCCTTGTTGTCCGTCAGGGTCGCTCCGATCAATCCGCCGAGTGTCACCAGGGCGATCGTTGCCGTCGCCGTGATCATCTGGCATACGACCAGGAGCAACAGGTTACGGACTTGCATAATTCGGTTTCATGCGCATTATGGAAGCCGCATTCTCACACATTCGCCGCCGAGGAACGGGATCCACCGTGGACGAACTGGAGGTCACCCCTCAACTGCGCATCCCGATGTCGGAAATCGACATCAAGGCCGTGCGCTCGCGGGGCGCCGGCGGGCAAAACGTCAACAAGGTCGCAACGGCCATCCATCTGCGGTTCGATATTGCCGGCAGCCCGTCGCTGTCGGACGACGTGCGCCGCCGCCTGCTCGCCGGTGGCGACCAGCGTATATCCGCCGACGGTGTGCTTGTCATCAAGTCCCAGGAAAGCCGCAGCCAGGCACGCAACCGCCAGGACGCATTGCAGCGCCTCGCGGACGCAATTCGTCCGGCGACCGTTTCGCGCAAGCGCCGCATTCCGACGAAACCGCGCACAGCGGCGAAGAAGAAGCGCCTCGACGACAAGTTGCGCCGCGGCGAAGTCAAGAAACTGCGGGGCAAACCGGATGTCACCTAGCCGCTGCAGACGACGCGATCGTCCTCCCAACGGCAGCCAACCTGCTGCCAGTAATCGACGACACCGAGGCTCTCGAGCAACGGCATAAAGTCGGCGTGTTGCCTGAGCGGCGCCAGTTCGTCGATGTATAGAAGTTCCATCGAGAACGTCTCGCCCGGCTGGTCCAGCAGCCAGGCAATTTCCATGGCACCGTCGACATCGCCGAGCAGCGAACGGGCGAGAACCACGATATGCGGGATGACCTGCCGCGCCTCCCACGCGCGGTTGATCGCGTCGAGACCCGTTCGTGCGAATTGCGGGTCCTCGAGGCCGCGGAAAACCGGTTCGATCCAGTCGGTGCTGGCATTTTCCCCTTTCGCCGCCGCAAACGTCAGCTCCTGCGCAAGCCGGGTCTTGCCGCTGCGTGTCAGCAACAGCACGTGGGCCATGTCGTGAATGATGCCGGTCGCGTCGAGATCATTGGCCCGCGCGAAGAACTCGTGCGCTTTCGCCGCGTTGCCGAGCCACGTGTAGATCATCGCCACGCGGCTGTTGACGACCGTGCTGTCGGGATCGATTTCCTCGCCGTCGAGCGCCACGTCACGCGCGTCGTGGAGGCGCCCCACGCTGGCGAGCATCTGCGAATACCAGCTAAATGCGTTGGAGTCTACGACCGGCGAATTTATGGCCCTCGCATACGCGTTCTCCGCCTTGCTCCATTCCTTGCGCTGGTAGTACACGAAGCCGTAGATCGCGCCCGCCGGATCCGCGATCGACGGATCCATCGAAACCCCCTTGTCGATCGTTGCCAGGGCAAGTTCGAGGTGCTCCTGCCAGGGCTTGTCGCGGTAGTCGGGCAACAGGGCGTATGCCGTGGCGAGGCCGAGGTAGGCCGGCCCGTAACTCTCGTCCATCGCAATCGATTCCTGGAACAGGCGAATCGACTCTTCCAGGTTGGAGCGTTTGAAGCGGTGTTCGAGCATGTACATGCCGCGCACGTAGCTGTTGTACGCCACGGAATCGGGCGCCATGCGCTCGATGAGCGCCGGCGCCTGCGCATCGGCGAGCGCCCGGTGAATTGCGCGCGCGACGCGCTCCTGGAGTCCGAACAGGTTGTCGACCGAGCCCGACTCTTTGCCGCCGAGAATGACGACGTCATCGTCGTCGATGACCTGGTAGTCGACCTTGAGCGTGCCCTTTTCGATCTGCACCGAGGCGATCAGCAGGCTCTCGACACCCAGGCGCCTGCGCATGCTGGCCCAGTCGCCCTTCTGCGGCGTACGGATGATCTTGATGGTCCGGTCAGGGAGTTCGCTCAGTCGCTGCCCGAGCGCTCGGTGAATGCCCTCGGCGATATACTGGTTCGCGGGATCGCCGCTCAGGTTATCGACCGGCAATACGGCGAGCGATGCCGGCGGCGGCGGCGGCGTCAGCCACATCCACGGCACCACAGCCGCGAACGCCAGCGCCATCGTGGCGACGACGGCTTTCCACCACCCAAGGCTGCGCCCTTCTTCGACGCCGGGTTCGTTTTTCGATGCGCGCGCGGCGTGCAATTCGACGGGCGGGCAGATGCGGTAACCGCGACGCGGCACATTTTCGATGTACTTGTAAGGCCGCTGGTCGCCGAAGTGGCGCCGCAGCAGGGAAATGCAACGCAGGATCGGCTCGTCGCTTTGCGCACGGCCGTCCCAGACCTCGTCGATCAGTTCCTCGTTCGTGACGAGGTCCCCGTCGCGTTGCGCCAGCGCCAGCAGCACGAGGAAAGGTTTGTTCTCGGGCCGGATTTCCTCGTCGCCGCGTCGCAGTATGCCCCGCGCCGGCAGGACCTCCCATTCGCCGATGCTGAATCCGCCCTGCAACTCTTCTCTGGTTGGCATGCGTTCCCCTTCGTATGCCCGGTGGTGCGTCGAATCAACCGGCTGCACGCCGACTGTATCGGGAATCAAACACTTGCACAGTACTTGCTACCTTGGTACATTGGTAACGTATTCCGC
>JBFGYM010000020.1:0-17570 GCA_041587435.1 Woeseiaceae bacterium
ACCCGGATCATGTCCTTGCGGCGCTCCTCGGTCAGCGGCGGCAGCGGCACGCGGATGACCGTGCCGGCCGACGACGGGTTCAGGCCCAGGTCCGACGCCATGATGGCCTTCTCAATGACCTGCACCATGTCTTTCTCCCACGGTGTGACGGTCAGCGTGCGCGAATCCTCGATGCCAACGTTGGCCGCCTGATTGAGCGGCACCTCGGCACCGTAGTACTCGACGGTGATGTGATCGAGCAGGCTCGTGTGCGCGCGACCCGTCCGGATCTTCGTGAGTTCCGTCTGCAGCGCGGCAACGCTCTTTTTCATTCGCGTTGCGGCGTCTTTCATGATTTCGTCCAACACGGTTGTTTGCCCTCTCTGATTGAATCTGTCCGGGTTGCTCGTCAACCCGAGATCAGCGTTCCCACTTCGTCGCCCGTCATCGCCTGCACGAGCGCGTTGGCCCGGGTGAGGTCGAAGACCCGCAGCGGCAGCCGGTTGTCACGGCACATGACGACGGCCGTCGCATCCATGACGCGCAACTTGTCCGCGATCACGCGGTCGTAGGAGACGACGTCGAACTTCCGCGCCTCGGGGTTTGCGGCTGGATCGGCGTCGTACACGCCGTCGACCTTGGTGGCCTTGAGCAGCACGTCGGCGCCGATCTCGATCGCCCGCAAGCTCGCGGCCGTGTCGGTCGTGAAGAACGGATTGCCGGTTCCGGCCGCCATGATGACGACCCGCCCCTTCTCGAGATGCCGGATGGCGCGCCGCCGGATGTAATCCTCGCACACGGCGTTGACGCGCAGTGCCGACATCACGCGGGCATGCACATCGAGCGCTTCGAGCGCGTCCTGGATGGCCAGCGCGTTCATGACCGTGGCCAGCATGCCCATGTGATCGCCCGTGACCCGGTCCATGCCCGAGCGGGCGAGACCTTCGCCGCGGAAGATGTTGCCGCCGCCGACGACGATCGCGATCTCGACGCCGGTATTGCGGGCCGTCGCGATTTCCGCGGCGATGCGCTGAATGACGGTCGGCTCGATGCCGTATTCCAGTTCTCCCATCAGCGCCTCGCCGCTGAGCTTCAGCAATACGCGTCGGTACTGAACCGGACTGTCATTCATACACTCGCCTCGTTGTCGAAAGCGCCGTTGATTCTAGCGGAACGGTCCCCTGTCTTCACTAAAATCAATGGCTTAAATGCCCTGATTATCCGGTGCCCTGTACCTGGGCCATGACCTCTTCGACGAAGTTGTCCGCCTTTTTCTCGATGCCCTCGCCCACCTCGAAACGCACGAACGACACGACCTTCGCGCCGGCGCCCTTGAGCAGTTTGCCGACCGTGACGTCGGGGTCCTTGACGAAGGGCTGGCCGACGAGCGTGATCTCTTTCAGGAACTTGGCAACACGGCCCGTCACCATTTTCTCGACGATCTCGGCCGGCTTGCCGGAGGCTTCGGCCTGTTCCGTGAAAATGCGCTTTTCGGTCTCGAGAGTTTCTGCCGGCACGCCGGCCTCGTCGATGCACACCGGGTTGATCGCTGCGACGTGCATGGCGATGTCGCGCGCCAGATCCTCGTCACCGCCCTCGAGGGCGACGATTGCGCCGATGCGGGCGCCGTGCGTGTAGAAGCTCATCGGTCCGCCGGACGCGACGATCTGAGCGCGCCGAACCGAGATGTTCTCGCCGACTTTCTGCACGAGCTCGGTGCGCGCGGCTTCGATCGTACGGCCGTCGCTCATCGACAGCGCGGCAAGAGCCGCCACGTCGGTCTCGCCACTGGCCAGGACGGCGTCGGCAACGGCGTCGGCGAAGCCGATAAAGTTCTCGTCCTTCGCCACGAAGTCGGTTTCCGAGTTCACTTCGACGATGACGGCCTTGTCGCCGTCTTTCCTGATGACCACGCGGCCGTCGGCAGCGACGCGCCCGGCCTTCTTGTCGGCCTTGGCGGCGCCGGCCTTGCGCAGCGCCTCGGCCGCTGCGTCGAGGTCGCCGTCGGCTTCAACGAGTGCTTTCTTGCACTCCATCATGCCTGCGCCGGTGCGTTCGCGCAGTTCCTTCACCATGGATGCCGTGATTGCCATTACTTTTCCTCCGCCTTCGTGTCGGCCTCGGCGTCGGTCTTCTGGTCCGCCTTGGCCTCGGCCTTCTTTGCCACCTTGGCTTTCGCCTTGGCTTCCGACTTCGCCTCGGCCTTCGGCTCTGCCTTGGCGTCGGTCTTGGCCTCGGCCTTCGGCTCTGCCTTGTCCTCGGTCTTGGCCTCGGCCTTTTTCTCGGCTTTTTCCGCGGCCTTGGTGTCAGCCCCGGCCTCCGCCGCGTCGCCCGCGTCCGCCTTGCTCTCTGCCTTGGCCTTCTTGGCCGGTGCCTTCCTGACCGCTGTCTTCTTCGCGGCCTTCTTCTTGGCGGGCTTCTTCGCCGCGCGCTTCTTCGACGTTTTCTTTGGCTTGCCCTCGGCATCGAGCTCGACGAATTCGTCCTCGCCGAGTGCCACTTCGGGCAGCGATGCCTTGCCGTCGAGAACCGCGTCCGCAATCAGCGACGAGTACAGCTCGATTGCACGCATCGCATCGTCGTTGCCCGGGATGATGTAATCGACGCCTTCGGGCGAGCAATTGGTGTCGACGATGGCCACGACCGGGATACCGAGCTTGCGCGCTTCGCGAACCGCGATGTCTTCATGGTCGACGTCGACCACGAACAGCACGTCCGGCAGCGCACGCATCTTCTTGATACCGCCGAGGCTGCGCTCGAGCTTCTCCTGCTCGCGCCTGAGGCCGAGGACTTCCTTCTTGGTGAGACCCTCGAACCCGCCTTCCTCGGCCATCTGTTCCAGCGTCATGAGACGCTTCACCGACTGGCGAATCGTCTTGTAGTTCGTCAGCATGCCGCCGAGCCAGCGCTGGCTTACGAACGGCTGCTCGCAACGGCCTGCGTGGGTGCGGATGGCCTCGCGCGCGGCGCGCTTCGTGCCGACGAACAGGATTGTGCCACCGTCCGCGACGGTAGCCTTGACGAACGCACAGGCTTCCCGCGCCAGCGGCAGGCTCTTTTCGAGATTGATGATGTGGATCTTGTTTCGTTCGCCAAAGATGAACGGTGCCATCTTCGGGTTCCAGAAACGGGTCTGATGACCAAAGTGCACGCCAGCTTCTAGCATCTGGCGCATGGTGACGTCTGCCATGAGAAATTCTCCGGGTTAGGCCTCCGCATACCCCGGCCCGCAACCCCTTTTTCGGCGGGGCACCCAGCGAGCAGTGTCGATATGCGTGTGAATTATTTGCACCGCGTAACAACGAGTTGCCCCCGGCGCGCGCGCTTTATACCATAGCGCGCCCCTCACGGTAACCCCTTTCATGACCGTTACGATCAAAACGCCCGAAGAGCAGGAAAAGATGCGCGTGGCCGGCCGGCTGGCGGCGGAGGTGCTCGACATGATCGGGGATTATGTAAAACCCGGCGTCACCACCGGCGAGCTGGACCGCATCTGCCACGAATACATCACGCAGGAGCTGGACGCCGTCCCCGCCCCACTCAACTACCGCGGGTTTCCGAAGTCGATCTGCACCTCGGTCAACAACGTCGTCTGCCATGGCATCCCGGGGGACAAGACGCTGAAATCGGGCGACGCCATCAACATCGACATCACCGTCATCAAGGACGGCTGGCACGGCGACACGAGCCGTATGTTCATGGTGGGCAAGGAAAACATCCTCGCGCGGCGCCTCTCGAACGTGGCCCGCGAGGCGATGTGGCTCGGCATCCGCGAGCTCGCTCCGGGCAAGCGCCTCGGCGACGTGGGCGCCGCCATCCAGGCGCACGTCGAGGCCCACCGTTACTCGATCGTGCGTGAGTACTGCGGCCACGGCATCGGCAGGGTGTTTCACGAAGACCCGCAGGTCCTGCACTTCGGCAAGCCCGGCACGGGCATGGAGCTCAAGGCGGGCATGACCCTGACCGTGGAGCCCATGGTCAATGCGGGCAAGCCCGCGGTGCGCCTGCTGCCCGACGGGTGGACCGTGGTGACGAAGGACCGCAGCCTGTCCGCGCAATGGGAGCACACCTGCCTGGTCACGGCGGACGGCTTCGAGGTGCTGACACTTGGCGCAGCCGACCGTTGATATAACAATGAGTTACACCGGAATTCGCGAATCGTTAGCAGAAGCCGGCGAGGCCCTGCGCCAGCGCTTCCTCGCCGGCGAATCGGTCGTCGACCTCGTGCATGCCCGAGCCGCCGGGATCGACGAGGTACTCGTCAGGCTGTGGCGCGAGCACCTGGAGGCCACGGGCACCGCGCTCGTCGCCGTCGGCGGTTACGGTCGCGGCGAACTGCACCCCCACTCCGACGTCGACGTGTTGCTGCTGTTGCCCGACGCGCTGCCTGACGGCGGCGAGGACGCCCTGTCGGCATTCGTCACGGCGCTCTGGGACATCGGGCTCGAGATCGGCCACAGCGCGCGCACCGTGGCCGAGTGCCGCGACCAGGCAGCGGCGGATCTCACGGTCGCGACGACGCTCATGGAAGCCCGCCTGCTCGCCGGACCGGAAAGCCGGTTCGCCGCCATGCAGGCCGTCATCGCACCGGACAGCATGTGGCCGTCGGACCGGTATTTCGAGGAGAAGCGCAAGGAACAGATCTTGCGGCATCATCGCTACCACGACACGGCCTACAATCTCGAACCCAACGTCAAGGGCAGCCCCGGGGGGCTGCGCGACATTCAGATGATCGGCTGGGTCGCCAAGCGCCACTTCGGCGCCGCGACGCTCGCGGAACTCGTCGACCACGACTTCCTGACGCCCGGCCAGCTGCAGCGCCTCGAGGACGGCCAGGCGTTCCTCTGGCGCATTCGGTTCGCACTTCACATCCTGACCGGGCGGCGCGAAGACCGCCTGCTGTTCGATCACCAGAAAAAGCTCGCCGAGATGCTCGGTTACGAGGATGCCGTCTACACGCTCGCCGTCGAGCAGCTCATGCAACGCTACTACCGTACGGTCATGGAGCTGAGCCGCCTCAACGAAATGCTCCTGCAGCTGTTCGAGGAAGCCATCCTGATGGACCCGAACGCGCCGGCGGAACCGCTGAATTCGCATTTCGAGGTCAAGAACGGTTTCCTGCAGACCATCGACGACGACGTGTTTCGGCGCGACCCCTCCGCGCTGCTCGAACTGTTCGTGCTGCTGCAGCAGCGCCCGGAGATCCGCGGCGTCAGCGCCCTGACGATCGGGCTGATCAAGCGCAACCTGCACCTGATAGACGACGAGTTCCGGCTGAATCCGCGCAATCACCGCCTGTTCCTCCAGATCCTGCGGGCTCCCGAAGGCGTCACGCACGAACTGCGGCGCATGAACCTGTACGGCGTGCTCGGCCTCTATATCCCGGCCTTCGGCCGCATCGTGGGGCGGATGCAGTACGACCTGTTCCACGCCTACACGGTCGACGAGCACACGCTGTTCGTCGTGTCGAATCTGCGGCGCTTCGCGCTGTCGCGGTTCGACCACGAGTTCCCGCACTGTTCCGAGGTCATGCAGTCCCTCGAGCAGCCCGAAATCGCCTACCTGAGCGGCCTGTTCCACGACATTGCCAAGGGGCGCGGCGGCGACCATTCCGAACTCGGCGCGGTCGACGCCGAGGCGTTCTGCCTCGAGCACGGACTCTCGAAATACGAAGCCGGGCTCGTGGCGTGGCTCGTACGCCATCACCTCGCACTCTCGATGACGGCGCAGAAGAAGGACATTCACGACCCCCACGTCATCAACGAGTTCGCAACCTTCGTCGGCGACCCCCTGCACCTCGACTACCTCTACCTGCTGACCGTCGCCGACGTGCGCGGCACCAACCCGGAGCTCTGGAACTCGTGGAAAGCGCAGCTTTTCCACGACCTTTACGTGCTGACGCGGCGCGCGCTGCGGCGCGGGCTCGAGAACCCGATCGATCGCGAGCTGCTGCTGACCGAAAAGCAGGCGAAGGCGCGCGACATCCTCCTCGGCCGCGGCATATCCAACGACGCCATCGATGCCGTCTGGGCCCTGCTCAACGAAAACTACTTCCTGAAACATCGGGTCAAGGAAATCACGTGGCACACCGAGTGGCTGACCGATTCGGATCCCGGGTCGGAGATCGGGTTGGTCGACGTGCGCAGGCGCAAGACCGGTGACGGCATCGAAGCCGTGCTCTACACCCCGCGCGAAAAACGCACGTTTGCGCACGCGACCGCCGTGCTCGACGAACTCGGCATGACGATCGTGGACGCGCGCATCGTGCCGGTCGAAAACGACCACAGCATCGTGACGCTCGTGTTCATGGAGCTGGACGCACGCGTCGAGAGCGACGAGGCGCGCATCAACAAGGTGAGGCGCGCGTTGACGAGAATCTTGACGGCGCCGAGCGACAAGGTGGCGTCGGTCACGCGGACGCTCCCTCGCCAGGCGCGCATGTTCACGACGAGGACCACCGTCGACTTCAGCCGGAGCGCGGCGAACAGGAACCACACGGTTCTCGAGTTGCAGGCCGCCGACCGCCCCGGCCTCCTCAGCACGATCGGCCAGGTGTTCATCGAACAGGGCATCGACATCGAGGCGGCCAAAATCGTGACTATTGGCGAGAAGGCGGAAGACGTATTCTATGTCTGCCTCGAGTCCGGCCGCGGCGCGCTGGACAATGCACAGCAGGAGGCACTGGGCAAAGCGCTGCTCGAACGGCTGGGCAGCGGCGCCGGCAACTGAGAGCGATTACATGCAGGAAATGGAACAGATCATCGAGAACGCCTTCGAGCGGCGCGCGCAGGGGTTCGAGAATCGTGACGAGGTCGAGGCGGCGGTCGAGGAAGCGATCGCCCTGCTCGACTCGGGCAAGGCGCGCGTCGCCGAGCGGAGAGACGGCGACTGGCAGGTCAACCAGTGGCTGAAAAAAGCGGTATTGCTGAGCTTTCGCTTGCGCGACAACCAGGTCATCGAAAGCGGACACAGCCGTTTCTACGACAAGGTGCCGATGAAGTATGCCGACTACAGCGCAGCGCAGTTCCGGGCCGACGGCGTGCGCGTCGTGCCGGACGCGATCGTGCGCCGCGGTGCCCACGTCGCGCCCGACGTCGTCCTGATGCCGAGCTACGTCAATATCGGGGCGTTCGTCGACAGCGGCACGATGGTCGACACCTGGGCCACGGTCGGAAGCTGCGCGCAGATCGGCAAGAACGTCCACCTCTCCGGCGGCGTCGGCATCGGCGGCGTACTCGAACCGGTCCAGGCCGGGCCGACAATCATCGAGGACGACTGCTTCATCGGCGCCCGTTCGGAGGTCGTCGAGGGCGTTATCGTCGAGAAGGGCTCGGTCATCTCGATGGGGGTTTACCTCGGCCAGAGCACCCGCATCTACCATCGCGAGACGGGCAAGATCACCTACGGGCGCATCCCGGCGGGCTCGGTGGTCGTATCGGGCAACCTGCCGTCGGCCGACGGCAAGTACTCGTTGTATTGTGCCGTCATCGTCAAACAGGTGGATGAGAAGACGCGCTCGAAGACGGGCCTCAACGACCTGTTGCGCAGCCTGGATTGACGCGATGCTGACGGTCTACGGAATCAAGAGCTGCGATACCTGCCGCCGGGCGCGCAAGTACCTCGCGGAACACGACATCGAGTTTCGCTTCCATGACGTTCGCGACGACGGGCTCGACATCCAGATGCTCGAACGCTGGGCGGGGCGCATCGACTGGGAGAAGCTGCTGAATCGCAAGAGCCTCACCTGGCGCAAGATTCCCGAAGTGGACCGCAGCGGCATGACGCGCGAACGCGCGTTCGCGCTGATGCTGGACCAGCCCACGCTGCTCAAGCGCCCCGTGCTCGAGGCGCCCCGTTTCATGGCCGTGGGATTCTCCGAAAAGCGTTTCGCGAACTACTGGGCCAAAGCCAATTAGGTGTCAGTCACCTTATTTCACGTCTTAAGGTGTCAGTCACCTTTTAGACGTGAAATAAGGTGACTGACACCGTTAGCCGATGCGGCCCGTGATGTAGTCTTCCGTGAGCTTGTGCTGCGGATTCGTGAAGATCCGGTCGGTCGCATCGACCTCGACGAGCAGCCCGAGATGGAAATAGGCGACGCGCTTCGAAACGCGCGCGGCCTGCTGCATCGAGTGCGTGACGATGACGATGGCATAGTCCTCGCACAGCTCGTCCATGAGGTCCTCGATGCGGGCCGTCGCGATCGGGTCGAGCGCCGAGCAAGGTTCGTCCATCAGGATCACTTCGGGATTAACGGCGATCGTGCGTGCAATGCACAGGCGTTGCTGCTGGCCGCCGGACAGGCTCGTACCGGGCTCGTCGAGCCGGTCTTTCACTTCCTTCAGCAGGCCTGCGCGCTCGAGACTCGTGTGGACGATACCGTCGAGCTCGGCACGATCGCCCGCGAGGCCATGAATACGCGGGCCGTACGCCACGTTGTCGTAGATGCTCTTGGGGAACGGGTTCGGCTTCTGGAATACCATGCCGACTCGGGCCCGCAGCGCCACCGGGTCCTGCTCCTTGCGGTAGATATCCTTGCCGTCGAGCGTGATGCGTCCCGTGACCCGGGCCGTCTCGATCGTATCGTTCATGCGATTGAGGCAACGCAGAAACGTGGACTTGCCGCAGCCCGACGGACCGATCAATGCAATGACTTCCTTCTTGCCGATCTCGAGCGAAACATTCTGGATCGCATGATTGTCGCCGTAGTAGACGTTGACGTCCTCCGCGACCATGAATGGATTGTCGCAGCGGATATTCCCGACCGTCTCGCCGCCCAGTTCGGTCTTGCGCCGTGGCATCCCGGCGAGCGGTGCTTTCTCGACCGGCCGCGAAACGGCGGCCTTGTCGGGCGGCGGCGCGGGCTTGTCGGGCGTCAGGTCATTCATGGCTGTCATTCTCATACAGGTACCCCGGCGGCTCAAATGCCGCACCTACCATTTGCGCTCCATACGCTTGCGCAGTAACACGGCCGCCAGGTTCATGACGAGCAGGAAACCGAGCAAGACGATGATCGCGGCCGACGTCCGCTCTGCAAATGCACGCTCCGGGCTGTCCGCCCAAAGGTAGATCTGCACGGGCAGCGCCGTTGCCGGGTCCGTGAATCCGCCCGGAACGTCGACAATGAACGCCACCATTCCGATCATGAGCAGCGGCGCGGACTCGCCCAGCGCGCGGCTCATGCCGATGATCGTTCCCGTCAGCATGCCTGGCAGGGCAAGCGGCAGGACGTGATGGAAGACGACCTGCGTCTGCGACGCCCCCAGGCCCAGCGCGGCCTCGCGGATCGACGGCGGCACGGCCTTGATGGCGGCACGCGACGCGATGATGATCACGGGCAGGGTCAGCAATGTCAGGACGAGTCCGCCAACCAGCGGCGCCGACCTCGGCAGTGCCGCCCAGTTGATGAACACGGCCAGGCCCAGCAGGCCGAAGACGATCGACGGCACGGCGGCGAGATTGTTGATATTGACCTCGATGAGGTCCGACCAGCGGCTGCGAGGCGCGAATTCCTCGAGATAGATCGCGGCCGCCACGCCGATCGGGAAGGACAGCACGATCGTCACGATGAGCATGTAGAGCGACCCCATGACGGCGCCCTTGATGCCGGCCAGTTCGGGTTCGCGAGAGTCGCCGTTCGTGAACAGCGCGCGATTGAAACGCGTTTCCAGCTTGCCCGCATCCCGGAGGTCCCTGACCCACGCTATCTGTTGGTCGGAGATCGGGCGAAGCGATTCGTCGACGTCCGCATCGATATTGCCCTTGATCAGCATGTCGACGGTAGCCGCAGCGGGCACCCACAACGTCTGCGTCGTGCCGAGCAGGCCGGCATCGCCAAGGATCAGGTCGCGCACCTGGTAGGCCGCACCGACGCTGGCCAGTCGGTACAGAGCGCGTCGATCATTGCGGCCGGAAACGTCCGGAAATGCCGCGCGTAGCGCATCGCGCACGAGCCCGTCGAAATCGGCGTACTCGAGATCGAGTTCACCGCCCGGCGCGAGCACATCCTCGCTGAATTCGATGTCGAGCTGGATGAAAGTCTGCTTGAATGCCGATGCGCCCTGGGCGATCAGCGTGGCAAAGAAAACGCCCAGGAACGCCACACCGACGGTCGTCGCCAGCATGCCCAGCATGCGGAACATGAATTCGCGGCGGCGGCGGCGCGGCAGCCCGGCCTCGACCTGCATTCTCGTGCTCTTGCCTTTATCCATCGGCGGCACCTAGTCGTACTGCTCGCGGTACTTGCGCACCACGTGGAGGCCGATGACGTTGAGAAACAGCGTGACGACGAACAGCATCAGGCCGAGCGCAAAGGCGGCCAGTGTCTTGGCACTGTCGAACTCCTGGTCGCCGACGAGCAGCGTCACGATCTGCACCGTCACGGTCGTGACGGCCTCGAACGGGTTTGCCGTCAGGTTCGCGGCCAGGCCTGCCGCCATCACGACGATCATCGTCTCTCCGATGGCGCGGGATACCGCCAGCAGAATGCCACCGACGATGCCGGGCAGCGCCGCCGGCAGGATGACCCTGGTCATCGTTTCCGAGCGCGTCGATCCGAGACCCAGAGCGCCATCACGCATCGCGGTCGGCACGGCATTGATGGCATCGTCCGACAACGACGACACCAGCGGTATGATCATGATGCCCATGACGATGCCCGCAGCCAGCGCGCTCTCCGATGCAACCTCGAGTCCGGCGGCTTCCCCGGCACGGCGAATCCAGGGGGCAACGGTCAGCGCCGCGAAAAATCCGTAGACCACGGTCGGGATGCCGGCCAGCACTTCGAGCAAGGGCTTGGCAACGCCGCGCACGCGCGCACTCGAATACTCGGCCAGGTAGATCGCGGTCATGAGTCCGACCGGCACCGCAACGACCATCGCGATGCCGGTGATCAGCAGCGTGCCCGTGAACAGCGGCACCGCGCCGAAACTGCCTGACGAACCGACCTGGTCGGCGCGAATCGCCGTTTGCGGGCTCCAGTTCAGTCCGAACAGGAATTCCGTCAATGGCACTTTCTGGAAGAAGCGGATCGCCTCGAACAGTACCGACAGCACGATGCCGATCGTCGTGAAAATCGCGATACTCGACGCGGCGATCAGGAACCAGCGAATGACCCTTTCGACGCGGTTGCGCGCGCGAAGATCCGGCCGAATGCGAGACCAGGCGAAGGCGCCCCCGAGGCCGGCCAGCGCGACGGCCAGCGTCGCGAGCACCTGCCGGCTGCGGGCCTGGTAAACGTCCAGCCGGGATGCCGCATCGCGCAGCACGTCGTCGACGTCGACGCTCACGACGTCGCCCGCTGCAAGGTTGCGGATGTTGTTGACGAGCAGATTCAACTCGCCGTCCGGCAGATTGGCGTAGGATTCGGGCAGCGCGTTCACGACGAGCGCAATCACGAGCCGCGGCTCGATGAGCACCCACAGCGCCAGCAGAGCCAGCGCGGGCAGCGCGACCCAGATCGCGACATAGTAGCCGTAGTAGCCCGGCAGCGAATGCAGCGCAATGCCGTGACCGGGCCCGCCGACCAGCGCCAGCGAGCGCCCGCGCCCGATGTAGAACGCGGCAATCGCCATGAAGGCGAGGAGCAGGATTAGCGTCGTGGTTTGCATGAACGGGTCGCAGCAAGGGGCGGCGACCCCGACCGGGTCGTCGCCTGCCCGGGCATTCTAGCCCGTTACTTGGCCGCGAGCGACAGCGGCGTCAGGTTGCGCACGGCGGCCGCCACTTCGCCCCTTTCTTCTTCGGGCATCGGTATCAATCCGCGATCCGACAGGTAGCCTTCTTCACCCCAGGCACGCTCGCTCGTAAACTCGCGCAGGAAACCCCGCAGTCCGGGGATGACGTCGACGTGCGCCTTCTTGACATAGAAGTACAGCGGACGCGACACCGGGTAGTCGCCATCCGCGATTGCGTCGAACGTGGGCGCGACGCCGTCGACCTTCGAGCCCTTCACTTTCTCCATGTTCTGGTCGAGGAAGCTGAAACCGAAGATGCCGAAAGCGTTCGGGTTGGCCTGCAGCTTCTGGACGATCAGGTTGTCGTTCTCGCCGGCCTCGACGAACGCCCCGTCCTCGCGAATCGTGTGGCAGACCGCCTTGTACCGGTTCTTGTCGGTCTTCTTCAACGCCGCGATCCACGGCGTCGAATTGCACCCGCCTTCCATCGCGAGTTCGACGAACGCGTCGCGAGTACCGGACGTCGGCGGCGGACCGAGGACCTCGATCTTGACGGCCGGCAGGTCCGGGTTGACATCGGCCCACGTCTTGTAAGGGTTTTTTACGAGCTGGCCGTCAGCGCCTCCCGGCACTTCCTTCGCCAGCGCAAGGAAGATGTCTGCCCGCGTCAGTTCGACGGCCGGTGCGCCGATGGCATTGGCGATGACGATTCCATCGTAGCCGATCTTGACCTCGACGATCTCGGTCACGCCGTTGGCGGCACAGGTTTTCACTTCCGACGACTTGATCGCACGGGACGAGTTGGCCACGTCGGGAAAATCAACGCCGACGCCGTCGCAAAACAGCTTGAGGCCGCCACCCGAGCCGGTCGACTCGATCTTGGGTGTCTTGAATTCGCTGCCGCGCCCGAAGCGCTCGGCAACGACCGTCGCGAACGGATAGACTGTCGACGATCCGACCACGTAGACGTAGTCGCGACCGGTTTGCGCACCGGCGTTCGCCGCCAGCGACAGCCCGGCGGCCGCAACACTGGCCAGGGCAATGATCTTACGGTGAATGCTCACAGTGACATCTCCGAAGTGATGGAAATCATGGGGTCATCGTAACGGCGAATTGTTACCGAATTGTTGCAGCCGAGCGGTTATCGAAGATACTGGCCGGCGCGGGCAAATTCATGTTTTTCATTGAGTTTCATAGAGTTATAGATCATCATTAAAACGATGTCTCACGAACTGAACGAACCCGCCGTCGATCTCCTGTGCGAGCTGATTCGCCGGCGCTCCGTGACGCCCGACGACGCCGGTTGCCAGGACCTGCTGCGAGCCCGTCTCGAGGCACTCGGCTTTACCTGCGAAACCATGGTGTTCAACGACGTTACCAATCTCTGGGCGCGCCGCGGTGAGGCTTCGCCGGTGCTGTGCCTGGCCGGGCACACGGACGTCGTGCCGCCTGGCGACGAGGACGAATGGCTTTCCGACCCGTTCGAGCCCACGTTCAGGGACGGTGACCTCTACGCGCGCGGCGCCGCCGACATGAAGAGCGGGCTCGCCGCCATGATCATTGCGATCGAGCAGTTCCTCGGCGACCATCCCGATCATCCCGGCAGCATTGCGCTCCTGGTCACGAGCGACGAGGAAGGCCGCGCCAGGGACGGCACGCTGAAGGTCATGGCCACGCTTGCCGAGCGTGGCGAACGTTTCGACTGGTGCGTCCTGGGCGAGCCCTCCAGCCAGACGACGCTCGGCGACATCGTTCGTATCGGCCGGCGCGGATCGCTGAGCGGCATGCTGACGGTGCGCGGCATCCAGGGACACGTGGCGTATCCGCAGCTCGCGGACAACCCGATCCGCCGCTTCGCCCCGGTGCTGGCCGAGCTGCACGAAATCACGTGGGACGACGGCAACGAGTTTTTTCCGCCGACGAGCTTCCAGGTCGTCGACGTACGCGCCGGTATCGGCGCCCCCAACGTCACGCCGGGAGAACTCACGGCACGCTTCAATTTCCGCTACTCGACCGAATGGACGCACGAAACCCTGCAGGCGAAGGTGCACTCGGTGTTCGACGCGCACGACATCGACTACGAGCTGCGGTGGCATCTGTCGGGCGAGCCATTCCTAACGCAACCCGGCAAGCTCATCGATGCGGTACACCAGGCCGTCACGGAACACACGGGTTCGCCGCCCGAATTGTCGACCGGCGGCGGCACCTCCGACGGCCGGTTCATTTCACCGGCCGGTGTCGACGTCGTCGAGCTCGGGCCCGTCAATGCCTCGATTCACAAGGTCAACGAGCATGTTCGCGTCGAGGACGTGGTTTCGCTCACCGCGATGTACCGGCGTATCCTCGAGTTGATGTTGTTGTAGATTGCAGCGACGCCGCAGCACGGCCCGGCTGCAGGTCAGGCTTTCCGGAAGTTGTTCCAGAGGCCGAACACGAGCAGGCCGCCAAGGCCGATCAGCACCCACGTCGGCATCGACAGGCCGAGGAACCGCCAGACGACTTCCGCGCACTCGCCCGATCCCTGGAAGATCATCGACAGCGCGTCGAACAGCGCGAAGTTGTCCATGATGTACTCGAAGCCCGGCCCGCACGACGGGACCTCGTCCGAGGGCAGGTTCTGCAAGTACACGTGCCAGGACGCCACACCAACACCGCAGCCGGCGGCGAGCGCAACGAGGACGCCATAGACACGCGCGCCGTTCCGGCCCGGATTGTGCAGGGCCGCGGCGAGGAAGACGAATCCCGTGACAATCGTCGCCACGCGCTGGAACACGCACAGCGGACACGGATCGAGCAGCAGGACATACTGGGCGTAGAGCGCAAAGCCCATCATGCCCGCGCAGGCAAGAAAGCCCGCGAAGTTGAGCAGGCGCTTGTTCGGAAAAGTCATTCGTCAGGAATCGTCGTCAGGTGCATGAACGGCGCCAGTATGACGGACATCCCTGCCCTGCACCATATAGATCACGTACTCGCAGATGTTCTTCGCGTGGTCGCCGATGCGCTCGAGCGAGCGAGCGCACCAGGTGACGTTCATGACGCGCTTGATCGAGCGAGGGTCCTCCATCATGAACGTAATGCACTGCCGCTGGATCGCTTCGTATTCCTCGTCGACACGCTCGTCCTCGCGCACGACGTCCCAGGCTTCGTCGACGTCGAGGCGCGCGAAAGCGTTCATCGCGTCGCGCACCATGTGCGCGACGTGCTGGCCGAGTGTCTTGAGCTCGCGGTAGGAATCGGCTGGCCGGTCCATGGCTGCCAGCTTTGAGGCAAGGAAGCCGATCTTCTCGGCTTCGTCGCCAATGCGCTCGAGGTCCGTAATCGTCTTGATGATCGCGACGATCAGCCGCAGGTCGCTGGCCGCCGGCGACCGAGTCGCCAGGATCCGGCCGCATTCCTCGTCGATGTTGACTTCGAGATTATTGACCTTGTAGTCATCCTTCGCGACCTTCAGGCCGAGTTCGCTGTCGCCGCTGACGATCGCCACGATCGCCTGCGATAGCTGCGATTCCACGAGCCCGCCCATGGCGAGCACGTGGTTGCGCAGATCCTCGATGTCCTTGTTGAAGCGACGGGAAATGTGATGTGTCAAGTCGGACGCGTCCATAACGGCCCTCCGGCCCGCATCAGTCGAATTTGAATTCTACGTCAAGCTGGAGCCGACTGAAATCGTGTTCGACGCCCTGAAAGCGATCAACCTCGTTGATGAACAACGTGCCGCCCAGGGAAATCTTTTTGTTGACGGCGTATTTCGCCTTGATCATGTGGCCGTCCGAGTCGGTCCCGCCGCCGCCGAAGTCCGAGTCGCTGAACGTGCCGATAACCGAATCCGCCTCTACGTCCATGTATGTCCAGCTGAATTCCATGTCGCCGTCGGCCTTGGCCGATCCGACCTTGGCGCCGAATGCGTAGCCTGCATCCTGTTCGCTCACCTCGTTGTTCTGAACCAGGTGCGCATAGATCCTCAGAGGCCAGTCGCCGACTCTCGTGTCGAACTGCGCGAACACCTCGGTGTTCTCGTAGTCGTAAACGTAGTCGCCGTTTATGTCGACCGTGTTACCGCTCGGGCTACCGTCGTAGAACGGCTCGTTGCCAACGGTGTTCGTGTACGCGAAGTACCCGGCGCCGGCCGTGAGGCTCGCGCCCTCACCGACCGCGAACTTGTAGCCGGCCTGCAGCACGTACAGTAGCGAGTCGTCGGCGCTGCTGCGCTCCTCCACCGAGAAGCCGCCAGCCGTGCCGAAGAATCCGCCCGACGTGAACGTCAGCGCGAGGCCCTCCGGGTTGAGGTCCGAATCCCAGACCAGAGGCACGCTGCCGGCCTTGTACAGCGGGTTCTTCATCTTGCCGCCGTAGAACTTCAGATTGTCGTTGATCTTCCAGTCGACATAGGCGAGGTCGACGCCGATGTCCTTGCGCGAGAAGCCGCCGTCCAAAGACTGGTTGGTCGACACCGGGTTGTCGCCGCCCGTCGCGAGTTGCAAGACGACCTTGACGTCCTCGGTCACGACCGCGGACAGTCCGAGGCGCGTGCGAAAGCGCATGCGGCTGCGGTCCACTTCGCCGTCTTCGTCGATCGTCTCGTGCCGAATCCGGATATCGCCTTTGAACGTGAGGCGGTCGGTCCAGCTTCCCTGTGCCGCGGCCGGAGCGGCGGCGAAGGCGAATGCGAGCAGCAGCGACGCCAGAAGCGCGTGTGATTTCATGTGTTGTTCCCCAGGAGAGAGGTCGGCGACCTCGTGGTTTCAGTCTCGTTGCGAAAAGCTCAGGGGCACGTTAACGACGCGACGTGTCGCTTGTATGACAACCATGTTGCAGTTTTATGACAGGGTGACAGGAGCGGCGAGTTCGATGCGCGCCGCCGGGAAACGGCAACGAAACTCGCTGCCTTTTCCGGGTTCGCTCGAGATGAACAACTCTGCGTCGTGACGCGCCAATACGTGTTTCACGATGGCGAGCCCCAGACCTGTGCCGCCGTCGTCCCGGTTGCGGCCCTTGTCGACACGGAAGAAGCGCTCGGTCAGCCGGGGGATGAACTCGGGATCGACACCCTCACCGGTATCGCTGACGACCAGGTCGGCGCCGTTACTGTCGGACCGCCAGGTCAACGTAATTTCGCCGTCGCGCGGGGTGAACTTGACGGCATTCGAGAGCAGGTTGACGATCACGGTTTCGATCTCCGCCGCATTGCCGCGAAGCTGCGCGGTCGATTCCGTCTCGACGCGGATGTTCGCGATGTCCGCGTGGCCCTCGAATGCCTGCTTGGTGTCCACGAGCAGGCGGCCGACATCGACGGGTTCGTTCGCACGGGCTTTCCCCGATCCTTCGAGGCGTGACAACTCCAGCAACTCGCCGAGGATCTGCTTCATGCGCTCCGCCTGGCCGCGCATCTGCTCGACGGGTTTCGCCCAGCTCGCCGGCATCGTGACGTCGTCGGCGAGACTGTCGAGGTAACCGCTGATAACGGTTAACGGTGAACGCAGTTCGTGGGACGCGTTGGCGACGAAATCGCGGCGCATCTTGCTGAGGCGAATCCGCTCGGTCACGTCGCGTATCAACAGGAGCTTCTGGTCTGCCCCGTACGGCACGACGCGGCAGTTGAGCCAATGCCCGTCGACGACCGGCGACGGGATTTCGACCGAGTAGGACTGGTCTTCTGCGCGCAGCAACTGCGTCAGAGCCGGGTCGCGCAGGATATTGTCCACGCGCTGCCCACGGTCCTTCTTTCGTTTCAGACCCGCAAGTCGTTTGGACGCGCGATTGCACGCAATAATTTCGTTGTAGGCATCGAGGACAACGGCGCCGTCGGGCATTGCATTGGTCGACTTGCGAATTTCGCGCAGCAACTGCCGATGTCTCGCCTTGCGCCGCGCCGCCTTTTCGTTTTCGTGACGAAAGCGCGAGAAGATCTGCTGCCAG
>JBFGYM010000021.1:0-17513 GCA_041587435.1 Woeseiaceae bacterium
GAGTTCGCGGAAGTCGTCACGATGACGCCGCAGCCGGACCTGCCCGACATGGTGTTCACGGCCAATGCCGGCGTCGTCTACGGCGACAAGGCCATTGCAAGCCACTTCATGCCGCACGAGCGTCGCCCCGAGGAACCGCACTTCAAGAAGTGGTTCCGTGACAACGGCTTCAACCTGTACGAACTCGACGACAAGATCGGCTTCGAAGGCGCCGGGGACTGCCTGCTGGATCGCGGTGGCCCCTGGCTGTGGACAGGTTACGGCTTCCGGACCGAAATCGAAGCCCATGCGGAGATTCGCCGGTTTTTCGATATCGAGGTTGTGTCGATTCGTCTCACCGACGCCCGCTTCTACCACATCGACACGTGTTTTTGCCCGCTGACGGACGGTTTCCTGATGTACCATCCTCCGGCATTCGACTACGAATCGCGCATCGCGATCGAGAGCCGCATTCCGCCGCACAAGCGCATCGTCGTCGATACGCAGGACGCCGGCAACTTCGCATGCAACGCCGTCAACATCGGCGACCGCGTGATCCTGAACAAGGCGTCGGACCCGCTCAAGGCGCGGCTGATGCTCGCCGGATTTCGCGTGCACGAAGTCGAGCTCAGCGAGTTTCTCAAGGCGGGCGGTTCGGCCAAGTGCCTGACACTCAAGCTGACAGAGCCGCCGCTCTGAGCCCGGTTCCATGTCCTTACCGCATCGATACGTCATCGTTCCCAGGGATCCGGCTGCGCACCTGTTCGAGGTGCGGCTGACGGTCGCGAAGCCCGACCCCGGGGGACAGGTCTTTGCCATGCCGGCGTGGATCCCGGGCAGCTACATGATCCGCGATTACGCGAAGCACGTCGTTTCGGCCCGGGCCGAGTCCGATGGCCGCGATGTTGCGCTGGCGAAGCTCGACAAGAGCCGCTGGCAGGCGGCGCCGGTCGACCGCGCACTCACGCTCGTGCTCGAGGTTTTTGCGCACGACGACAGTGTCCGCGGTGCGCACCTCGACCCGACCCACGCGTTTTTCAACGGCACCTGCGTTTTCCCGGCAGTGGTCGGCCAGGAAGAGCGCACCTGCGAACTCGACATCTGCCCCCCTGAAAAGCCGCACGGCAAGCGCTGGCGCGTCGCTACGTCGATGCGGCGCAAGGATGCCGAGGCCTACGGATTCGGAACCTACCGGGCGACCGACTACGCCGAGCTGATCGACCAGCCGGTCGAGATCGGTCGCCTGTCAATCGGCGAATTCGAGGCACGGGGCGTGCCGCACGCGATCGCGATTCGCGGCCAGACACGCGTCGACATGGCGCGCCTGTGCCATGACCTGCAGACGATTTGCGAGCAGCACATGTCGTTGCTCGGCGTGCCCTCGGACCTCGATCGCTACCTGTTCCTGGTCAACGCGCCGGGCACCGGCTACGGCGGCCTCGAACACCGTTGGTCGTCCGCCAATATCTGCAGCCGCGACAATCTCCCGGCGCGGCGCGACGACGGGGTATCGGAGGAGTACCGCACGTTTCTCGGGCTGCTCAGCCACGAGTACTTTCACTTGTGGAATGTAAAGCGCATGAAGCCGGCGGCGTTCACGCCCTACGACCTGTCGCAGGAGACGCATACGCGCCTGCTCTGGGTCTTCGAGGGCATCACGTCGTATTACGACGACCTGGCGCTGGTGCGCAGCGGCATGATCGAACCGGAAAGCTACCTCGAGCTCCTCGGCCAGAAAATCACGCGCGTGCTGCGCGGCGGCGGGCGGCGCCGGCAGAGCATCGCGGAGTCGAGCTTCGATGCATGGACGAAGTTCTACAAGCAGGACGCCAACGCGCCGAATGCCGTCGTCAGTTATTACGCCAAGGGTGCGCTCGTCGCCTTGTCGCTCGACCTCAAGCTGCGCGTCGAGACGGCGGGCCGGGTGTCGCTCGACGATGTCATGAGAGCGGCCTGGGCTCGCTGGGGCGAATCCGGGGAGGGCATGCCCGAAGACGGTATCGAGACCGTGGCCTGCGAGGTATCCGGTCTCGATCTCGAGGACTTCTTCGACGCGACGGTGCGCGGCACCGGCGAGCTGCCGCTCGAGACGCTGCTCAATTCGCACGGCATTCGTTTCAACCTGCGGCGCTCGGCCGGCGGCAGCGACAAGGGCGGCAAAGCGAAGGGCGACGGCGAACTGGCGCCGGTCTGGCTCGGCGCCGTGCTCGGCAAGTCAGCGACGGGGACCGTGTTCCAGGCCGTGCACAACGACGGGCCTGCCGAGAAGGCCGGCATCGCGCCGGGCGACGAACTCGTCGCGCTCGACGGCCTGCGCATCGGGCCGGGCGACGCGGAGTCGCGCACGCGCCGCTACCTGCCCGGCGACAAGTCGGACGTAACGGTGTTCCGCGGGGACGAACTCATGACCCTGCGCCTTGCCTGGGCCGAAGCCCCGGCCGACACCTGCTACCTCGAGATCGATGCCGAGGCCGACGAGGAGCACATCGCGAGGCGATCCGACTGGCTGAAACGCTGATGGCCGCGCTCGCCAACCCGGTGCTGCGCCTGTTCATCGGCGCGGCGTTGATCAGCCTGTCGCCCGTGTGGGTGAAACTCGTCGACGTCTCCGCAACGACGAGCGGCTTTTACCGCGTTGCGATCGGCGGTTCGGCACTGGCGATGTACCTGTTGCTGTCCGGCCGCCGCCTGCGTTTTTCACGCCGCATCTGGTTCGTGCTCGTCGGTGCGGCGCTGTTCTTCGCGCTCGACCTCTGGTTCTGGCACCGCAGCATCCAGTACATCGGACCGGGACTCGCGACGCTGCTCGCCAATTTTCAGGTGTTCATCATGACGGCTTTCGGGATCGTCGTGCTGCGCGAAACGCCCCGGGCCGCACAGGTCGTCGCCATCCCGCTCGCGGTGCTCGGTCTCGCCCTGATCGTCGGCCTCGACTGGTCTGCCCTGCCCGACGACTACCGGCTCGGCGTCGTGTTCGGCCTCGCGACGGCGGTCGTCTACGCCGGCTACCTGCTGTCGATGCGCCGCGCCCGCCAGGGCGCGACGACCCGCATCCCGAGCCGCGAGATCGCCGTCATATCACTGGTCGCTGCCGCATTGCTCGGCCTGTCCGCCCTGGTCGAAGGCGAGTCCCTGGCCGTGCCGACGCTGCGCGACGCCGCCTGGCTGGGCGCGTACGGCCTGCTGTCTCACAGCCTCGGCATGATGTTCATCGCGAGCAGCCTGCCGCACGTCAGCGCCGCGCAGGCCGGCGTCGCGTTGCTGTTGCAGCCCACACTGAGCTTCATCTGGGACGTCCTGTTCTTCGCCCGGCCGATGACGATGAAGGAACTGGCCGGCGCCGTCATCGCGCTGGTCGCGATCTATCTCGGCGCCCGCCGTTCGTCAAAGCAGGCGCAGGGCGCCCGGCAGTAGCGAAATTTCGAAACGGCGCTGCGGCGCCTGCATTTCGCCGTCCAGGTGGCAGTCGACGTCGGCCTCCGCCTCGACCAGGACCGCGGTAACGCGCTCATGCGAAACTTCCTTCTCGGCCATGTGCGTGCCCGACATCAGCTTCGGCAGCAACTGCAGGACGCGCGGCCGCGAGACGGGCCCGACGATCAAAAGGTCGAATTCGCCGTCGTCGTTGCGGGCCCCGGGCACGATATTGAACATGCCGCCGATCCAGTCGCCATTGGCCACGTTGGCGAGGGTGACGGGGCCCTTGCTCTCGCGCTCGCCGTACGAAATGCGCATGTCGGGCGTCGCGATGCCGCCGACCATGGCGCGAAAAATCGCCAGCAGGTAAACGACATCGCCGATCGGCATGCGGTAGGAACGCGCGATGCGCGTCACGGTCGCGTCGAGGCCGATGCCGGCGCCGTTCGTGAAGAAGCGGCCGTTCATGCGCCCGACGTCGATGCCGCGCGTGCGCCCGCCGGCTTCGATGCGGTCCGCGAGTAGCGTCGTCGCGTGTTCCCAGTCGAGCGGGATACTGGCGGCCTTGGCGAAGTCGTTGCCGGTGCCGGTCGGGATGACGCCGAGCGCGGCTTCGCCCGACGCGCGCAGGATGCCGTTGGCGGCCTCGTGAACGCTGCCGTCGCCGCCGGCAACGACGATGCGCCGGGCGCCTGCGGTAACGCAGTCGAAAACCTGCTGTTCGAGGTCACCCACGGCGCGGCTCAGGTGCAACTCGAGCGCGTAGGCGTCGCGACTCAGGAGTTCCCGGATGCGCGGCGCGCGTCTGCCGGCGCGGCTGCGGCCCGCAGTCGGGTTGAGGAACAGGTGGACGGCATTGGCTGACATTGGCCGATGCTACAATGCGCCGCAGTCGTCCCGCAAAATGGAAGCCGTGATGTTGGAGCTCGGCGTCAAGTTTCTGATCAGCTATTTCATTGGCTCCCTGATGGGCGCGATGATCGTCGGCAAGCTGCGCGGCGGCGTGGACATTCGCACGATGGGCAGCGGCAACGCCGGCGGCACCAACGCGCTGCGCACGCAGGGCTTCATGTTCGCGCTGGGTGTGGTCATCGTCGACGTGGGCAAAGGCGTGATCGGCGCGGGCGTCGTGCCCGGCCTCGACATCCCGTTCGCGCCGGCCGATCCCGCCGTTTCGCGTACCTGGCTGACGATGGCCTGCGCGGCCGCCGCGGTATTCGGGCATGTCTGGCCCATCTATCACGGCTTCAAGGGCGGCAAGGGGGCCGCGACGCTGGTGGGCACGCTCGTCATTCTCGCGCCCAAGCTGATCGTCGCGGTGCTGCTCGTGTGGGGATTCATGCTCGTCACGACGGGCTACGTGGGCCTCGCCACCATGACGGCCGCGACGGCGCTGCCGGTCTGGCTGGCCGTGACCCGGCTTCCCGAAGACCAGCCGCTGTTCATCTACCTTGCGGTCATGGCGGGCTTCGTGATCTTCTGGCATCGCTCGAACATACAGCGCATGCTCGACGGCAACGAAAACCGCAATGTCGGGGCGATGCTGTTCAAGCCGAAAGACGCGCCGGGGGATGATGACGCGTCTTGACGAAGAGGCGATACGCCGGCTACTGGACGACCGCGTCGCGGCGCGACTGGCGTCATTCGAGACGTTCGAGGAGATCGGGTCGACCAACAGCTACCTGATGCAGGCGAGCGCGCCCCCGCCGGGCAGCCTGCGCGTGGCACTCACGGACAACCAGACGAAGGGACGGGGACGCCACGGACGCTCGTGGTTGTCACCGCCCGGCTCGGGCCTGTGCCTGTCGATCGCCTACACCTTTGCGGCGCAGCCGCCGAACCTGCCCGCGCTGACCCTGGCGACCGGCGTCGGCGTCATCGAGGCGCTCGCGGCCATGGGCATTGCCGGCATCCAGCTGAAATGGCCGAATGACCTCGTGGCGAACGACGGCAAGCTCGGCGGCATACTGACCGAAGCGAAGACCTCGTCGCCCGCCGCCGTTACGGTCGTGACCGGCGTCGGCATCAACGTCGATATCACGGCGGCACCTGACCTCGATGGCAATGCCGCCGGCACGCTGCGAGCCGTGGATCTCGCGAGCTGCAGCGCCACAATTCCTCCGCGGGAGCAGCTCGCGGCCGGCCTGGTCAACCGGCTGTGCACGCTCATCAGCGACTACGCGGTAACAGGCTTTACGCCGTTCGCGCCGCGCTGGGCAGGGTACGACTGGCTGCTGGGAAAACGGGTCAGCGTCGATGCGGCGCAGCGGCAGGTATCCGGCACGGGAGCGGGTATCGACGCGGACGGCGCCCTGCTCGTCGATACCGGCGCGACCGAGCCGGCGCGCGTCGCCTCGGGCACGGTAGTGGCGGCCCGGGAGACACCGGCGTGAGCGCGCTGCTCATGGACGTCGGCAATTCCCGGATCAAGTGGGGCGTGCTCGCCGATGGCGATATCCGGCGGACCGGGCACATCTCGATGGCGCGCATCCGCGAACACGGGCTGCAGGTCCTGACGACGAAACTGCCGCGGCGCGTCGACCGGGTTTTCGTCAGCAACGTGGCCGGGACCACCTTCGGCACGCGCCTGTCCGGCGTGGTCAGCGCGCATTGCGACTGTGACCTGCACTTTGCGCGCACGGAGCGCAGCGGCTGGGGCGTCACGAACGGCTACACCCAGCCGCGTCGCATGGGAGTCGACCGCTGGGTCGCGATGGTGGGTGCGTGGGCTGAAACCGGGTCGGCGTGTCTCGTCGTCGATGCGGGCACGGCCGTCACGATCGATGCCATTGACGACGGGGGCCGCCACCTCGGCGGCCAGATTATCGCGGGAGTGGCGACGATGGCCGCGGCGCTGGCCTCCGCCACGAGCGACATCCCGGCGGTCCGGCCGGCCAGGGGCGGCGCGGGCGCCGAGCTCGGCATGTTTGCGCGCAATACGGCGGCCGCGGTTCGCGAGGGTGCGCAGAACGCTGTCGCAGGCGCGATCGACAGGGCAATTCGCACTTTGCAATCAAACGCTTATGCTCCGATCGTCGTCTTGACCGGCGGAGATGCGTCCCGCATTCTTAATGCGCTCTGCGAAACCCCGTTGCACCGCCCGCACCTCGTGCTGCAGGGCCTTGCACGCATGCTGGACACCGCGCAATGAGAAACCTGCTGCTGCTGCTGATACTCGCCAATATCCTCTACTTCATGTGGGGGATGTTCACGACCGAGACGCCGCAGCCCGGCGTGGCCGTCGTCGAGGAGGGCGATCTCGGCCCGCCGCTCGAGGTATCGACGGGGCAGTCTGACGAGACGATTGCCAGCGTCGGCGCGGTGCTCGGGGCGGGCGAGCGCTCCGACCTCGAGGCCGTGGTCGGCCGCTCCTGCGTCACGATCGGTCCGTTCAAGGTGGCAGCCGACGCGGACACCGCCGCGCTGCTGTATGGCAACGAGGGCATGAAGACCGCCAGGCGCCAGGGCAAGGCACAGGTTTTCATCGGGCACTCGGTGCAGGTCGAGGACGTCGCGAGCCGCATTGCGGGCCGCGAGATGCTGAGGAAGCTCGCCGAGCAGGGACTCGACGAGGCGTTCATCGTCGGCAACGACGACGTCGGCTATTCGATCGCGCTCGGCATCTTCGGCCAGATGGACAATGCCGAGAAAGTCGAGCTGCAGGCCGAGGCGGCGGGCTTCGAGGTCGAGGTCACGCCGATGATGCGAGATGCGAACGTGTTTTTCGTCGACATCGGCCTGCCGCCGGGTCGAGGCGCGGGCGCAATCGTCGAGCGCTACGGTGAGGACATGGTCGCCCTGCGCGACGCGGCGACCTGCCCGCGGTGAGGCGGCAGGGGCCTTGTCAGCGGCGTGCGAGTAACGAATAATGCGCCACCTTCAGCCGGCTTAGCTCAGCTGGTAGAGCAGGGGTTTTGTAAACCTCAGGTCGGCGGTTCGATTCCGTCAGCCGGCACCAGATCCGAACAAGGCAGAAAAAAGGTGACAGTCACCCTGATTCTCGCGGAATCAGGGTGACTGTCACTGCTTCCCGCAGGTCCGTGGCTTACAGCTCCCGCAGCGCCTGCGCCACCGGCAGACGCGCCGCCCGAATCGCCGGGAACAGCCCACCCACCGCGCCGATGATGAGCGCGGCCTTCAGTCCGTCGATCAGCAACTCGGGCGTCACGGCGAAGTTGAACACGACCTGGCTGAAGCTGACGCCGTTCAGGGTCGAGACCTGGAAGCCGTTGAAGACGACGTAGGCGAGCAGGCCGCCGAGGATGCCGCCGGCGAGGGCGAGCAGGACGGACTCGACCACGGTCGAAACCAGCACGGCGGTTGGTCCGAACCCCAGCGCCCGCAGGGTTGCGATCTCCTTGCCGCGCACCGACACCGACGAGTACATCGAATTCAGCGCACCGAAGATGGCGCCGATCGCCATGAGTATCGTGAGCGGGTAACCGATGAGCTTGATGAATTGCACGAGGCCCTGCGATTGCGAGGAGTAGTAGTCGCGCTCGGTCATCACGTCCACGTCGATGCGCGGATCCTCGTCGAGTGCCTGGCGCAGGGTTTCGATGCTGTCCGGACTTTCGAGGCGCGCCCGCACCGACTGGTACGAGTTGCCGCGCCGGTATGCGCTCTGCAGCACGCGCACGTCGGTCCACAGCTCCGATTCGGAGACATTGCCGCCGGCATCGAAGGTGCCGACGACGGTCCATTCGGTCTGCCCAAAGCGGATCGTTTCGCCGACGCCGAGCCCCATGAACTCTTCCTGGGCCGCCCGTCCGACGACGATCTCGTTCTTGCCCGGTTCGAACATCCGTCCTTCGTCGATGCGAATGTTGTTGCGGACCTCGAAGGCCTCGGCCTGGACGCCGCGAAACGGCACGTTGGCGTCGCCCTGGTTGGAG
This sequence comes from Woeseiaceae bacterium, assembly GCA_041587435.1. Taxonomy (GTDB): domain Bacteria; phylum Pseudomonadota; class Gammaproteobacteria; order Steroidobacterales; family Woeseiaceae; genus UBA1847. Next base: position 8,292 of record JBFGYM010000021.1, read on the forward strand.
CGCTTCTTCACGTCGGTCACGACGTAGAGTTCCGCAGACACGATGGCGCGGTCGCCGTCCTTGAGCACGCCCGGCGCGTTCGCGACGATCAGCGTCTGCTCATTGGACAGCCCGCTGTTGAGTTCCGACGTCGAGCCGCTGCGCATCATGACGGCGGTATCGTCCGCGCCCGTCGCGACCATCGTCTTTTGCAGTCCCTCGGCCATCGACAGCACGGCCGCGAATACGAGCACGACCGCGGCCACGCCGACCACGGCGACGGCCGAGGAGGCGAGACGTTGCGGCAGGTTTCGCAGGTTGAGCATCGTGACCGCGATGATTTGCTTGATCGTGTTCATGGCAGCTCCTCAGGCGCGCGCCAGCGCGTCGATGATCGACAGCCGCATCGCTTTCATCGCCGGAAAGATCCCGGCGACGACGCCGGCACCGATCATGATGGCAACGGCAGTGAGCATGGCGCCGGATGACAGGAAGATGCCCGGCAGGAAGGCGCCCATCGCCTGGGCGGCGCCCTGGACGAGCACCCAGCCGAGGCCGAGGCCGAGCAGGCCGCCGATGAGCATGATGATGATCGATTCGGCCAGCACGATGCCGAGCACCGAGCGGTCCGTGAAGCCGAGCGTCTTGAGGACCGCGAGTTCGGAGATGCGCTCGCGCACCGACTGCGACATCGTGTTGCCCGATACCAGCAGCAGCGTGAAGAACACGGCGCCGAGGATCAACGTGACGATCATCGCGATGTTGCCGAACTGCTTGGCGAAGGACTGCGCAAACGCGGCCTCGGTGCTCGTCTCGGTCTCGTTCGGCGAGTTCGCGAACTGCAGGTCGATGGCATTGGCGACCTGCACGGGGTCCGCACCGGTCTCGACGCGCAGGATGTACCAGCCGACCGTGCCCTTGCCGAAAGCGCGCGCCTCCTCGAAGTAGTCATACTGGAACAGCAGGATGGCCGTGCTGCCGCGCGGATCGTCGGTCTCGAAGATGCCCTCGATATCGAACTCCCACGTGCGGCCGCCGTCGGCCTTGGTCCAGATCGTCGCCTGGATCGGAATGCGGTCGCCGACATTCAGGCTGTACTGCTCCGCGATCTCCCGGCCGATGACGGCGCCCTGGCGGTTGCGCGCCCACGCATCGAGCTGTGCCTGCGGCATCTTGAATTCCGGGTACATCGCGACGTACTCGTAGGGGTCGACCGGGAACTGCGGAAACTGCACGCGCGGATCCTGGTAATAACCGCCGAACCAGGACGCATGCGTCACGGAGTGCACGCCCTCGGTGGCCGCGATGCGGTTCTTGTACGCCATCGGCAGCGGGTTGATCAGCGTAATCTTGTCGATGACGATGAGGCGCTCGGCATCCGCGACGTCCTCGCCGCTCTTGAACGCATAGCCGATCGCCGACAGCAGCGAGAACAGCAGGAACGCCACCAAGACGGACAGGATCGTCAGCGACGTGCGGATCTTCTTGCGCCAGATGTTTTTCCAGATGAGGCCGAGGTATTTCATACGGCCTCCCGGTGCTCCAGCGTGCCCTTGTCGCAGATCATCGTGCGATTCGCGTAGCTGGCCGCCTGGGCGTCGTGCGTCACCATGATGATGGTCTTGCCGTGTTCGCGGTTGAGAATCTGCAGCAGCTTGAGGATCTCATCGGCCGTCTCGCGATCGAGGTCGCCGGTCGGTTCGTCACACAGCAGCAGCACCGGGTCCGAGACGATGGCGCGCGCGATCGCGACGCGCTGCTCCTGGCCGCCCGAAAGCTCCCGCGGGTAATGGTCCGTGCGGCCCTCGAGCCCGACGATCCCGAGCGCCACGCCGGCCCGGTGAGCGCGGTCGCTGGCCGACAGGTTCGTCAACAGCAGCGGCAGCTCGACGTTCTTTTGCGCGGTCAGCACCGGCAACAGGTTGTAGAACTGGAAGATGAAACCGACGTTGGTCGAGCGCCAGTGCGACAGCTTGTTATTGGACATCGACGAGAGTTCGGCGCCGCCGACGTTCACTGTGCCGGACGTCGGCTTGTCGAGTCCGCCGAGCAGGTTCAAGAGCGTCGTCTTGCCCGAGCCCGACGGTCCCATGATCGCGATGAAGTCACCGGCCGGGATCTCGAGATCGAGATTGTGCAGGACTTCGACGACCTCCTTGCCCTTTTGATAGGACTTGCTGACGCCGCTTAAGGTGGCGAGAACCTCATTCATGGTCGAACTCCTCAGTTGGTGGTGACGGCCTGCCCTTCGGACAGCGGGCTTTCGGACGTCCTGATGACCGTGTCCCCCGACACGAGTCCCGTTCGTATTAGTACCTGCGGCCGGTCGCGCGGTCCGCCGAGTGCGACCGTGCGCCGCTCGACCACGCCGTCGCGGACGATCCAGACGAAATCGCCGGCCGCATCGGAGCGCAGCGCGGCGCCGGGAATCATGACGCCCTGAATCGCGCGCGTTTCGGTGACGGCCTCCCCGGCGCCCAGGAACGACACCTTGACGCCCATGTCGCGCAGGATGCGGTCGTCGCGCTCGAGAAAGCCGATGCGCACGCGGACCGTCGCTTTCTGGCGGTCCGCTGTCGGGATGATCGCGATGACTTCGGCCGGGATACGCCAGTCCGGGTACGCATCGAGCACGGCCGAAACCCGCTGCCCCGCCGCGACGCGCTGGATGTAGGCCTCGTTGACGTCGACTTCGATCTCGAGCGAATCATTGTCGATGATGGTGCAGATACCGGTTCGCGTGAATCCGCCGCCGGCCGAGATCGGCGAGATCATCTCGCCGGGCTGGGCGTTCTTCGTGACGACCATGCCCGCGAACGGTGCGCGGATCGTCATGTTGGACAGCGCGTCGCGCGCCAGCGCCACGTTGCTCTCGGCGACGCGAACGTTTTCTTTGCCTGTTTCGAGACGCGCGTCGAGTTCGTCGAACACTGCCTCGGCGCTGTCGAGGCTGGAGCGGCTCGTCAGCCCCCGGGCCGCGAGGTCGCGCAGCCGGTCGCGCTCCTGCCGCGCGTTGCGCAGCTGCGCCGAAATTTCTGCCAGCGCCGCGCGCGACGAATCGGCCTGCGCAACGGCCACGGCAAGCTGGGCCTGCTGCGTCGTGTCGTCGAGACGCGCAACGACCTGGTCCTGTTCGACGCGCATGCCTTCCTCGACGAGCACCTCGAGCACCTTGCCCGTGACTTTCGACGAGATGGTCGCCTGGCGGCGGGCGACAACGTAACCGGAGGCATCGAGGACGCTGCTTGCGGCCGCGACCGATGGCGGCTTGCGCGCGACGTCGGTTTCGACGCGGATCGCGCGACCGGCCGAACCGATGGCGATCCATGCAACGACGGCGAGGGCAGCGACTGCGAAGGCAGTGATAACCCACTTGCGGCTGCCAGAGGCGGGCGGTGGCGCGCTGCGGTCGATGCGCAGCTGGTGGATGCTCTCTGACGGGTCGGCCACTTCTTGTTCCTTGTTCAGGCGGCGACGTAAGCGATCATGATAGCAAATCGACGCGGCGTGACCGCGGAGCGCAAGCGGGTGACGGAGGCGCGCGAGACTAGTCGACGGGCCGGTTGGGGAAGGTCTGCTCCAGCATGTATTCGGCAGCGGCGTTGACGACCTCGTCCGGCAGTTCGCTCTTGCCGCCACGCGCCGGCATGTTGAAGTACCCGACCTTGGCGTGCTCCATCAGCACGGCCTGCCAGAGGTTCGAGCGGCTGGCCCAGTCCTGCGGCTCGCCTTCGCGCGGCGCGCCGAGCATCCCGGTCTCGTGGCACCCGGCGCAGTGCTCGACATAGGCGGCTTCGCCGTTGACGACCGCGCCCCCGTCGCCGCCAGTTGCGTCATCCGCATTGTGCGCGCACGCGGCCAGCGCCAGGGCGGCGGCTGTCAGGAAAACGGTCTGTCTCATGGATCACCTCTGCGACCACCATGCTCGTGCTTGCGGCGGCCGCCAACAATACGCATTCCTGCCTACCATACCGGTGCGCGACGGCTGACGGCTAGCGGTTGTCCTTCAGGAATTCGCCGAGCAGGCGAAACTCGTCTTCGCGGCGGCTGCCCTTGCGCCACACCAGACCGATCGTGCGGTAGCTGCGCTCGTCCAACGACCAGAGCTTGACGCGGGTATTCCTGAGCAGCGTCGAGCCGCGCGCCATCTCCGGCAGGAACGTGACGCCGAGATCCGCGTCGACCATCTCGATCAGCGTCAACAGGCTGCTGGCGCCGAAGCGCCGCACCTTCTCCGTGTTCCGAATCTTGCACGCGGCCAATGCGTGCTCGCGCAGGCAGTGCCCGTCTTCGAGCAGCAGGATGCTGTCGCTGTCCAGCCGGTTGAAGCGATAATGCTCGGGATCCACGCGGGACGTCCCGTCCCGGCACGCGAGGCAGAACGGATCATCGAACAGGGGCATCTCCTCGACGCCGCGCAACGACCAGGGGAGGGCGAGTAACAGGACGTCGAGGTCGCCATCCATCAGGCGCCGGTAAATCCGGTCAGTCTGGTCCTCGGCGAGCAGCAGTTCGAGCTGCGGGTAGCGCCGGCGCAGCTTCGGCAGCGTGCCGGGCAGGAGGAACGGCGCGATCGTCGGAATGACGCCGAATCGCAGCTCGCCGGTCAGCGGCTCGGCCCGGCCGCGGGCCGTATCGACGAGGCTCTCGACGTCGCGCAGCACGAGCCGGGCCTGGACCGCAATCTCCTGGCCGGTCGCCGTGACCGTCACGTTGCGGTTGGTGCGGTCGACGAGCCGTGCGTTCAGCGTGTTCTCGAGTTCGCGGATGGCGTTGCTGAACGCCGACTGCGAGACGAAGCAGCGCTCCGCGGCGCGCCCGAAATGCAGGGTTTCCGTCAGGGCAAGAAAGTACTGGAGCTGTTTCAGCGTGGGCTGGCGCATATATCATTAAATCGATCAATATATTCTAATTAAACCATTTTATTTATCTATTGGCGAATCATAGCATCCTCCTATTGAAAGACACGGGAGTAAACCCCATGGAAATGAACACCGGGATCGGCCGCGGCGATCGCGAAGCGATCGCGGCGGGATTGTCGCGCCTGCTGGCTGACAGTTACACGCTGTACCTGAAGACGCACAACTACCACTGGAACGTCACGGGGCCGCAATTCAACACGCTGCACCAGATGTTCGAAACGCAGTACACGGAACTCGCGACGGCCGTCGACGAGATTGCCGAGCGCATCCGTGCCCTGGGGATCCGTGCACCGGGCTCGTACGCAGAGTTCATGAAGCTGACGTCGGTCGAAGAGGGCGACGGCACCGAGTCGGCCGAAGACATGATCCGGCAACTCGCGATCGGCCAGGAAACCGTGGTGCGCACCGCGCGCGAGGCGTTTCCGGCCGCCGATGCCGCGCACGACGAGCCGACGGCGGACCTGCTCACGCAACGCATGCAGATCCACGAAAAGAACGCCTGGATGCTACGCAGCATGCTGGCCTGATACTGAAATAACGAACCAAGAGGAAATAAACATGCTCAACAATCTCGAAGGCAAGCGCATTCCCGACGTGACGTTCCGCACGCGTCGCAATCACGAGTGGGTCGACCTGACCAGCGAAGAGATCTTCGCGGGCAAGAACGTCATCCTGTTCTCGCTTCCGGGCGCATTCACGCCAACGTGTTCGTCGTCGCACGTGCCGCGCTACAACCAGCTCGTGCCGCAATTCCGCGCGCAGGGCATCGACGAGGTGATCTGCGTGTCCGTCAACGACGCGTTCGTCATGAACGAATGGCAGCGCGCGCAGAAGGCCGATCGCGTGACGTTCCTGCCCGATGGCAACGGCGAATTCTCCGAGAAAATGGGCCTGCTGGTCGGCAAGGACGACCTCGGCTTCGGCAAGCGTTCCTGGCGTTACTCGATGCTCGTGCGCGACGGCGTGATCGAAAAGATGTTCATCGAGCCCGAAGAGCCGGGCGATCCTTTCCACGTCTCGGATGCGGACACGATGCTCAGGTACATCGCGCCCGACCAGGAATTGCCGTACGACGTGACGGTGTTCGCGCGGGAAGGCTGCCCGTACTGCGTGCGCGCCAAGAGCATGCTGAACGAGGCCGGCATCGAGTTCGAGGAACTCGTTCTGAACCGTGATTACACCGATCGCACGCTGCGGGCTGTAACGACCAACACGACGTACCCGCAGGTCTTCATCAATGGCCGCCTGATCGGCGGGTCGGACGACCTCGCCGAGTGGCTGGCGGACCGCGAGGCCGCACGCGCCGCCTGAGCATTCCCCCGCGCATAGTCGAATCCCCTTGAGATTATGCGGACTGCAGCCGGGCGAACCCGTTTCGCCCGGCTTTTTTTTGAGGTCCGATTCTGGCCATTCCGGGACCGCGCCCGGCGTATACTGCGAGGCATGAACGACCTTGCCAGCATCGATGCAGAGGTATTCGAACGCGCCAGGCTGTCCCGGGACGCGCGCTTCGACGGTCGTTTCTACGTCGGCGTAAAAACGACGGGGATCTACTGCCGACCGATCTGCCCGGCCAACCCGCCGAAGAGCCGCAACGTGGCGTTTTTCCCGACGGCCGCGGCGGCAAGCGAGGCGGGTTTCCGGCCATGCCTGCGCTGCCGGCCCGAGTGCGCGCCCGGCACGCCCGCGTGGGCCGGCACGTCGACGACCGTGCAGCGCGGCCTGCGCCTGATCGCCGAAGGCGCGCTCGACGATGGCGACGTCGAAAAGCTCGCCGAGCGTCTCGGCGTCACGAGCCGGCACCTTCGCCGCCTGTTCACCCGGCACCTCGGTGCCAGCCCGCTGGCCGTCGCGCACACGCAGCGGCTGCATTTCGCGAAGCGCCTGATCGACCAGACGTCCCTGCCGATGAAAGACATCTCGGCGGCGTCGGGTTACGGCAGCGTGCGGCGCTTCAATGACACGTTTCGCAAGACCTACGGACGGACGCCCCGCGAGCTGCGGCGCCGTTCGGACGCCGCCGCGACGTCGTCGTTGCGCGTCCGCCTGCCCTACCGCCGACCGTACGACTGGCCGGCGCTGCTGGCGTTCTTCGCGGGCCGCGCCACGCCCGGCGTGGAACGCGTGCATCAGGGACGCTACTTCAGGAGCATTGCGTCAGGGGGCGCACGGGGCATCATCGAGGTGGCGGATGACGACGGGCAGCTCGCGCTGACCTTCCACGGGGTCGGCACCGACGGGCTTTTCCAGTCGGTGCAGAAGGCGCGCAGCCTGTTCGATCTCGACGCGCCGATCGACGACATCACGCGCGTGTTGTCGCGCGACCCGTATTTGGACCGGCAGCTGGCCCGCCGGCCCGGCGTGCGAGTGCCGGGCGCGTGGGACGGTTTCGAGCTGACGGTACGCGCGATACTCGGGCAGCAGGTGTCGGTCCGTGCGGCGACGACGTTTGCAGGGCGCATCGCGGCGCATTACGGCGAGCCGCTCGAGACCGCCATAGACGGGGTGGCGGACACGGCCTGGCGGCTGTTTCCGGAACCGCAGCGCCTGGCGCGGGCCCGGCTCGAGCGCCTCGGCATCATCCGCAGCCGGGCCGGCACGATTCGCGAGTTCGCAAGGGCGACGGCAGCGGGGCAGGTCGATTTCGGCAGCGGGCAGTCGGTCGACGAGCTGCGCAAGGCATTGACGTCGATCCGCGGGATCGGTGAATGGACCGCCGCCTACGTGGCGATGCGGGTGCTCAAGGACCCGGATGCCTTCCCGGCGTCCGACCTCGGTCTCCTGCGGGCTTTCGACGAAGAACACGGGCGGCGTTTGCGCACGGCGGAACTCCTGGAACGCGCGGCCGCCTGGCGGCCGTGGCGGGCCTACGCGGCGCTGCTCATCTGGGGCTCCGACAACGGGGCCGGAGGTTGACGATGTATTACTGTTATCTCGACACCCCGATCGGGGAACTGCTGTTGGCCGGCGACGCCGACGGTCTTTCGATGATCGGTTTTCCCAAGGGCTCGATGCGGCGGCAGCCGCAACGGGAATGGATCTTCAATGAAAAGCCGCTGGCCGAGGCCTGCCGGCAGTTGCGCGAATATTTTGCCGGCGAACGGCGTGAATTCGACCTGCCCTTGAAGCTCGAAGGCACCGAGTTCCAGGTCAGCGTGCTCGAGGCGCTGCGCGGGATTCCCTACGGCGAGACCGTGAGTTACGGCGAGATCGCCAAACGTATCGGGCGGCCGAGGGCCGTGCGCGCCGTGGGTGCGGCGAACGGCCGCAACCCGATCCCGATCGTCGTGCCGTGTCACCGGGTCATCGGCAGCACGGGTGACCTCACGGGATTCGGCGGGGGGCTCGACACCAAGGAGGCGCTGCTGCGGCTGGAGGCAGAGAACACGCAGGACCTCCTGTAGCCTTTTAGGGTGTCAGTCACCCTATTTCCTAGAGCTTCTTGCCCTCCATCGCCCGCAATGCGGCCGACGGCTCGATGCCGTCCCGGACGCGGTCGTCGGGCTTCAGCGTCGTAAAGCGCGACTCGAGCGGCAGCACGCCGCCCCAGACGGGCGTGTCGACGTCGCAGGGCTCGTCATCCGGCATCTTGTCGGAGACCTTGGCAGACGCCGCCTCTATGTCGAGCGCGATGACGCCGGTCATCTTGAGCTCGCTGTCGTGCGACAGGCGCAGTTCGGCCCGGCGGCCCGGCATGGCGTGTTCATTGATTACGTGCAGGGCACGTTTCTTCTCCTCGAGGTCGTCGACGAGGCGGGCGGAGCCGAACACGGTGACCGAGCGGTAGTTCATCGAGGAGGCGAATGCGGAGCGGGCGAACACGAGCCCGTCGAGCAACGTGACGTTGACGCACGCGCTGCCCGTGCCCTCGAGAAGGCGAATGATACGGGCCTTGCGTGCGCCGTGCAGGAAGAGTGTCTCGCCATCGCGGCCATACAGCATGGGCACGACGACCGGCTTGCCGGCCTGCACGATGCCAACGTGGGCGACCAGTCCGGCGTCGAGAATTCGGTGGACGGTCGCCTTGTCGTAGGCGGCTTTCTCGCGGATTTGCCGGACCTTGTTCTGTTGGCCGACTTCGTAGTCGTTGGACACGCTGTTCTCCTACAGGAATGTCGGCGCCAGGTGCAAAGCAACCAGCGACACGAGGAAGACGCCGACGAGGGTCGCCATACTGCCGATCGTCGCCGTTTTTGCGGTCTCGGTCCAGATGTTGTGGCTGGCTCGCCTTTCAACACAAGATGTAGTAGCATCCTGCGCGTACCAATCCGGTACGCACGGAGATGAGATGTAGGAAGGCAACGCGGGCGACCGCCATGCC
>JBFGYM010000022.1:0-17504 GCA_041587435.1 Woeseiaceae bacterium
GCCGCTCGCGACGCTCGTCAGGTTGACGGAAATGACGTCGTCGAAATGGCTCGCGAGGAACTGGAACTGGCGCCGGAAATCGCCGGGGGCGGGCTGCGACGTCGTCGGGTGGTGCGGGCTCGTCGCGAGCTCCTCGTAGAACTCCTCGATCGTGATGCTGACCTTGTCGAGGTAGCCGTGATCGCCGAACTGGATGCGGCACGGGACCATGTGGATATCGAGACGCTCCATGTCTTCGTCGCTGATGTCGGCACCCGAGTCGACGATGACCGCGAAGCGGTCCTGCCCTTCGTGAGTCGCGTGCTGCTGGCGGTGCATGTCGTCGGCCTTCTCGGCGCTGACGTCACCGTAAAGCCGCGCCGTGTCGAACACCGTCTCGGGCTCGTCGACATGGATGTGCACCTTGGCCTTGCGCTTGGTGCCCGCCAGCACGAGCGAGTCGCCGAGTTCGGCCAGCGCCTCGCGCAGCTTGCGGCGATCGATGTCGCGGCCGGTGACGATGCACTCGGTGCAGAAGCGATACTGTGACTCGTTGTCCGCTTCGGCAAACGGGACCGGGGGCTCGAGTTCGTGAGCGAGCGAGTTGTCCGGCAGCGGCACGACGGTGCCGTCGCGGACGTAGTCGGTGATGCCCGTGACCAGTTCCGCGAAGCCCATGGCGCCCGCGTCGACAACGCCGGCCTTGCGCAGCACGTCGAGCTGGTTCGGCGTGTTGGCCAGGGCTTCCTCGACGCGCTCGAGCGACCTCGCGAGCACCTCCGGAAAATGGCCTTCCTGCTCACGGCCGGCCAGGTGCATGGTGCTCTCGGCGAACGCGGCAATGACCGACAGAATGGTGCCCTCGCGCGGTTTCGACAGCGCGTCGTGAGCGTACTCGTTGCCCCGGGCAACGGCGCCGGCGAAGGTGTACGTCGTGAAGCGCGTGATCTCGCCGGCCGCGTCACTCATGCCCTGGAAGAACTGCGCGACGATCGCGCCCGAGTTCCCCCGCGAGCCGTCCAGGAGGGCGTCCGCGACGGCCGCGAGCATCGTACCGAGGTGTTTCTCGCCGGGCCGCGTGAGCACGCCGAGCGCGGCGCCGAGCGACAGGCTCAGGTTGGTGCCCGTGTCGCTGTCGGCGACGGGGAATACGTTGATGCGGTTCAGCAGCTCCTGCTCGGCCAGCACGCGGTGAATCCCCGACGTCAGGGCGGCCGCCAGCGAATCGCCGTCCAGGTGCTTGGAAATCGGGACCGGCAACAGGTAAGGCTCTAGTCGCGCGGCAGCAGGAACACGGTGCCGGCCTGGTTCAGGACGACACCGTCAGGCGTGATTTCACTGACGAGCGGCCCCTCGGGGAGGCGCGAACCCTCGTTGTGCTTGACCATGTTGATGAACACGAAGCGGTCCTCGGGCGATTCGCTGTAGACATGGATGTCGACGTGCAGGTCCGGCAAGTTGACGGTCCCGTTGGCCCGCAGCTCGTGGATGGTCGGGAGGGCGAGTGCATTGGTGGTCGCGGTCGCCGGGGCGCGAGCGGCGGGCTGCTTCGCCGGTGTCAGCGGCGCTTCCTCGCGCGGCGGGGCATTGCGACGCGCCACTTCAACCCGTTCGGCAAAGCGGTCGTCGTCGGCCGGCTCGGTTGCGGCAGGCGCCTCGACGGCCTGGACGGCGGTCTGCGTCGGCGGCGCGCCGTCGGGCCTCAGGAAAACGCCCACGAGGACGGCGAGATTGACGAGCAGCAGCACGGCGACGACCCATAACCAGACCGGCGGGCCCTCGCGACGGCCGCTGCTGGTCGGGACGCCGGCAAATTCGGCGGAGCCTTTTTGCTGGCGATCGGTCTCGGATTTTCTCAGCGCATCGAGGATGAAAGACATACCCTAGTCCTGTGCGAGCCGCGGCGTGGACAGTCGTGGCGTTCCTTCGACCGCGAGCAGCGAGTTGATGATGATCTGGGTCTGCTGCCCGGCCAGACCGTCCACGTCGAGGCGATGCTCACGCTGGAATGTTCGCACGATCCGTTCGAGTTCGTCATCGAAAACCGGCGAGTCCGGATTGCTGCTGGCAAATCGGCCGTCGATGGCGGCGAGGCTGTTGCGCAGCCAGGTGACGGCGGGGCCGCTGGATCCCGGGCCCAGTGAAAGCGGGGTGCCGGACGGTGGCCGCCACAGCAACATGAAATCGCCGAACCAGGAACGCGTGACTTCGGCAACCGGGTGCGTGACGCGAACGCCGCCGATCGACAATTCGGCGCTGTCGCCGAAGATGGCCGTCAGTACGACGTCGTGATCGTTGCCGTCATCGTCGATCAGCGTCAGGATGGCCGGCCTGTCCATCTGCTGCAGGCCCGTCCACGAGCCGCGCTGGTAAAGGCAGTTCAGGCCGGCGTCGCCGGCCTGCGCACAGCCGCTGCGACCACCTGCCCGGTAGTCGAGGCCCCAGGTTTCGAACAACGCGGCCAGCGCGAAGTCCATGTTCGTCAGGTCGGCCGCCAGTTGCAGCTGTTCGTGCAGCGTGGGGCCCGGATCGGGTTCTTCGACGGGTGCGGTCTCGATGACCGGCTCGGGTTCGGCCGCCATCGACACGGGCTCGGCGGCCTCGACGACGGGCGCCGGGAGTTCGCGCTGCGCGACCCACCACGCGCTCGCGGCGATGACGGCGACGCCCGCAACCCCGGCCGCGATCGCCGCGCGGAGCACCCAGGGCGAGCGTTCGAGTTCGCCCTTGACTTCGGCCGCCGCGAGACGGACGAGACGCGCGTTCACGAGCCGCGACTCCTGGGCATAGGCGCCGAGCAGCGCCCGATCGCAAATGACGTTGATGAGTCGCGGCACGCCCTGCGAAAGCCGGTAGATTTCTTTCTTTGCACCCGCGTCGAACACCTCGCCCAGTGCGCCGGCCACCTTGAGGCGGTGCTCGATGTAACTCGCCGTCTCCTCGCGCGACAAGGGCTCGAGGTGGTAACGCGCCGTGATGCGCTGCGCGAGCTGGCGCAGATCGTTACGCGCCAGCAACTCGCGCAGCTCGGGCTGGCCGATCAGGATGATCTGCAGCAGTTTCTGTTTGGCCGTTTCGAGGTTGGTCAGCAGCCGTACCTGTTCCAGAACGGCGGGCGCCAGGTTCTGTGCCTCGTCGACGACGAGGATCGTGCGGCGCCTCGACGAATGCGCCTGCAGGAGATGCCGGTTCAGGGCATCCGTCAGCGCCTTGACGCTGCCCTTGTTGTGGGCCACCTCGATATGCAGTTCCTCGCAGATCGTCGCGAGAAACTCGACGACCGAGAGCTGCGGATTGAGCACGACGGCGACGTCGGCGTTATCCGGCATGCGATTGAGCAGCAGTGATCGGACCAGCGTCGTCTTGCCCGTGCCGACCTCGCCGGTCAGCTGGATGAAGCCGCCGCTTTCCGTGACGCCGTACACGAGGTGGGCCAGCGCTTCGCCGTGACGCTCGCTCAGGAACAGGTAACGCGGGTCCGGCGTTATCGAGAACGGTTTTTCGTGGAGGCCGAAAAAACTGGTGTACATGGTTCCTTGCCGCGAGCCGGGCCGACCCTCGATTCTACCCTAATCAGTCGCGATCAAGGGTTCGCGCACGACCCAGCGCCGCCGCGCCGAAGCGGTCGCGGATCTCGTCCACGGTCCTGTCCACGGGCGACCCGGACGCGCCCGCGGAAAACAGGTCCGGCTGGCCGGCGCGCACGAGTTCGCTGCCGCCGACACCGAGCAGGCGGATGCGGGCGCCGGGATTCCGAACCAGCCAGGCGCCGAGCAGATCGCGGGCGATGGCGTAGATCGGGTCCGTGGCGCTGACCGGCGCGCCCAGTTTCCGCTGCCGTGTAAACGTCCTGAAATCCGACTGCCGGATCTTCACCTGTACGGTCGTGGCCGCGAGCCCGGCCTTGCGCAGGCGCGTCGCCGTGCGTTCAGCCAGCCTGAGCAACTCGCGCTCCATGTCGTCACGGCGCGCGAGGTCCTTGTCGAAGGTCTCCTCGGCGCTGATCGACTTCTCGGCGCGCGACGGCGTGACCGGCCGGTCGTCGATGCCGGAGGCGCGCGCCCGTGTCTTTTGCGCAAAGCGGCCGAAGACCGGTTCCAGGACACGGTCTTCAGCGCACCGCAGGTCGCGCACGGTCGAGATCCCCGTGCCGGCCAGCCGCTTGAGTGTTTCCCTGCCGATGCCCGGAATCACTGCAACCGGCAGCGGATCGAGTTTTTCTTCGTAGTGCTCCGGGAACAGCACGGTCAGGCCGTCGGGTTTGTCGAGATCGGACGCGATTTTCGCGACGAGCTTGTTGCGGGCGACGCCGACAGACGCAGTCAACGCGGTCGCCTCGAGGATGCGTTCCTTGATCGCCCGCGCGATCGCGACAGGTTCGCCGAACAGCGTGAGGCTCGCCGTCACGTCGAGGAAGGCCTCGTCGAGCGAGAGCCCTTCGACCAGGGGCGTGAAACTGCGAAATACGTCGAATACCCGGCGCGACACGGCCCGGTAGTGGGACATTCGCGGGCGAACGCACAGCAGGTCGGGGCAGCGTCGCAGCGCCTCCCGCATCGGCATTGCGGAGCGGACGCCGAAGACGCGCGCCTCGTAACTGGCCGCGGCGACGACGCCGCGGTTCGTCGTGCCGCCGACGACGAGCGGTTTGCCGCGCAACTCCGGGTGATCGCGTTGTTCGACGGACGCATAGAACGCGTCCATGTCGACGTGCAGGATGCTGCGCGTTGCGGTCGCCACCGTTCAGCGGCCGCGTTCGACGATGTACCTGGCCAGCCATTCGAGCGGTGCCGCCGCGCGGCCCAGGGTTCGCAGGCTGGCAAGCGCGCTGTCGAGCAGCTCGTCGCAGCGACGCCGCGACGCGTCGAGACCGAACAAAGACGGGTAGGTAGCCTTGCCGAGCTTTTCGTCGGAGCCGGACGGTTTGCCGATGACGTTCGTCTCGCCTTCGATGTCGAGAATGTCGTCCCTGATCTGGAAGGCAATGCCGATGTTGCGGCCGAAGGCATCGAGCGCCGCGGCGTGTCCATCGGCGATGTCGTCGTGCACCAGGCAGGCCGATACGATCGACGCATGGATCAATGCCCCGGTCTTCAGCGCATACATGTGCTCGAGTTCGTCCGCGTCCAGTGTCCGGCCCTCGGCCGCGAGATCGATCGACTGGCCGCCTGTCATGCCGAGCGACCCGCTCGCATCGGCAACGAGCCGCACGAGCGCATTGACCGCGCGCGGCGACACGCCTTCCATGCGGGCGAGGATGCCGAATGCGAGCGGCACGAGGGCGTCGGCGGCGAGAATCGCGGTCGCCTCGTCGTACGCGATGTGCACGGTCGGCTTGCCACGGCGCAGGTCGTCGTCGTCCATCGCCGGGAGGTCGTCGTGCACGAGCGAAAAAGCGTGTATCAGTTCGATCGCCGCCGCCGGCGCGTCGAGGCGTGCCGCATCGATCTCGAGACATTCGGCCGTCGCGTACACGAGCAGCGGGCGTACCCGCTTGCCGCCGTTGAAGACTGCGTAGCGCATGGCCTCGTGCAGCCGCCGGGGCGGCCGGTCCGCGGGCGGCAGGGCTGCTCCCAGGCGCTCGTCCACGCGCCGCTGATAGGCATCGATGCGGTCTTTGAAATGTTCGGGCAAGGCGGTCGATCCCGGCTGGCAGGGCATGTAGCTTACCGCCAATCGGTTCGCGGTGCGCGCACCCGGCTGGGCTATACTGCGCTTCCTTTGCGAGCACACCGGGGAAACCGACCGCCATGCAGGCCACGGCGATTGCACAGCCGAACATCGCGCTGATCAAGTACTGGGGCAAACGCGACCTCGAACGCAACCTGCCGGCCGTCGGTTCGATCTCGATCACGCTGCGCGACCTGTACACCCGCATGGGCGTCGAATTCGACGTGTCGCTGGCCGCCGATTCGCTGCAGCTCGACGGCGCACCCAACGTCAGCCTGTTGCCGCGCCTGGCCGCGTGCCTCGATCGTGTAGCCGGCGAGGACAGGCCGCACGCACGCATCACGAGCGAAACGAATTTCCCGATCGCCGCGGGCCTGGCGTCGTCCGCCTCCGCCTTCGCGGCGCTGACCGTGGCGGCAGCCGCGGCGGCCGGACGCGAGCTGCCGGTGGCGGAACTCGCACGCCTCGCGGGCGGCGCCTCGGGCTCGGCAGCTCGCTCCCTGCTCGGCGGGTTCGTGGAACTCAGGAACCGCGACACCGACATCGAGGTCGCCACGCTGTGCACGGCGGACGACTGGCCGCTGACTGTCGTCGTGGCCGTCACGGAGGCGGGTCCCAAGCCCGTCGGTTCGACCGAGGCGATGGAGATCAGCCGCAGGACGTCGCCGTTTTATGCGAGCTGGGTGGAGCGGCAGCCGGCCGATCTCGATACGGCCCGCGCTGCCGTGGCCGCGCGCGATTTCGCCGGCCTCGCGGCGATCGCCGAGCACAACTGTCTCAAGATGCACTCGATCATGTGGGCCTCGCGGCCACCGATCGTCTACTGGAATGCCGCGACGATGCGGTGCCTGCAGGCGATCCGCCGGCTGCAGGGCCAGGGCGCGGCCGTGTTTTTCACGATCGACGCGGGACCGCAGGTCAAGGCAGTTTGCCTGCCCGCGCACCGCGCGGAGGTCGAAGCGGCCTTGCGGGCGACGCCGGGCGTCGTCGACATCATGACGACGGGGCTCGGTGCCGGCGCCAGGCTGGAGGACGCGGAGTGACGGGCATCGCGAGCGCGCCCGGCAAGATCGTCCTGTCGGGCGAGTACGCCGTGCTGTCCGGTGCGCCCGCGATCTGCATGGCGATCGACCGGCGTGCGGTGGCCATGCTGCGACCGGCGCGCGGGGGCGGATGCCGTGTTCACGCCATCGGCGTTGCCGGCGCAAACCGGTTCCGCATCGTCGACGCGGTGTGCGCCGACGCGCGCCCCGACGGCGACATCGTGCTCGACACGTCGGAATTTGCCGAAGACGGCACCAAGATCGGCGTCGGGTCGAGCGCCGCCCTGACCGTGGCGCTGACCGCGGCGTTGTCGGGCAGCGACGACGTCATGGAGCGCGCGCTGGCGGCACACACCCGCCTGCAGGGCAGAGCGGGCAGCGGCGTCGATGTCGCGACCGCGTTTCACGGTGGCCTGGTCCGCTACGCGATGTCGCCGCGCAAGGTGGACCGCATTGCCTGGCCCGCGGGCCTGGCGTTCCGCGTGATCTGGACGGGCGCCCCGGCGAGCACGACAGCGAAACTGGCGAAGCTTCTCGGCAAACGCCCGCGAAAATCGCGCATCGGGTTCGAAGACGTGTCGGCCAGCATGGCCGATCACTGGTCTTGCGGGGAGGCCGACGCGCTGCTGGACGGTTACCGACGCTACATAGAAGCGCTGCGGCGCTTCAGTGTTGACCACGATCTCGGTGTGTTCGATGCTGGCCACGATGCATTGACGGAAGCGGCCATGGCCGACGGCCTGATCTACAAGCCCGCGGGTGCCGGCGGCGGCGATATCGGCACACTGTTCGGTCGAAACGAGGACGAACTCGACGCTTTCATCGATCGCCACAGCGCGCTCGTCCATCGCATCGTGCCGTGTGCACTGGACCCGCAAGGCGTCCGCCTGGAGCGCTCGTGAGCGATGCGCGCATCAGCGGCCTGTACCGCCTCGGCGTCGGCGAGCGCATCGCGAAGCTCGAGGAACTCGGGTGGCTCGGCAAGGCCGACGCCGCGCGCCTGCGCAGCGGTCAGCACGTGCTGCCGGTCGCGGCAGCGGATCGCATGATCGAAAACGTGATCGGTGTCTTCGGCCTGCCGTTCGCGATTGCTCCCAACTTCATCGTCAACGGCCGTGAATGCATCGTGCCGCTCGTCGTCGAAGAGCCCTCGATCGTCGCGGGACTGAGCAGCGTGGCGGCACTGGCGCGTACGTCGGGCGGGTTCGACGTGTCGAGCAGCGGCTCGCTGCTGATCGGCCAGGTCCACGTGGCGGACACCGGGGATCCCGACCACGCTATCGCGGCCCTCGAGTCGGCAAAGCCGTCCCTGCTCGAGGCTGCCAACGCGGTGCACCCGCGGCTTGCCGAACGCGGCGGCGGCGTGCGGGACATCGAAATCCGGCTGTTTGCGTTCCCGGACGGCAGACCATTGATCGCGCTGCACGTCCTCGTCGATACCTGCGACGCAATGGGCGCGAACCTCGTGAATACGATCTGCGAGGCGATCGCGCCGGATGTCGAGGCGGCCTGCGGGGGCCGCGCCGTGCTGCGCATCCTGTCGAATCTCGCGGATCGCTCCCTGTACACGGCGACAGCCCGCTTCGACCTGCCGGAAGAAGTATGCGAGGCGATCGTCACCGCCAACGACGTCGCGCTCGTCGACCCGTACCGCGCGGCGACCCACAACAAGGGCATCATGAACGGCGTCGACGCTGTCGCGCTCGCGACCGGCAACGACTGGCGCGCCATCGAGGCGGGGGCGCACGCGTTCGCTGCCGCGCGCGGCCGCTACCAGGCGCTGACGCATTGGCGTCGGGCAGAAGACGGCACACTGGCCGGGGACATCACGCTGCCGCTGAAGGTGGCCACGGTCGGCGGCACGCTGGCCAATAACCCCGCCGCAGCACTGGGTCTCGCGTTGACCGGGGCGACGAGCGCGCAGCAGCTCGCGGAGACCATGGCCGCCGTCGGCCTGGCACAAAACCTCGCCGCCCTGCGCGCGCTCGTCACGAGCGGCATCCACGCAGGCCACATGAAGCTGCATGCACGCAGCGTCGTGGCGGCGGCGGGCGTCCCCGAGGAACAACAGGACGCAGTCGTGGAGGCGCTCGTCGAAAGCGGCGATATCAAGGCCTCGAAGGCTCGCGAGATCGCGCGGACGCGCGGGGATGGCCGCGTCCCGGCCGGCGCAACCCGCGGCGCTGCAGCCGCCAAGGTCATCCTGCTGGGCGAGCACGGTGTCGTATATGGCCGCCATGCACTCGCCGTGCCGATCGCCGGCGCCGTCGAGGCGACGGTTGCCCGTTCCGGCGCCGCGGACATCCGTCTGCCGGGCGCCGTGCTGGAATGCCTGCTCGACGAACTCGGGATTGCCGAACGCGACTGGACGATCCGCGTGAACGCGCGCGTGCCGTTCGGCAAAGGCCTGGGGTCGTCGGCAGCGGTGGCCGTCGCGATTGCCAGGGCGTTCGATGAGCAACTCGGCCTCGGCCTCGGCGACGAGCGCATCAACGAGATCGCGTTCGCGAGCGAAAAGCTCGCCCACGGCACGCCGTCGGGCGTCGACAACACGCTTGCGACTTTCGCGAGGGCGATGCTGTTCCGCAACGACGGTGGGCTGACGGTCACCGACGCCACCCCGCCGACGCCGCCGCCGCTGCTCGTTGCCTGGGGTAGCGAAACGGGCCGCACGAGTGAGCAGGTCGCCGGCGTCCGCGCCCGTTACGAGTGTTCGCGTGAACATTACGAGCGTATTTTCGATGCCATGGATCGGCTGAGTTGCGATGGTGCGGCGCTGCTTCGGTCGGGCCGCTGGGACGAACTCGGCCGGTTGATGAACGTCAATCACGGCCTGCTGAACGCGATCGGCGTGTCGACACCAGGGCTCGAGGCCATGGTGTCGCTGGCACGGAACGCCGGGGCGGCGGGCGCCAAGCTGACGGGTGCCGGCGGCGGCGGTTCGATCGTCGCGATCTGCCCGGACCGGATCGACGCGGTCGACGAGGCGCTGCGACAATCGGGCTACCGGACCTTGATACCGGGCCGCCAGGACGACGCATGACCGGGCAGCACAGAATCGTCTCGTCGGAGAGCGAGGAGCTCATCCTCGTCGACCGGCACGACAACGACATCGGCTACGTCTCCAAGGCGGCCGCCCACGATGGCGACGGCATTCTGCATCGCGCGTTTTCCGTTTTCCTGTTCGACGAACGCGGCAGACTATTGCTGCAACAACGCGCACCGGAAAAGCGCCTCTGGGGAGGGTTCTGGTCGAATACCTGCTGCAGCCACCCGCGCCGCGGCGAGAGCCTCGAGGTCGCGACCTCGAGGCGCCTGCTCGACGAACTGAATGTCCGCGCCGAGCTCGAGCACGTCTACGCGTTTTGTTACCAGGCGCGATTCGGCGATGCCGGCTCGGAGAACGAGCTCTGCCACGTGTACCTCGGCAGGGCACCGGCCGACGTCCGGCCGAACGACAGCGAGATTGCCGGTTTGCGCTACCTGTCGGCGGCGCAGCTCGAGGCCGAATTCTCGGCGCACCCGGATCGCTACACGCCCTGGTTTCAGCAGGAATGGCAGACGTTGTCGACGGAGTACCGCCGGCGCTTGAAGCGCTACGGCGCAGCGGGCTAGGCGATGTACTTGTAGTACTCGATCCCGAGATCGGCGAAATGGCGCTCGTCGGAAGCGCCGACATTGTCGATGACGAACTCGTTGGCCGGTTCGTACCCCAGTCCCGCGACACGCCGGCCGTCGTGCAGCGCCGCGTACTGCTCGAAATCGAGGTCGATCGCCAGGTCCATGGCCTCGGCAAACAGGATCTTGCGCGTCGCGGCTTTCCAGCCGTCGGCGATAAAGAACGGAATCACCTCGGCGGCGTCGCCGCTGCCATAGCCGAGCGTCAGCACTTCTTCCCCGACCTCGAAGGCATCTTCGTCGAGCGCCTGTTCGAAACCGGCAGCCATCCAGGCCGGCAACGCGGCCGTGTACAGGTTGCCGAGGTCGAGCATCGTGTCGCTGCCGAGGCGCAGCTTGTCGAGGATCTCGGCACGGAAGTGCCGCGACGCGCGAAATGCCCGCAGCGCGGCCATCGTCAACGGATAGGCCTCGTAACTGTGTTTCTCCGGCGTCGCCAGCGCCGCGACGGCCGGCGTCGTGGCCATTTCCGCGAGCACGGCCGCGGCGTCGATGCCGGCCTCGTAGCAATACGAGGCGAGTTCGGCGCGGTCTTCGCCGTCACCGTGGCTCAATGCGAACAGGTACGACACGGCCCAGCCGGTCTCCGGCATGCGCCGGTAGGGCCGGTGCATGAAGACCGTGCGCAACGACCGCAGGTACTCGCTCGGATCGAGATGGCGTTTGTCGTACATGTCGCGAAGCGCGAACAGCGTCTGGTCGACATAGCAGGTCGTGGAGTACTTGCCGTTGAAGACCGGGAAGTCCTGGACCTGGTGCGTTTCGGACCGGTCCTGGCCGCAGAACCGCGACATGGGCTTGCGGAAATCCATGATGCGGTAGTCGGACGCCGAGCCCGAGCCGACGAGGTCGACGACGGCGAGCTGCGGATTCTCCTCGAGCAACATGGCCACGGCGCCCGCACCCTGCGTGGGCTCGCCCGAGCTGCCGCGCGCGTACTCGGCAATGTCGGCACAGACCACGATGGCCTGGCTGCCGGCGCCGTCGAACGCCAGGTGCCGGATCGCGCCTTTCATGCCGTACACGCCGCCGAGGCAGGCGTGCTTGAATTCGGGTACCTCGCAACTGCGCGAGATGGGCGGTTTGCCGCGCGCAGCGAGCGCTTCGTCGACCATGCCCTTGACGATGATTGCGCCCGCCGAATTGTCGGTGCTCGACTCGGTCCCGAGCCCGAGGAACTTCACGCGCGCCGGGTCGATGTCGTACTGGTCGATCAGGCGAATGACGGCATTGGCCGCCATCGTGTAAACACTGTGGTTCTGGCCGCGGACCCGGAAGCTGCGCCCGACCACTTCGCGAACCTTCGGCCACTGGTTGTCCGTCCAATCACACCAGTCCTCCAGCCATACGCGATAGGGCGGGATGTAGGCGGCCAGGCCGCTGATTCCGATGGGTCGTGTGGACATGTGGCGATTCATGACGAAAGTACACTATAGCCCGGCGATTTTAGATGTGCGGGCCTTATCACTCAATACTTTATTCAAGGCCCGGCACGGGTGGCCCGGTGGCGAGAGGCGGGCGGCCAGGGCGCGACGGCGCATCAATCAGACGGACAGCAGCGCGAACAGCAACGCGCCGAGCATCGTGAAGGCCGCGCCGACCGCGTACGCGACCGACAACACGAGGTATTTAGTCAAAGTCAGGAAGTGCCCCTGCGCGTAGACGTATCGCATTGCCTTGTACAGGTAAACAGGAATGTAGAAAGACGCGGCCACGACGATCAGCACGCTGACGGGTCCCGGCACGAACAGCAGGCCTGCCAGCCGCGAAAAAAGGATCTCGAGCGTCAGGATGAGAAAGAAGAACGCGTGAAAGTGCACGAAGAACAGCAGGTGCTCGACGAAATAGCGGCGTGACAGCGGGTACAGGCCCTTGAGGACGAGCGCCATGAACGGCAACAACACGATCAACGCGACGGGGATATTGTCGAGCAGGAGTTCGGTAAGGGTCTTTGCGCCGTCGGCGGAAATGCGCTCGCAAATGCCTTCGAGGCGTTCCCGCGTCAGCCGCTTCTGCACCCACAGCGGCATTTCGTCGAAGCCCTCGTCGTCGAGGGTGCACTCACCGGTGTCCGGATCGATCCTGAAGTTGACGCCGCCGCCCTCGTCGACCGTGCCGAAACGCACGGCGGCCTGGTCTTCCTCGAGCGCTTCCCGCGCCCGTTCCGCTTTCCCGGCCGTGAGCACGCCTTCGGCTTCGAGCTCATCGATTGCCTCGAGGGCATCGCTTTGCCCGGCAGCGGCCTGTTCCCCGGGCGCCGGCCCGGATTCCGGCTCGAACAGCAGGCTCAGGTCGTCGCGTGGGTCGAAAAATGCAACGACGAAAAAGATGACGCTGAGGACGAGGTACATGCGGAACGGCGGCATGTAACGCGCGCGGCGGCCTTCGAGGTAGTCGCGCGTCAGGCGCCCGGGTCGGGCGAGCAGCGGGATCAGCGTTCGCCAGAGACGTGAATCCATTTCGAACAGGTCGCCGAACGCGTCCTGGAGAAGTTCCCAGAGGCTGATCAGCCGGCTGCGGGCACGCTGCCCGCAGTGGCCGCAGTACTGGCCCCTGAGTGGCGTGCCGCAGTTCAGGCAGTCCGGATGATCCGGCAGCTCGGCGGCTTTCTTGCTCATCAATCAGACTTTAGCAGTCTTCTTCTTCGAGGATTTCTTGCCCCGGGTCTTTTTCTTGGTCCCGGACTTCTTGCGAGCCGGTTTCTTGCCCGCCTCTTTCGGTGTTTCGCCCGAGCCGGCCGGCCGGTGCAGGAATTCGTCAGGGGCGAAATCGTCGACGTCGAGCAGCGCGGCAACCTTGCCGTGGTAGTCGCGCAGGCTGTTGGCTTCGGCCTTGCTGATGACCTGCGCCTTTGCGGCCTCGTCGATCTGCAGGCCGAGGTAGTCCGCGACGATCAGGCCTTCCTTGCGCGCCTGCCTCAGGCGGCGTTCGAGCGGTTCGTTCTCTTTCGCGAGTTCGAGCGCTTCCTGCAGCTGGCCGAGCGGGTTGCCGGGTTCGAGTGTCGTGTAGGCGTACTGGCTGAGCCGCTCGCGCGCCTCGCCGGCCGTTGTGACGATTTCGACCACGCGCCCGCCGAGCTCGTCCGACGGGTTCTTGTAGGTCCGGCCGCGCGGGAAGATGAACAGGCGCAGGAACCAGGAGACCCAGCGGTTCGGCACATTGAGCAGGAAGGCGTGCAGGGATTCCTGGGCCTGGTACATCAGCGTGCGGACCGACCACTCGACGAGCGGCAGGTCGGTCGCGCGGCGCCCCTGGTTTTCGAAGTGCTTGAGCACGCATGATGCGAGGTACATCGAGCTCAGGATGTCGCCGAGGCGCGCCGACAGCAATTCGCGCTTTTTCAGGTCGCCGCCCAGTGTCAGCATTGCGAAATCCGACGCGAGCGCGAAAGCGGCGCTGTAACGGTTGATGTTCTGGTAGTAACGGCGCGTCGGCGTATTGAGGGGTACACGGCTGAATTTCGCGTGCGTCAGCGCAAGGAAGAAGGAGCGCGCCAGGTTGCTGATCGCATAGCCGATGTGCCCGAAGAGCGCATCGTCGAACTCGATCAGGCCGCGGTCGTGATCATCGTCGCTCGCCGCGTGGAGTTCGCGAAGCACGAAAGGATGGCAGCGAATCGCGCCCTGGCCGTAGATGATCAGGCTGCGTGTCAGGATGTTGGCGCCTTCGACCGTGACTGCGATCGGCGTCGCCATGTAGCCGCGGCCGAGGTAGTTGGTCGGGCCCATCATGACGCCTTTGCCGGCGTGCACGTCCATGGCGTCGTTGGCGCACTTGCGGGCCATCTCGGTGCAGTGGTACTTGAGAATGGCCGAGGGCACGGCCGGCTTTTCACCCTGGTCGATCGCGCCCGACGTGACGGAGACGGCCGCATTCATAATATACGTGTAGCCCGCAATGCGCGTGATCGCGTCACCCACGCCCTCGAAGTTGGCAATCGACGTATTGAACTGTTTGCGGATCGTGGCGTATGCGCCCGTCGCATAGCTGGCCGCCTGGCCGCCGCCCGCGGCGGTCGAGGGCAGCGTGATGGCGCGGCCGACCGACAGCAGCTCGACGAGCATCTTCCAGCCCTTGCCGGCCATTTCGGGTCCGCCGATGATGAAGTCGAGCGGCACGAATACGTCCTTGCCCCGGGTCGGCCCGTTCTGGAACGCGATCGACAGGGGGTTGTGACGACGGCCGACTTCCACGCCCTCGATGTCCGTCGGGATCAGGGCCGCGGTTATGCCGTACTCGTCGCTGTCGCCGATCAGGTGGTCGGGGTCGTACAGCTTGAACGCGAGGCCGAGGACGGTCGCGACCGGCGCGAGCGTGATGTAGCGCTTGCTCCAGTTGAGCCGGATGCCCGTAATCGTCTCGCCCTGCCATGTGCCCTTGCACACGACCCCCGTGTCGATGAGCGATGCCGCGTCCGAACCCGCCTGTGGCGAGGTCAGGGCGAAGCAGGGAATTTCGGTGCCCGCCGCGAGGCCGGGCAGGTAGCGCTCTTTCTGCTCGTCCGTGCCGTAATGCAGCAGCAGCTCGGCGGGGCCCAGCGAATTCGGCACCCCGACGGTGCTCGAAGCCACGGCGCTGCGGCTGGCGAGTTTCTGGATCACGACCGAGTTCGCGAAGGCGGAGAACTCGAGGCCGCCGTATTTCTTCGGGATGATCATCGCGAAGAACTTCTTCTCGATGATGTAGTCCCAAACAGCCTTCGGCATGTCGCCGATTTCGTGATTGATCGCCCAGTCGTCGATCATCCGGCAGAGTTCTTCGCAGGGACCGTCGACGAAGGCCTGCTCCTCCTCGGAGAGATTCGGCGCCGGGAACGACATCAGCTTGTCCCAGTCGGGCATGCCGGAGAACAACTCGCCGTCCCACCACACGCTGCCGGCCTCGAGCGCCTCGCGCTCGGTGTCCGACATCGACGGCAGCATCTTGCGGTAGATGTCGAGCAGCGGCCGGGTGATCTTCTCGCGACGCACTTCGACCAGGTTCGGAACGACCATGGCGCCGAACAGCACCCACAGGATGATCAGCCACCACCAGGCGCCGTTACCGAACACCGTGTACGCCGCGAGCGCGATACCCATGGCGACGGTCGATGCGCGCAAGTCGATGCGCTGATACGCGAGGTAGATGCCGCCGCCGATGAACAGCAGCGCCCACAACAGACTGATGATCAATCCGGACACAGCGAAAACCCCTTACTTACCCAGGAAAGGCGGCGCCGAAGCGCCGCCTACACTTTATAGGAGTTCTTCGATCGCGGCACGTTCCTCCCGGAGCTCCTTCTCGGTCTCGTCCATCCGTCCGCGGCTGAAATCGTCGATGTCGAGCCCCTGCACGACCTCGTAGTCGCCGGCGGCGCAGCGCACCGGGAAGGAGTAGACGATGCCGGGCTCGATGCCGTAGCTGCCGTCGGCCGGCACGGCCATGCTGACCCAGTTGCCGTCCGGCGTGCCGAGCGTCCAGTCGCGCATGTGGTCGATGGCAGCGGACGCGGCCGATGCGGCCGACGACGCCCCGCGCGCCTTGATGATCGCCGCCCCGCGCTGCTGCACGACCGGAATGAACTCGCTCTCGAGCCAGCCGCGGTCGACCAGCGTGTTGGCGGCTTTGCCCGCGACCGTCGCGTGGTTGACGTCGGGGTACTGTGTCGCCGAGTGATTGCCCCAGATCGTCATGCACTGGATGTCGTTGACGTGACTGCCCGTCTTCGCGGCGAGCTGTGCCATGGCGCGGTTGTGGTCGAGGCGCGTCATGGCCGTGAAGTTGCGTGCGTCCAGGTCGGGCGCGTTGGACTGGGCGATCAGCGCGTTCGTGTTGGCCGGGTTGCCGACGACGAGCACCTTGACGCCTCGGCTGGCGTGGTCGTTGAGGGCCTTGCCCTGCACCGAGAAGATTGCGGCATTCGCCTGGAGCAGATCCTTGCGCTCCATTCCCGGCCCGCGCGGCCTTGCGCCGACGAGCAATGCATAATCCGTGTCCTTGAAGGCCACGTTCGGGTCGTCGGTCGCCACGATCCCCGCCAGCGTGGGAAAGGCACAGTCGTCGAGTTCCATGACCACGCCCTTTAGGGCATCCAGTGCCGGGGTGATTTCGAGCAGCTGCAGCACGACCGGCTGGTCGTTGCCGAGCATCTGGCCCGAGGCGATACGGAAGGAGAGTTGGTAGCCGATCTGGCCGGCTGCGCCGGTGATCGCGACGCGAACGGGAGCTTTCATTGGCATTGTTCCTGGCAAGGTCTTCGCAAAGAATCGGGGTCGGCGATTCTAGCATCGGCCGGCTTGCCGGGCACTGACGACAAATACTTACTTCGCCTGCGGCTCGCGGAATTCGGGGAACGCGAGACGCAGTTCGTCGAGCTCGGCTGCCGCCGCGTCGTCGAACCCGGCATCACGCAGCGCCTCGATACAGGCGTACCAACTCGGCGCCAGTGCCCGGGCCTCGGCATCACAGGCCGCGGTTTCCTGCTTGGCGGCCGCGGTGGCCGCGAGCGGCTGGTCGACCAGCGCCGAGACGGCACGAGTCTCGCCCTCGCGCCTCTGCGCCTGTTCCTCGGCCTGCCGCAACAGGGGCATCTCGTCGGACTCGAGTTCGCGTGCCACGGCGGCGCTGTCGAGCGCGGCGGGCGCCGGCCTCTCGGCGGGTTCGGACGCCGGGGGGGCGGCCGGCACCGAGTCGGCAGCGGCGCTCGGCGCGGCCGTGTCCCTGCGCTTTTCGAGATTCGCGTCGTCGGATTCGGTCCTGGCGCGCCCGGCTTCTGCATTGCTGCCCGCCGGCGCGGCAACCTGCCGCGCGCGGTCGGGTCGCGGCGGCTCGGCGACATAGGTGTTTTGCGTGACCTCCAGCACGATGGCCACGGTCAGGCCGATGGTTGCCGCCCAGGCGACGGGGCGTATCCAGGCGCGTGCCAGTCCGTAGCGCGTGCGCGCCTCGCGTGACGCCATCGCGAGCACTTTCTCGTCCAGCGCGGCCGGCGTTCGCTCCGTCGCAACATCGCGGTAGGTTTCGGAAACCCGATTGTCTTCGTGTCGTCTGCTCATGATGATCCCGCCGGTTCGTCGATCGCGTGACGCAATTTCTTCATGGCGTAGCGCAGGCGGCTCTTGGCGGTCTCCCGGTTGCAGCCTGTCACGGCCGCGA
>JBFGYM010000023.1:0-17465 GCA_041587435.1 Woeseiaceae bacterium
CGGCGATGCCGTTCCGGGCGGGATTTATGAGTTCTGGATCTTCGTCGAGGGCGTGGGCGCACTCGATCCGAAGGTCGAGATCGTCGACCAGGACGAGATGAAAATCCTCCAGTACAAGGCCGTCGAAGCCACCATGAATTTCTGGGGCCTCGGATTCGAGGATATCAGGACACTGCGTCCGCCGCCGGACACCGACTAAAAAAAGGCCGGGCATGCGCCCGGCCTGAAGCGAACTGCTGATCCTGAAGGGGGTGAAAGGGTCAGGCAGTCTTGAGGGCTTCCTCGGCCGGGAAATAATCGTAGCCGAGGTCGCGGGCGACGGCTTCGTACGTCACGCGCCCGGCGTGAACGTTGAGGCCGTTGGCCAGGTGAGGGTCGCGCCGCAGTGCGTCCACCCAGCCCCGGTTCGCCAGCGACTTGACGAACGGCAACGTGGCGTTCGTCAGCGCGAACGTGCTGGTGCGGGGAACGGCGCCCGGCATGTTCGCGACACAGTAATGCACGACGTCATCGACCACGTAGGTCGGGTCGGCGTGCGTCGTCGGGTGGCTCGTTTCGAAGCAGCCGCCCTGGTCGATCGATATGTCGACCATGACGCTGCCCGGCATCATGGCCTTGACGGTCTGCGCCGATACGAGCTTGGGCGCAGCGGCACCCGCAATCAGGACCGCACCGATGATCAGGTCTGACTCGGGCGCGAGTTCCTCGATTGCGTGCTTGGTCGAGAAACGCGTGTGCACGCGGCCGCCCCAGACATCGTCGAGATGGCGCAGGCGCGGCAGCGACCGGTCGAGGATCGTGACGTCGGCACCGAGTCCCACGGCCATGTCGGCCGCGTTGGCGCCGGAAACGCCGCCACCGATCACAAGCACCTTCGCCGGTCCGACGCCCGGAACGCCGCCGAGCAACTTGCCGCTGCCGCCGTTGGCTTTCTGCAGCGCGTACGCCCCGGCCTGGATGGACAGGCGGCCGGCGACCTCGGACATCGGTGTCAACAGGGGCAGCGAACCGTCGGCAGCCGTAACCGTTTCGTAGGCGATGGCGGTGGTACCGGACTTGACGAGGGCCGCGGTCTGGTCCGGATCCGGGGCGAGGTGCAGGTACGTGAACAGCACCTGGCCGGGACGCAGCATCTCGCATTCGGGCAACTGCGGCTCTTTCACCTTGACGATCATCTCGGCGCGCTCGAAAACCTCTTCGGCCGTGGCGACGACCGTGGCACCCGCCTGTTCGTAGATGGCATCGGTCATGCCGATGCCGGCACCGGCGTTCGTCTCGACGATGACTTCGTGGCCGTCGTGGACGAGCTCATGGACACCCGCCGGCGTCAGGCCGACGCGAAATTCGAGCGTCTTGATTTCTTTCGGTACCCCGATCTTCATGGCTCTCTCCCCACCCGCTAGGACGTTATTGCTTGCCATGATAGGTCCAAAGCCCCGGCATTAGATTGCAAAATCCCTGATGCCCGGGCCGCTTGCATGGCATAATCTGCGGATAATCTGCTTTTAGATGACATTTTCTGCCGAAACGATGGACAAGCTCGACCGGCGAATCCTCGAGGTGCTGCAGCGCGAGGGTCGCATCAGCAACAAGCAGCTCGCCGAGCAGGTGAACCTGTCCGAGTCGTCCTGCCTGCGGCGCGTCCGCGCGCTCGAGGAGTCTGGGGTGATCGGTCGCTACGTCGCCCTGCTCGACCAGAACCGCGCCGGGCTGCCAGGCAATGTCTTCGTGCAAATCGGCTTGCAGCGCGAGGTGGGCGGCGACCTCGCAGCGTTCGAGGATGCGGTCCGCAAAATCCCCGAGATCATGGAGTGCTACCTGATGTCGGGCGAATTCGACTACCTGATTCGCGTCGTGGTCTCGGACATGGCCGACTTCGAACGCATCCACAAGGAAACGCTGACGCGCCTCCCCGGCGTCGCACGCGTCAACTCGAGTTTCGGCATCCGCACCGTCCAGCGAAGAACGGAATTGCCGCTGCGGCACTAGCACCGGGATTGCTGCCCCGATGCGTTAACATGGTCTCATGGCAGCGGCCCCCGACACGATTGAATCACTGCGCAGTCGCTACGTGCGTATACGCGCAACAACGCTCGAGCTCATTGCAGACCTGCGGCCCGAAGACACGGTCGTGCAGACGATGCCCGATGTCAGCCCGACAAAGTGGCATCTCGCCCACGTCACCTGGTTTTTCGAACGGTTCGTTCTCGAGCCCTGCGGCGTAGCTCGGATCAGTGACGAGTATCACTATCTCTTCAACTCCTATTACAACTCGGCAGGCAACATGCACCCGCGGCCGCGACGTGGCGAAATAACGCGGCCAACGCTGGAAGAAGTGCTCGAGTATCGCGCACGTATCGACGAGTCCATGCTCGAACTGATCGACGCCGGACTCATTTCCGGCGAGCGAGCCGACGTGCTGACGCTCGGCCTGCACCATGAACAGCAGCACCAGGAGCTGATACTGACCGACATCAAGCACGTGCTCGCACAGAACCCGGCGCTACCGCCCGCAAGAAAAGACGTGCGCCGACCTCCCGGCGCGACGGCGCCGACGCTCGAGTTCCTGCCCGGCAAATCGGGTATCGTGCGAATCGGCCACGAGCGCGTTGGTTTTTGCTTCGACAACGAGACGCCCGCGCATGATGCATTGCTTCACCCGCACGACATCGCCAACCGGCTCGTCACGAACGGCGAGTTCCGCGAGTTCATCGCCGCGGGCGGCTACGAGCAGCCCGAGCACTGGCTTTCCGATGGCTGGTCGACAATACGCGAGCGCGGCTGGACTCGGCCGCTTTACTGGGACGAATCCCTGGAGACTGAATTCACGCTGGGTGGAAGAATCCCGATCGACGACGATGCGCCGGTTGTGCACGTGAGCTATTACGAGTCCGACGCATTCGCCCGCTGGGCGGGCTGCCGGCTGCCGACCGAGTTCGAGTGGGAGCGCGCCGCACGCAACGCGCCCGTGCAGGGAAACCTGCTCGGCAGCGCCTTCTGGCATCCCGTCGCATCAGGCAGCGGCCAACAGTGGTTTGGCGATGCCTGGGAATGGACGTCGTCGGCGTACGCTCCCTACCCGGGCTTCAAACCGTTGCCCGGATCGCTCGGCGAGTACAACGGCAAATTCATGTGCAACCAGATGACCGTGCGCGGCGGCTCCTGCGTCACGGCCGACGATCATGTGCGTGCGACGTACCGCAGCTTCTTCTACCCGGATTCGCGCTGGCAGTTTCTGGGCTTTCGCCTCGCGCGGGACGGGCATGACTGAGGAGATCGAGGCACTGATCGCCGGCCTCGACCGGCCCGACAAGTCGATCTCGCCGAAGTACTTCTACGACGAGACCGGCTCGCAGCTGTTCGAGCAGATTACCCGCCTGCCGGAGTACTACCTCACCGACACCGAGCTGCAGATCATGGAGGCGCACGTCGACGAGATGACTGCGCTCATCGGGCCATCGGCGAGCCTCATCGAGTTCGGCAGCGGCTCGAGCCTGAAGACGCAGATGTTGCTCCAGCACATGCGGGCGCCGGCCGCGTACGTGCCGGTCGATATCTCGGAGGACCACCTGCTGGCCAGCCAGCGGCGTATTCGCGATAAGTTTCCGGACATCGAGGTATTGCCGGTGGCGGCCGACTTTACGCGCCCCTTCGACCTGCCGGAGCCTTCGGTCATGCCGCTCAGAAACGTGGTCTACTTCCCCGGATCGACGATCGGCAACTTCGAAGACGAAGACGCTCTCGACCTCATGCGCGTCATGCGCGAGGAGGCCCGCGACGGCGGCGCCCTGCTCATCGGCGCCGATCTGCAAAAAGACGCCAGCGTGATCCATGCGGCCTACAATGACGGCGAGGGCGTGACGGCCCGCTTCAACCTCAACATGCTCGAGCACCTGAATCGGGAGTTCGGTGCGCAGTTCGACATCGATGCATTCGAGCATCGCGCCAGCTACGACGAGGAAGAGGGCCGGGTCGTCATGCAGCTAGTCAGTCAGCGTGACCAGGTCGTTCGCATCGACGACGCGCGCATCGCTATCGCCCGCGGGGAGGCGATCACGACGGAGTATTCACACAAGTACACGCTGGACGGCTTCGCCGACATGGTCGCAGCGGCCGGATTTTCGACCGAGCGAACCTGGACCGATGCCAACGACTGGTTCAGCGTCCACTACTGCACCGCCCAATAGGGTGTCAGTCACCCTATTAATTCGTAATAGGGTGACTGACACCCTATTCTGGTGGGACGTAGTCCTTCGGGGCCGCGGAACCGCCGCCGAAGAAGAACTTCTCCATCTCGGTTTCGAGGAACTTGCGCGCGTCGGGCTCAATCGGCGTCAGGCGATTCTCGTTGATCAGCATCGTCTGGTGAGCAAGCCAGCGTTGCCACGCTTCCTTCGAGACGTTGTTGTAGATGCGCTGCCCGAGCTCGCCCGGGTACGGCGCGAAGTCGAGTCCCTCGGCGCCTTCGCCGAGCAAGACGCATTTAATCGTGCGTGCCATTTTTCAGTTGCTCTATCAGTTTGCTGACCGGCGCTGCGACGCCGCCCGGAAATTCGCCGTCCAGACGATGCCAAATCGCATCGTCACGGTCGGCTACTTTACTCAATGGCGCATCGATTCGCACGACTATCGGTCGAATGTCGAGGTCATAGTGGCTGAAACTGTGGCGCAACGTTTTCCAGGTCTCGGTCTCCAGCACCTCGCCCGCGATGCGTTCGCGGCACCACGCAAGCGGCTCGGCGTCGACCTCGGGCAGGCTCCACAGCCCGCCCCACAATCCGGCTTCGGGCCGCCGCTCGAGGTAGACGTGCCCGTCGTGGCTTGCGAGTACCATCGTCGTCGCGCGCAGCGGCCTGGATTTTTTCGGCTTGCGGCCCGGAAACAAGGTTGCCGATTCCGTTATTCGGGCCGTGCAGTCGGCGGCGACGGGGCAACGATCACAGGCGGGGCTGCTGCGGGTACACAGCGTCGCTCCGAGATCCATGATCGCCTGCGTGTAGTCGGCGACGCGGTCCGTCGGCGTGTTCTGCTCCGCGACCTCCCAGAGCTCGCGGACGACCGGGGTCGAGCCCGGCCATCCCGCTACGGCTTCGTGCCGCGCGAGCACGCGCTTGACGTTGCCGTCGAGAATCGGATGCCGCTGGCCGAACGCGATCGCGAGAATCGCCCCGGCCGTCGAGCGCCCGATGCCGGGCAGCGCCGCCACCGCGTCGAACGTGTTTGGGAAATCGCCCGCGTGTTCGTCCCGCACGACCTGCGCCGCCCGGTGCAGGTTGCGCGCGCGGGCATAGTAGCCGAGCCCGGACCAGTGGTGCAGCACGTCGTCCTGGGCGGCGTTCGCCAGCGCGGCGACGTCCGGGAAACGCGCCATGAATCGTTCAAAGTAGGGAATGACGGTCTGCACCTGGGTCTGCTGCAGCATGATCTCGGAGACCCACACGCGGTACGCGTCGACCGGGTGCTGCCACGGCAGGTCCCTGCGTCCGTGCTCGTCGAACCACGCCAGCAGACGCGCGGCAAAACTAGTCGATGATTTCGCCACGCGCCACTCGCTGTGCGACATCCTCGATGCGTTCCATGGCGCGGCCGCCGTCTTTCTTCAGCTTGCGCTTGATCATGTACGGACCTATCGCGGGCGGCACCCAGAACTTCGGGTCCATGTGCAACTCGTACAGCACTCGCGTACCGCCATTTTCCTCCGTGAAGGTCCACGATTCGTTGCTGAAGACGAAGTCGCTGTGTTCGGGATCGGCGTAGGCCCGCAGGGCCGTTTT
The DNA here is from genome assembly GCA_041587435.1 of Woeseiaceae bacterium. GTDB lineage: Bacteria > Pseudomonadota > Gammaproteobacteria > Steroidobacterales > Woeseiaceae > UBA1847. The sequence goes on from JBFGYM010000023.1 coordinate 5,775, forward strand.
CGGCTCGAGCTCGACGTAACCTTGCCGCACCAGCGTCCTGCAGAAGAACAGCACACAGCCACGGTTCTTGACGTAGAAGCCCGGCCGCCCGTCGACCCCGGGCGCAAGGTCGCGCGCCTCGACGACCGCCGTCGAGAACAGCGTCGAGAGGTCCCACCGGCTGAACACCCGGTACGTCTCGTCGAGGCCGGCGTCGACCCAGGCAACCGACACGAGCCGGTACTCGCCGTCCTCGTGCTCGACCTCGACGCTCCGCAGCTCCGCGGCCTGCGCGGCGCCGCCCAGGAGCAACGCGGCAAGGACGAGTATCCTCATCGCTTCAGAAGGTCCTTGAGCTTGTCTTCGACCTTCTTCTTGATCTCCGTTTCGACGCGCTGGCGCAGCAGCGCTTCGACGTCCGGGCTAACCTTCGGGCTGGCCAGCGGGCCCGTCACCTTGAGCGGAATGACCGTCTTCGTGAATTCCTCGATTTCCTCCGGCGTCGCGGCACCCATCGCTTCCGGCTTGCGGAAGACCCGCGCCACGAGCGCGTAGTCGACGGTGCCGTCCGGGATGTTGACATCGCCACCGCCGGTCAGCTGCATGAAAGGCAGGTCGGCCACGAAATCGTCATTGCGCATGATCCCGTCGGTGACGACGCCCGTCGCCTTGACCGAGCTAAAGCGGGTGCGTGCGGGCAACACGGGTTCGGGCGGCGTTTCCTTCCTGAGCAATGCGCGCGCACGCCGCAACTCGTACCACACGTCCGTGCCCTCGTAGGTGCCGTCCTTGAGTTCGAAGGTCATCGTTCCGCCCAGCGTGCGCTGCACCTCGCTCAAATCGCCACCGCGCCCGGACAGCCTGAAGTTACCCGCGAGCGAGCCCGTGATGTTCTTCTTCTCGAACATCGCCATGGCCAGCTTCGCGAGATCGACGGCCTGCACGTTTTCGTTGAGCGACAACACCGGCGAGGCGCCTGATGCATCGACGCGAACATCGCCCTCGTACGTGCCGCCGTACAATCCAGCCGCGATCGGGTGAACCCGCAGTCGGCCGCCCTGCGAGGCCAGGCCGAGCCGAACGTTGTCGAGCTGCAAGGCGCCGAGCTGCACGGATCCGACCTTGAAGGTGCCGCTCGCGTTGAGACCTTTGATCAGGTCAACGGGCAACTCGACTGGAGCGGCCGTACCGCTGCCGCCACCGTCGCCGCCTTCCGCGGCCGGTGCCATGTAGCGGTTGACGTCGAGTGAATTGCCGCTGAGGTCGAAACGGTACTTGCCTTTCGGGTCCATCGGTACGTTGAGCTGCCCCGTGAACGATTCGCCATCGACGATCACCTCGACTTCGGTCAGCGCCACGTCCTGCTCGCGAACCGCGGCTTTGGCCCTGAATGCCACGCTGCTCAATGCCGCCGGGTCCGCCGTCTCGGGCGGCTCGACACCGAACCGGGTCATCAGGCTCCGCGGTGAGAACGCGTCGACCTCGATCGAGGCCGTGGGCGCGATCGTGCCCGCGTAGGAGAACGGCTCGACGTTGGCACGCGCGTCGATATCCAGCACCGACAGCGTGACGGGCTGCATCGTGACGACCTGGTCGTCCGTCTGCACGTCGATGCCGTCGGTACTGAATGCGAGGCGCGACGGCCCTTCGGCCAGCCCCTCGATGATGCCTTCGAGCGTGAATCCGTCGAACGTCACGACCCGCGAGTCGGGATCGAAAGCGACGACCGTATCCACGTCGACCTCGCCGCTCATGCCCGCCGGCTGCACGTCGAAGCGCAGGCTTCCGCTCGCCGGCACGGGATTGCGGTCGTCCGCGATGCGCCCGATCGCGAAATTCACGTCACTCAGTGTGTACGTGTCTCCCTTCTCGCGCTGCGCGTAGCTGATAAATGCATTATTGATGTCGACGCCCGAGACGTCGAGCGCGCCGCGCCTCGCTGCAGCCGGCGTGTCGCCAGTGTCCTCGTCCTCGGGCACGAGATCGTCCCAGTTGCTGCGGCCGCGTTCGTCAACGACGAGGACCAGCCGCAGGCCGTCGATCTCCGCGGTCCCGACCCTGACCTCGCGCCGCACGATCAGCGGCCATAACCGCACGCTGAGCCGCGCGCTCTCGACCTCGGCAAACGGCGCCTCGCCGAATCCCGGCGCATTGCCGAGCGTCGTGCGCCCGACCTCGACGGCCAGCCACGGGAACAGCCGCAGCGCGATATCGCCCTCGATCGCGAGCTCCCGCCCGGTCGATTCGCGCACGGCACTCTCGATGTCTTCGCGGTAGTCGTTGGGATCGAAAAACAGGCGGAATGCGACCGCTGTAACGGCGAACAGCGCGACGCAGGCGACAACAAACCAAACGGCAAACTTGGCGATACGATTCATCGGAGTTCCTTCCCGGTGTAGACGCACAGGGTATCAAATCCGACAAATAAAACGGGCCGCGGTTGCGGCCCGTTGGTCGAATACCGCGGACTTCAGCGACAGATGACGACATCCCCGTTGAGCGTCGACACGATCACCCGGCCATCGCCGTCGCCTTCCTGGAAGCTCAGCTCCCAGCCCGGTGTGTACTTGCTGGTGCGCTGGGCCTTGGGCCCGAAGCAGTTGCGGATATCGCCATTGAACGTGTCGATGTCGAAACGTCCCGAAACCTCGCCCTCGAACTTCAGGTCGACGTCGCCGTTGACGGTCTCTACCGACAGCTTGCCGCTGTCGCGCAGCGCGGCACTGAACGAGATGTCGCCGTTGACCGTATTCAGCTTCAGGCGATCGAAGCCGCCGGCGTCGACCGCCACGTCACCGCTGACCGTCTCGGCTGACGCCGTTCCGCCGAGCCGCACCAGCGTGACGTCGCCGGACACCGAGTTTGCGCTCGTCTCCGCGTCGCGGCCTTCGCCCCTGATCTCGATGTCACCGCTCACGGCCTGGGCCGAAACGTCCGCGGCAGCGACCTGCGTGTCGATGTCGCCGCTAACCGAGTTGAGCTTCTGGTCGCCGCGTACGCCGATGACGTCGATGTCCGCGCTGACCGTGCCGATGTCGAGGGAACTGCCGTGCGGCACCTCGATGTGCAGGTCGCTGTCGATGCCGCGACCGCTGTTCTTCGGCACTTTGACCTTGATCGTGATCTTGTTACCCGAGCGCTCGAAAATGAGTTCCTCCACGTTGCGGCCCAGCTCGCCCGTGACGTGTACCTCGTCGCGCGGCCAGCCGCGAACCGTCACGGCGCCGGCGATGTTGGATATGTCCACGTGACCGTTCGATGCGGCATCCAGCGTGCGGTCGACCTCCTCGGCGAAGGCCGGCAAGGCAAGTGCCAGCATGGCTCCGAGGCTCATTGCGGTAATTCTCTTCATTGTCAGTCTCTCTTCGTCGCCCAACCGGGTGCTCACCGGTTAGATGTCGTTCCTCGTCATTACGTTGCGCGTCAGTCCGCCGACGCGTCGCAGCAACGTCAGTTCCTCTTGATAGGCGCTCATCAACTTCTGTTGGAGCAGCGCGTTGTCGGGTTCTTCCTCGAGCGCCGCGTTGATGTCGACGATCGCGGCGTGAATCAGGTCGAGGTTCGCCCGGACGTCCATGCGGGCTGCGGGCGACAGGCGCGCGAGCTCCGCTTCGAGTTCGGCGCGCAGGCTGTGACGCGCATCGAGGAAACCCGGGCCGAGGTGGTAGTTGCCGCCGAACGCGGCCTGCTCGAACACGAGTTCGGGCGCCACCGACACCACCGGGGCATCGCCGTCGCTCACCAGCAGGTAGGTCACGGCCGATGACGTTGCCACCAGCAGGAACACGGCCGCCGCCTGCGCCAGCCATGTCGTCCGGCGCGGCGCGGGCGGCGCCATGATCGCCCGTTCGATGCCGGTCCAGAGGTCGCGTTCGGGTGCGATCTCCGTGCGCAGCCGCCGTGCGGCCCGGTCCAGTTTGTCGTCAAAGTTCTCGTTCATGCCTCGAATCCCTGTTCGTCAAGTTGTTGCGCCAGCAGCCTCCTTGCCCGGTGCATCTGTGCCTTGCTCGTGCCGCTCGCGATGCCGAGCATCGCCGCTGCCTCGTCGTGGCTGTAGCCGTATACGCCGTGCAGCACGAAGACGTGCCGCGCGCCTTCCGGCAACCTGCCGATCGCCTCGGCCAGGTCGCGCAGTTCGCCCGTATCTGCGACGGCAACGCGTGTCGGCTGCGTGTCCGCCACGACCTGGATGCGATCCTGCTCGCGCTTGTTTTTGCGTATCCTGCCCAGCACGGCATTGACGGCAATACGGTGCAGCCACGTCGAGAATGCGCTGTGGCCGCGGAACTTCGCCAGCTGCTTCCAGGCCTGGATGAATGCCTCCTGCGTGCAGTCCTCGGCCTCGCTGACATTGCCTGTCATGCGCAGGCACAATCCGTAGACCTTGTCGACGTGCAAACGGTACAGGGCCTCGAACGCGCGCGCGTCAGATCGCTGCGCCCGGCGTATCCAGACGTCTTCTTCCGCGACAATGTCAGCCCGGGTCATCGACATTTCACGACTATAGTCGCTGGCCCGGGCCGTCAAAAGCGCTGCCAATTGCGTTTTCTCCCTCTTGTACGATCTTTAGATGCTCCGCCGGGCCGGGCGGTTTATCGCGCACCTGTCCAATCGGCAAAAAATTCCTGATATGATTCGGCAGGCCTTTACCAATAACGACAGCAACATATGGCACGCAGCGACGCTTGTCCGTCCATGGATCCCAGCGAATCATTCACGGCCAAGTTGCCCCTGGCGATTGCGAGTCACTAGATGTCGGGGCACTCGATTCTGTACCTCGGCCGTGGTGAATTCGCATCCGAGTACCTGTCCGAACTCGAGACCCTGCCCTGTTGCACGCTGCTGACCCGCAGCCCGGTCCTGGCGCTTCCCGAAGACGCGTCGTACGTGGTCGATGTCGTCTTGCTCGAGGCCGGCCCGCTGATTGCACAGTCGGGCCGCTCGCTCGCGGCAGTCATACAGTCGCTCGCGCCCTACCCGGTAGTCGCCCTGACGCGCAAGGACCGCGAGCATCGCGGTATTGCCGCCGTGCGCGCCGGTGCGCAGGCTTATATCTGCATCGATGACATCACGGTCGACGGCCAGGACGCCGTGTTCGACCACGCCGTGAAGCGCAGCCGCATGCAACGGCGGCTGTCGGACACCGACGTGACGGTGCTGTCGATCCTGCGCAACATCAATGACGGCGTGATCGTCACCGATGCTGCCGGGCATGTGCTCGACATCAACCCGGCCGCACGCACGATCCTCGGCATCGGTGCGCGCGCCCAGCCGGACCCGACCTGGGAGCAGACCTTCTGTTGCATCGCCGAAAACGGGGACAGTTACCGCAATGCGCACGACCTGCCGCTGGTCCGGGCGCGCAACGGCGAGAAGTTTTCGAACCAGGTCGCGATCTATCGCTCGCCGGATCAGCCCGACATCGTGCTCAGCCTCAACGGCCAGGGCCTGTACGACGGCAACCGTCGACTCGTCGGCGGTGTCGTCACGTTTCGCGACATCACGGAACTGCGGCAAAGGACGAACGAACTCGAGAAACGGGCCCAGTTCGACGAACTCACCGGGCTCGCCAATCGCGGCCTGTTCCTCGAACAGCTGGCACGCGCCATCGGCCGCGCACAGCGCAAGGCTGCACCGCTGGCCGCGCTGTTCATCGATCTCGATCGCTTCAAGTCGGTCAATGACACGCTGGGGCACGACATCGGCGATGCCCTGCTGTGCCACGTCGCCGACCGGCTGAAGGCCAACCTTCGCATCGGCGACTTCGTCGGCCGCTGGGGCGGCGACGAATTCGTCGTCTGCCTCGAGGACTTTGGTGAAGCCGGCAACGCGGCGGCGGCGGCACAAAAGCTGCTGCTCGTCTTGTCGGACAAGTACGAGATAGGCCATAGCGAAGTCTACGCGACGCCGAGCATCGGCATCGCGCTGTACCCCGACTCGGGCGACACGGCCGAGCGCCTGGTCAAGGCCGCCGACGTCGCGATGTACGAAGCCAAGAAGCGCGGCGGCGGGCGATTCCAGTACTACTCGGCGGCGCTCAACACCAAGCTCGCGCAGCGCGAGGAACTCGAGGTCGGACTTCGCCACGCGCTGGTTCGCGATGAGTTCGTGCTGCACTACCAGCCGCGCATCGACCTGGCGTCGAGCCGCCTGATCGGGCTCGAGGCGCTGCTGCGCTGGCAGCATCCACGATTCGGGCTGCTGCCGCCCGCGCGTTTCCTGCCCATCCTCGAAAGCTCCGGTCTGATTCATTCGGCCGGCGAATGGGTCGTGCAGACGGCGTGCCGCCAGCTGGCCACCTGGCAAAAACGCTTCGAACTGCCGGACCTGTCGATCGCGATCAACCTTTCGCCGCAACAGCTGATGCATCAGCGGCTCGTCGATGTCGTCGCCGGGATTCTCACCGACACGGCGCTCGACCCGGGTTGCATCGAATTCGAGATCGGCGATGGCCAGATCGTGCGCAAGCGCTCCGCCGAACTCGAGACACTGCGCGGCCTGCGCAAGCTCGGTATTCGCCTGTCACTCGATCATTTCGGCACCTGCGACGTCTCGTTCGAATCGCTCGACAACGGCTTCATCGACAGCTTCGTGCTCGACCGCGAACTCGTTGCCGACATCATGGAAAACGACAGCCACCAGCGCATCGTGCGCGCCGCGATCGCCATGGCACAGGGACTCGACATCGAAGTTGCCGCCGAGGGCGTCGAGACGCTGTCTCAGCTCGAATTCCTGAAGAGCTGCAATTGCAACCTCGCACAGGGCTTTTTGATCAGCCGGCCGATGCAGCCCGAGAAGGTGGCCGCGATCCTGCGCAGCGAGATCGCGGGCACGTCGTTGCTGGCGCGCGGCATGCCGTAGCTGTAATGGGGTCGAACCGATTTATTGCATGACAATAAACCGGTTCGACCCCTTTTAATCGGCCTGCGTGCCGCAGTTCCAGCAAACCGAAAACTGCCCCTCGTTCTGTTCGGCGCACTTGTTGCAGGTCCAGGGTTCGCTCGGGCTCTCGGCATCGACGGCTTCGATCAATTGCGTTGCACGGTCGTAGTCGAGATCGTTGACGACCCAGAGCTGCGGCCAGGTTTCGAAGAACGGGATCTCGCCCATGACAGAACCGAGATGCTGGTTGCGCACCTCTGTCGGAATACCCTCGGCCGCGAGCAGGTTCCTGTAGTGATTGACCAGGATGATCGATTCGGCGGACGTCAGCTTCTTCATGGTGCTATCGATTATCTCTTCTATACTGGCTACATACCAACAAGAAAAAGGGGTCCATCATGTTGAAGAAAACCGCAATTACGATCGTCGCCGCATTGTTCCTCGGTCTGTCATTCGCCGCCGCCGCCGACCCGGTCAGTGTCGTCTATTCCTGCAAGCTCAATGACGGCAAGACCAAGGAAGAAATCATGGCCGTAAACGCCAGGTGGCTCAAGTGGGCGCGTGAAACGGCCGGTACGGACGAGATTACGAGTTCCTATGTGACGCCCGTCGTTGGAGACTTCGGAGGATTCATGTGGGTCGACTCTTATCCGAGTGCCGCAGCGTGGGCCAAGGTCGCAGACGCCGGTCCCGAATTCGACGAAGAGTTCGACGAACTGGCGACCTGCAGCGGCAACAGGATGTACCGCGGCGAACAGACGGTGGCCGCGAAGTAATCAGCCGAGCAGCGATCCCAGGAATTTCCTGGGGTCCTCGCCTCGCTCCAGCACCTCGACGAGCGCCGATCCGACGATTGCACCGGCCGCATGGGTGCCGACGTTGCGGATGTCCTTGGCCGCGCGAATGCCAAAACCGGCGCACACGGGCAGCGTCGACATCCCGGATACCTTGTCGAGGTAATCGGCGAGGCCGGACGGCAGGCCGGCATCGCCGCCCGTGATGCCCGTTATCGTCACGGCATACACAAAGCCGCGCGACGCCGCGCACAGCGATCGCAGCCTGTCGTCGGGTGTCGCGGGCGTCACGAGCTGGATCAGTCCGAGGCCCTTCGCCTCGAGCGCCTCGCGAATCTCCTGCGACTCCTCGAACGGCAGGTCCGGCACGATGAAGCCGCACACGCCGGCCGCGAGCGCGCGCTCGGCGAGCTTGTCGTAGCCGAATGCGAGCAGCGGGTTCAGGTAGGACATCATGACGAGCGGCGCCCCGATTTCGCCCTGCGCTGCGTCGAGCCGGTCGAAGATCCATTTCAGGCTGACGCCCTTCCGCAGCGCCTCGAAACTCGAACGCTGGATCGTCATGCCGTCCGCCATCGGGTCCGAGAACGGGATGCCGAGTTCGACGACGTCGCCGACTTCTGCAACGGCTTTCAGCGTAGCGATGAAGTCGTCCGGCTCCGGGTACCCGGCCGTGATGAACGGAATGAGCGCCGGGCGCCCGTTCTCGTTGGCGGCGCGGATGGCCGCGCCGATGCGTTCATGCGCCAGCATGCTTGCGAATCCTCGCCGGGTACTTGGTCAATGTGGGCATGTCCTTGTCGCCGCGCCCCGAGTTGCCGATCAGGATCTTCTTGCCGGGGTTTTCCTGCGCGTATTTCTTTGCCGCGGCGAATGCATGCGAGGTTTCGAGCGCCGTCAGGATGCCCTCGGCCGCGCACAACTCCTCGAGCGCCTCCAGGGCCTCGTCATCCGCGGCCGAGATGTACCTGACCCGGCCCGTCGCCTGCAGCAGGGCATGCTCGGGACCGACACCGGAGTAGTCGAGGCCCGCCGAGATCGAGTGCGTCTCCTGCACCTGTCCGTCATCGTCCTGCAGGATGATCGTGTACGAGCCCTGCAAGACCCCGGGCGTGCCTGTCGCGAGCGTCGCCGCATTCTGTCCCAGTCCGGGGCCCGTGCCGCCGGCCTCGACGCCGATCAGCTCGATGTCGTCGCCGAGCAGGGGATAAAAGAGGCCGATCGCGTTGGACCCGCCGCCGACGCACGCGAACGCGGCGTCGGGCAGTGCGCCCGCCTGCTCGAGCATCTGCTGCCGCGACTCCTGGCCGATAACCGACTGCAGCTCGCGCACGAGATACGGGTACGGATGTGCGCCGACGGCCGAGCCGAGCAGGTAATACGTGCCGTGCGGATCCGTCACCCAGTTGCGCAGCGCCTCGTCGATTGCCGCACGCAGCGTCTTGTCACCGGACTCGACGGCGACGCATTCCGCGCCGAGGCGGTGCATGCGATCCACGTTGGGTGCCTGCCGCTCCATGTCGACGGCGCCCATGTACACCGTGCACGGCAGGCCGACGCGCGCACAGGCGGCCGCCGACGCGACGCCGTGCTGGCCGGCGCCGGTTTCCGCGATGACCCGCTTTGCGCCGAGGCGCTTGGCCAGCAGCGCCTGGCCGATCGCGTTGTTGATCTTGTGCGCGCCCGTGTGCGCGAGGTCCTCGCGCTTCAGCCAGACGTCCGCCCCCCAGGCTTCGGAGAGCCGCGGCGCAAACGTCAGGGCCGTCGGGCGCCCGACCCATTCGCGCAACTCCCGCCGGTAATCGGCCTGGAAGCCCGGGTCGTGAAGGTACTTCCGCACGCCGCGTTCCAGGCGCTCGAATGCCGGCACCAGGGTTTCGGGCACGTAGCGGCCGCCGAACGGGCCGAATCGGCCACGCTCATCGGGCAACTCGCCGCGGATTGCCGCGTCGAGCAAGCGGGCGGCCTCGTCGCGCTGCAGTACTGCACTCATTGGTCGTTCTCCGCGGCTCGCGCCGCCTTGATGAATTCCTGGATCATCGCCGCGCTTTTCTTGCCCGGCGCCGATTCGACCCCGCTCGACACGTCGACGCCGTAAGGTCGGACCGTCCGGATCGCCGCGGCAACATTCGACGCATCCAGGCCGCCCGCGAGAATCATGCTTCCCCGACGCGCGACGCGCCCGGCCTCGGCCCAGTCGACGGTTTCGCCCCGCCCGCTTTTCGCACCCTCGTACAGGAACACGGTACCTGTTTTGGTGTCAGTCACCTTATTTCCTTGCCGAAAAACCGGCCAGCACTCGACGTCCCCGGGCACGTCGAGCGACCCGAAGTCGTCGGCGTCCGTCTGCAGGACGTCAGGACCGAAGCACGCCAGCACCTGCCGCCACTCGTCATTGGACGGGTGCAGCATGACCGCGACTTTTTTTATGGTGACTGGCACCGTATTAGTGATCGCGGCGGCGTGTTCCGGCGTGACGCGCCGCACCGACTCGGCGAAGACGAAGCCGATCGCATCCGCACCGGCGGCGACGGCCGCCTGAACGTGCGCGCGCGTGCTGAGGCCGCAGATCTTCACGAGCATGCCGCCGCCCCCGCTGCCTTCATCGCCCGCACGAGTTCCTGCGGATCGTCGCTGCGCATCAGCGCCGTGCCAACCAATGCCAGCGTGTAACCCCACGCGGCGACCTCTGCCGCATCGTCGGCGCTGCACAGGCCGCTCTCCGCGACGCAGCGCGCGGCGGGGAGTGACGGTCCGAGACGGCGCAGCCGGTCGCCGTCGACCTCGAGCGTGCGCAGGTTGCGCGTGTTGACGCCGATCAGCAGTTCGCCTTCGCGGTCGAGAAAACGCGCGCAGCGCAGCAGGTCGGATTCGTCGAATGACTCGAGCAGCACGAACATGCCGTGCTCGAATGCGACGTCGAGCATCGACGACAACTTCGCATCGTCGAGCATCGTTGCGATCAACAATACGCCGCTCGCGCCGGCCTTGCGCGCCTCGAGTACCTGCACGGGCTCGACAAGGAAATCCTTGCGCATGACGGGTGTGTCCGGAACGGCGGCGGCGACCGCCGCTAGATGAGCAAGCTCGCCGTCAAAGCGGCTCGGCTCTGTCAACACAGAGATCGCCGCGGCGCCGCCGGACGCGTAGTGCTGCGCGCGGGAAATAAGGTGACTGACACCTTTAGACTCGGAATAAGGTGTCTGACACCCTAATTTGCCTTCGGCGGGAGAGCGCTGCTTGATCTCGGCGATGATGTCGAAGGCGCCGAGAGACAGCGGCACGACGGGCTTGTCGAAGTCGGCATCCGTGAACGACGGCGCCAGCGCGGCACGTTGCGCGCTGCTCTTCGCCATACCCTGCAGGAAATCGCTCATCGGCCTGCGAAATGGTCCTTCAGCTTGTCGAGAAACGCCGCGGCACGACCGTCGTCGATCGCGGCCGCCGCCTGCGCAACGCCGTCAAGAGCATCCCTGGCGACACCCTGGCATTCGAGCACCAGCGAGGTTCCCATCAGCAGCGCATCGCGGTGCGCGCCCCTGTCTTCGCCCGAGAAAACGCGCTCCAGCTCGCGCGCATTGTGCTCTGCGTCGCCGCCTGCGAGCGCGGCCGGATCGCATCGGACCATGCCGTAGTCGGCCGGCGAGCGCACGGACTTTTCGACGCTTCCCGGGCGCACATCGTAGAGCACGAATTCGCCCGCCGGCGTCGCCTCGTCCCACCCGGGCTCACCGTGCACGACGAAGGCGCGCTCGAGCGGCATGCCGGCCAGCGTCTCCGCCATCAGCCTTGCCGCCTCCCGGCTGTACGCGCCGATCAGCTGGAACGGCGGCGCCGCCGGGTTCGTCAGCGGCCCGAGCACGTTGAAGACCGTGCGTACGCCGAGGGCGCCCCGGATCGGCACGACGGCCTTCATTGCCGGGTGGTAGGCCGGCGCGAACAGGAACGTGAAACCGGTCGCCTGCAGGCAGTTGATGGCACCCTCTTCGTGCAGCGGCAGCGGCATTCCGAGACACTCGAGCATGTCCGCACTGCC
>JBFGYM010000024.1:0-17259 GCA_041587435.1 Woeseiaceae bacterium
AGTTTTTGTCCTGGCCTGAACGTCACTACACGGCGTGCGGTGATCGGAATCTCTTCCCCCGTCTTCGGGTTGCGCCCCGGCCTTTCTTTTTTATCCCGAAGGTCGAAATTCCCGAAACCGGAAAGTTTGACCTGCTCCCCAACTGCGAGTGATGCGCGCAGTTCCTCAAAATACATGTCGACCAATTCGCGAGCTTCACGCTTGTTGAGACCCAGTTCATTGAACAATGACTCGGCCATGTCTGCTTTGGTCAATGCCATCGGGAATCAGTCTCTCAGGTCAGCGGCGAAATTCTTCTTGAGCGCGGCGATTGCGGCTGCCATCGCGGAGTCCGCATCTTCGTCAGTAAGGGTGCGCGATGTTTCCTGCAAAATCAAGCCTATTGCGACGCTTTTTCGCCCTGCTTCTATTCCGCTGCCTTTGTAAATGTCAAAAATTCTGACATGCCGAATGAGTCCCGGCACACTCGATGCGACCGCCTTCACGAGTTCGTCGGCTGACACCCCGTCGTCGACGACGACGGCGATGTCGCGACGGATTGCGGGGTACTTCGAAACGGGTTGCGCGGCAGGCGCAGACGAGGTCAACGCTTGCGACGCGTCGAGGTCGAAGACGAAGACCGCGCGCTTGAGATCGTGGTCTTTCGCGAGGCGCGGATGCAGCCTGCCGAGGACACCGACCACGTCGTCGCCGCGGCGAACCTCGGCGGCCTGGCCGGGTTGCAGCGCCGGGTGCTCGGCCGCGACAAAGCGCAGGTCGTCGGTGTGTCCGGTGAGGGCCAGGACTGCTTCGACGTCGGCCTTTATGTCAAAGAAATCAACGCTTTCTGGTTTAGCACCCCACTGCTCGGGCAGGGCGGAGCCCATCGCGAGACCGGCGAGTCGCACGACCTCGTCATGGGCTTTCAGCGTGCCATGGTAGGAGCGGCTTGCTTCAAAAATGCGCACCCGTTCCTGCTGCCGTGCCGCGTTGGCCGCCGCCACCGCGACCAGGCTCGGCCACAGGGACGAACGCATGACGGAGAGTTCCGACGAGATCGGATTGCTCAACACGAGCGGCGATTCTTCACCGGTGAAACGGGTGTTCGCCTCGGCGTCGATGAAGCTGTAGGTGACGACCTCCTGGTAATCGCGCGCGATCAAAGTTGCGGCTGCGCGCTCGAGATCGATTCGGGATTCGGTGACCGCCTCGAGCGGCGAAGCAGCCGACAGCGTCGTCTCGGGAATCGCGTCGTAGCCATGAATGCGCGCCACTTCCTCGATGAGGTCGACTTCGTTGACGATGTCGAAACGATGGCTCGGCCCGCGGACGCGCCAGCCGTCGTCCATTTCGGTCACGTGCATCTGCAGTGCACGCAGAATCCGCGTCACTTCAGACGGGTCGATCTCGAGACCGAGCAGGTGAGCGAGGCGGCTCTTGCGCAGGACGATATCGCGCCGCACCGGCAAGTGTTCATCCGCCGACTCGAGCACGAGCGGGCCCGCCTCGCCGCCCGCAATGGCCAGCAACAACTGCGTCGCACGTTCAACGGCACGTGCCTGACCTTCGGGGTCGACACCGCGTTCGAAGCGCAGCGACGCGTCGGTGTGCATGCCATAGGCGCGCGCCCTGCCCGCCATGAATCCCTGCGGCCAGAACGCCGCTTCGAAGAACACATCGGTCGTCGCATCCGACACGGCGGTGCTCAGTCCGCCCATGATGCCCGCAATGCCGATCGGCCCGCTGTCGTCGGTGATGATCAGCGTGTCCTCGTTGAGTGCGACGTCCTTTTCGTCGAGCAATGTCAGGGTTTCGCCCGGCCGAGCCAGGCGCGGCCGGATCGGTCCCTGTAACAAGGCGGCATCGTAGGCGTGCAACGGCTGGCCGAGCTCGAGCATGACGTAATTCGTGACGTCGACGACCGGCGAGATGCCTCGCAATCCCGCGCGCCGCAGTCTCTCCACGAGCCACATCGGAGAGCGGGCCGCGGGGTCGATGCCGCGAATGACGCGGCCCGCAAAGCGCGGGCACCCAGCCGGTTCGACGAGTTCGACCGGGTGCACATCGTCGATCGTCGACGGCACCGGCTCGACGACGGCGTCCTTGAGCGCGGCGCCGGTCAGGGCCGCCACGTCACGGGCAACGCCGAGAACGCTGAAACAGTCGCCGCGGTTCGGCGTCAGGTCGACGTCGATCACGGCATCGGGCAGTCGCAGCAACTCGTTCAGCGGCTGGCCCGCGGGCGCGTCGTCGGCAAGCTCCATGATGCCCTCCGAGTCGTCGCCGAGACCGAGTTCGACGGCTGAACACAGCATGCCGTTCGAGACGACACCGCGGATCCTGGCCTTGCGGAGCTTGAGCCCGTTCGGCAACGTGACGCCCGGTTTCGCCAGTGGCGCCTTGAGTCCCCTGCGGACGTTCGCCGCCCCGCAGACGATGTCAATGAGTTCGTCGCCGCCGTCGGAGACCTTGCACACGCTCAGCTTGTCGGCGTCGGGGTGCTTGCCGCACTCGACGACCTCCGCCACGATCACGTCGCCGAGACCCTCGCCCTCGGTCTCGATTCCGTCGACTTCGAGGCCCAGCATCGTGAGCTGGTGGCCGAGTTCCTCGGTCGTGAGGTCGGGATCGACCCATTCGCGCAACCAGGATTCTGCAATCTTCATCGTGCCTACCTGAACTGCTGCAGGAATCGGAGGTCGTTTTCGAAGAACGTACGCAGATCCGTGACGCCGTAACGCAGCATCGCGAGGCGCTCGACGCCCATGCCGAATGCGTAGCCCGTGTACTTCTCGGCATCGACACCCGCGGCCTCCAGCACGTTCGGATGCACCATGCCGCAGCCCAGGATCTCGAGCCACTTGTCCTCACCCCACGACACGTCGACCTCGGCCGACGGTTCCGTGAACGGGAAATAGCTCGGCCGAAACCGCAGTTCGGCCTTGCGCTCGAAGAAAGCCTCGACGAACTGGTGCAGGACCGCCTTGAGGTGGGCAAAGCTGACGTGTTCGTCGACGACGAGTCCCTCGACCTGGTGAAACATCGGCGTGTGGGTCTGATCCGAGTCGCAGCGGTAAACGCGCCCGGGCGCGATGATCCTGATCGGCGCGCCCTCCTCGACCATCGAGCGGATCTGCACGGGCGAGGTATGGGTGCGCAGCAGGTTGCCGCCCGGGAAATAGAACGTGTCGTGCATGGCACGCGCCGGGTGGTCGTCCGGTATGTTGAGCGCCGTGAAATTGTGGAAATCGTCTTCGATCTCGGGGCCGGAGCGGACGCCGAAGCCGGCATTGCGAAATATCTTCTCGATGCGCAGCATGGCTCGCGAGACGGGATGAAACCCGCCGATTCCGGGGCCGCGACCCGGCAAGGTCACGTCGACGGCGTCCGCCGCGAGCTTCGCCTCGAGCGCAGCGGCTTCCAGCGCTGCGCGGCGCGCGTTGAGACGCTGCTGCACGTCCTGCTTGGCCTGGTTGATGGCTTGCCCGGCCGATGACCGTTCCCCGGGCGGCAGCTGACCCAGCGTCTTCAGGCGGGCCGTGATCTCGCCCTTCTTGCCGAGGTAGGACACACGCACCGCATCGAGGGCGGCAAGGTCGTTTGCAGCGTCGATATCGGACGCCGCCTTGGTAACGAGGTCGCTCAGGGAAGTCATGATTGTGGAATCGAACCGGCCGGCACGGGTGCCGACCGGTTCACGCGATCTTACGACGCGGCGCTTTGTTCCAGACCCGCCTTGGCAGCCTCGGCAATCGCGCCGAAGCCTTCGGGATCGTGGACCGCAATGTCGGCGAGGACCTTGCGGTCGACCTCGATCTCCGCCTTGTGCAGGCCGCTGATCAGGCGGCTGTACGACAGGCCGTGCAGGCGTGCGGCCGCGTTGATACGCGTAATCCACAGCTGGCGGAACTGGCGCTTGCGCTGGCGGCGGTCGCGGTACGCATACTGCCCGGCCTTGATGACGGCCTGCTTGGCCGTCTTGAACAGCTTGCTGCGAGCGCCGTAATAACCCTTGGCCTTGCCGAGGACTTTTTTATGACGCGCCTTGGCGGTAACGCCACGCTTCACTCTTGCCATTTCTCAATCTCCCCTCAGCTGTACGGAAGCATGCGCTTCACGGCCTTCACGTCGGCATCTGCAACCTGCAGCGTGTTGCCGAGCTGGCGCTTACGCTTGGACTTCTTCTTCGTGAGAATGTGATTGAGGTGGGACTGGGAGCGCTTGTAGCCGCCCTTGCCCGTCTTGCTGAAGCGCTTCGCGGCGCCCCGGTTGGTTTTCATCTTTGACATTGTGTTTCCTTCAAGCCTTGCAACGAACCCCGGGGGCCGCGGCAGGCGGATTAATGGTCGATTCGCGGCCGGGGCCGCTCCTGCAACCGTTAGTCTCTTGTACCCGGTTCGGGTGCTGCACCTAGTGTTTCTTCGGTGCGATCACCATGACCATCTGCCGGCCTTCCATTTGCGGCATCTGCTCTACCGAACCGTATTCTTCGAGGTCGTCCCTGACCCGGGCCAGGAGCTTCGCGCCCAGTTCCTTGTGCGCCATCTCCCGGCCCCTGAATCTCAACGTGACTTTCGTCTTGTCGCCATGCTCGAGAAACTGCACGAGCTTCCTGAGCTTGATTTGGTAATCGCCTTCCTCCGTTCCCGGACGGAACTTGATCTCCTTTACCTGGACCTGTTTTTGCTTGCGTTTCGCAGACTGGTTCTTCTTGTTCTGCTCGAACAAGTACTTGCCGAAATCCATGATGCGGCACACAGGCGGCTCCGCCATCGGGGACACTTCGACCAGGTCGAGCCCCGCGTCGAAGGCCATGGCGATCGCCTCGGCGATGCCCATAACTCCTGCCTGCTCACCGTCGGCGCGGATGACCCGCACCTGGGTGGCCTCGATTTCGTCGTTTCGCCTGACGCGCTTATTAACTGCGATACTCAAATCCTCCGCAAAATCAACATCTTACCCGATCTTCGCCGACAGCGCCACAGCGCGCCGGGAGCGGGAACGCGATTCTAATAATCCCGCGCGCAGGAAACAACCTCGGTGAACCGAAAAATCCAAAAAAATCAGGTGCTTTTTTTTGGGGGGAATGGTGGGCGGTGCGGGTTTCGAACCTGCGACCTCCACGATGTCAACGTGGCGCTCTACCCCTGAGCTAACCGCCCGTGCTCCCGAAGGGAGCCGTAAGATACTCAAGCGCCTTCCCTACTGCAAGGGATTCAAACGGCTTTCTGCCCGTCGAAACCGAACGCCTGCGCGCGGATCTCCTGGATCTCGTCGCGCAGCCTTGCGGCCTCCTCGAACTCGAGGTCCCGCGCGTGCCCGAGCATCTTCTTTTCGAGCCGCGCGGCTTTTTTCAGCAGTTCCTCGGTGCTCAGCACCTCGTAGACCCCCTTGCGGTCGGCCGCCTTGCGTCTCGCCGTCTGTGGCGCCGGGTACGCAGCCTCCATCACGTCCGCGACCTGCTTGATGATCGTGGTCGGCGTAATGCCGTGATCGGCATTGTATGCGACCTGCTTTTCCCGGCGCCGCTCGGTCTCGTCGATCGCCCGCTGCATCGAGCCCGTCACGACGTCCGCATAGAGAATCGCCGTGCCGTGGAGGTTGCGGGCCGCCCGCCCGATGGTCTGGATCAGCGACCGCTCGGAGCGCAGGAAACCTTCCTTGTCGGCGTCAAGGATCGCGACGAGCGAGACTTCCGGCATGTCGAGCCCCTCGCGCAACAGGTTGATACCGACCAGCACGTCGAAAGCGCCAAGACGAAGATCGCGAATGATCTCGGTCCGCTCCACGGTGCCGATGTCCGAATGCAGGTAGCGAACCGCGACGCCGTGTTCGCGCAGGTAATCGGTCAGGTCCTCGGCCATGCGTTTCGTCAGTGTCGTGACCAGCACGCGCTCCCGAGCCGCGACGCGTCGCCCGATCTCGGACAGCAGGTCGTCGACCTGCGTCCGCGCGGGCCGCACCTCGACGACCGGGTCGACGAGGCCGGTCGGGCGCACCACCTGCTCCACCGTGTTGTCCGCGTGATCCCGCTCGTAAGTCCCGGGGGTCGCCGACACGTAGATCGTCTGCGGCGACAGCCGCTCGAACTCATCGAACCTGAGCGGCCGGTTGTCGAGCGCCGACGGCAGCCGGAAGCCGTATTCGACGAGGGTCTCCTTGCGCGAACGGTCGCCCTTGTACATGGCGCCGAGCTGCGGCACCGTCACGTGGCTCTCGTCGATGATCAGCAATGCGTTGTCCGGCACGTAGTCGAACAGGCACGGCGGCGGCTCCCCGGGCGCCCGCCCGGACAGGTAGCGCGAGTAGTTTTCGATGCCGGAGCAGTAGCCGAGCTCCCTGATCATCTCTAAATCAAATAAAGTTCTCTGCTCAAGTCTTTGAGCTTCCAGCAGTTTTTCATGCTTCCTGAGGTAGGAAAGTCGGTCTTTCAGCTCGACCTTGATCTCCTCGCAGGCAGCCAGCAATTTTTCGCGCGGCGTGACGTAGTGCGTCTTCGGGAACACGGTGTAGCGCGGCACGCGGCGCAGCACCTCGCCCGTCAGCGGGTCGAAGTGCGCGATCGATTCGACCTCGTCGTCGAACAGCTCGATGCGCACGGCGTCCCGCTCCGACTCGGCCGGGAAAATGTCGATCACGTCACCCCGCACGCGGTAGGTGCCCTGGGCGAGATCCAGCTCGTTGCGCGTGTACTGCATCTCGGCGAGGCGCCGCAGGATCGCGCGTTGCTCGATACGGTCACCGCGCGTCAGGTGCAACACCATGCTGAAGTACGCTTCGGGATCGCCGAGGCCGTAGATCGCGGACACCGTCGCCACGATGATCGCGTCCGGCCGCTCGATCAGTGCCTTGGTCGCGGACAGGCGCATCTGCTCGATGTGCTGGTTGATCGAGGCGTCCTTCTCGATGTAGGTGTCCGACGACGGGACGTAGGCTTCGGGCTGGTAGTAGTCGTAGTAGGACACGAAATACTCGACGGCGTTATTGGGGAAGAATTCCCGCATTTCGCCGTAGAGTTGCGCCGCGAGTGTCTTGTTCGGCGCGAGGATCATCGCCGGCCGCTGCGTCCGCTCGATGACGCTGGCCATCGTGAACGTCTTGCCCGAGCCCGTCACGCCGAGCAGGATCTGCCGCGCCAGGCCGTCATCGAGCCCGTCCACGAGCGAGTCGATCGCCTCGGGCTGATCGCCTGCCGGGCTGAAACCGGCCACCAGCGTCAGCCGGTCGCGGTCTGCGTGCGGGGTATTGGGCAGCGTAGTCGCTTCACGTACCATCGGATTGCGTATCACGGAGACAATCGAGTGAGTTTACCAGTTTCGCAACGCATGGCCGCCGTAAAGCCCTCGCCGACCGGTGCCGTGCTCGCATTGGCCGCCGAATTGCGTGCCGCGGGCCGCGACCTGATCAGCCTCGGCGCGGGCGAGCCGGATTTCCCCACGCCCCGGCATATCGGCGACGCCGCAATCGCGGCGATCCGCGCGGGCCAGACCCGCTACACGCCCATCGACGGCACGGCCGAACTGAAGGCGGCCGTGCAGGCCAAGTTCTCGCGCGAGAACGGTCTCGACTACGACATGTCGCAGATTCTCGTCACGAGCGGCGCCAAGCAGGCGCTGTTCAACCTGTGCATGGCCCTGCTCGGACCCGGCGACGAAGCGATCATTCCCGCACCGTACTGGGTGTCGTACCCCGACATGGTGCGCCTCGCGGGCGCAGAGCCGCGCATCGTCGAGGCCGGCATCGAGCAGGACTTCAAGATCACGCCGCAGCAGCTGGATGACGCGGTGTCCGACAGGACGCGGCTGTTCGTCTTCAACAGCCCGTCCAACCCGACCGGCGCGAGTTACAGCGCAGCGGAGCTGCAGGCTCTCGGCGCCGTGCTCGAGCACTACCCCCAGGTCGTGGTCGTCTCGGACGACATCTACGAGCACATTCACTGGGCGGATGCGCCCTTCGTCAGCTTTGCCGCGGCCTGCCCGGCCCTGAAAGACCGCACGGTCACCACCAACGGCGTGTCGAAGGCCTATGCCATGACCGGCTGGCGCATCGGATTCGCGGCCGGGCCGCACGAGCTGATTACGGCCATGAAGACGATCCAGAGCCAGAGCACGACCAATGCGTGCAGTGTGTCCCAGGCCGCGGCCGTCGCGGCGCTGAACGGCGACCAGGCCTGCGTCGCGGACATGGCCGCCGCGTACCGGGCCCGCCACGATTTCCTCGTCGCCGCGCTGAACGACCTTGCCGGGTTCCGCTGCCGGCCCGGCGAAGGCACGTTCTACGCATTCCCGGACGTGCGCGGCGCAATCGAGGCGACCGGTGCCGGCTCGGACGTCGGGTTCGTGGAGCGCCTGCTGAACGAGGCCGACGTCGCCTGCGTACCGGGCTCCGCGTTCGGCGCCCCGGGCTACATCCGGCTTTCTTTCGCGTGTTCGATGGCCGAACTCGAGGAGTCCGTCCGGCGCATCGGCCGGGCGGCCGCGGCTTGACATGGGCCCGGTGCTGGACCAGAATCGCGGCCCGCGTCCCAAGGCGCGGACCGTTCCCCGGTAGCTCAGTTGGTAGAGCGACGGACTGTTAATCCGTTGGTCGCTGGTTCGAGTCCGGCCCGGGGAGCCACTTTCCGGAAAGCCCGCTCACGAGCGGGCTTTTTTATTCGGGCGAACCGGCAGGCAAAGCCTGCTCCGACAGCCGGGCGTGCTCGCGCCGGTGAAACGTCACGTCGAGGCCGATTTTCATGAGAACGAGCAGGACGAGGCCTGCCAGCGGCTGGCCCTTCTCGATGAGAAAGAAGCCGCCGGCGATCAGCGCAATGTGCGTGATGAACATGCGACGGTACGGCAGTGTCATGGCCTGGTTAGGCGTCAGGCGTTCGTGTTCCCGGCCGCCCATGAAGTTCTCGACAAATGACCACCCGTGCGAGATGAACAGGGCAGCTACCGGCACCCAGTTGAGTTTCTCGACGATCAGGCCGTAATAGTCCCTGGGCTCGAGGTGCTCCCCGGCCGGCGCGACGCTGCCCTCGTACATGCCGAACAGCACCATGAAGTGGCCGAACATGAAGCCACCGTAGTGCAGCAGGAAGAAGATAGGCAGGAACAGGCTTTCCGCCACGGATTCCGTCTTGCCGGCGACGATCATTCGGGCAATGCCGAAGATGCCGATGACGACGTTTTCGCTCCAGAAAAGCAGCAGCAGGAAGAACACGTCCCAGTCCCACCACACGACGCCCGCGAGGGGCACGAGGTTTGCGGCGACCAGCATTGCCAGCGGCAACTTGCCCGTCACATCAGGGACCCGCGCGGCATTGGCCGCTCAAGGTGCTGATTCGTCTCATTTTTTCTTCGCCGAGTTGGGGATACGTGAGATAGAATAGCGGCTCTACCGGGCCGGCGAAACAACAATCACGCGAACGGCCGGCCGGAAGGGGGTTCTATGAACAAGACGTTTCTGATCTCGTGGGTCGCTGTTTTCATCGTCTGGATGGCCGGCAGCTTTGCCGTGCACGGTGCCTGGCTGTCGGACATCTACGCGACGATGCCGTACATGATGCGCACCGAAGACGACTCGATGGCCCTGTTCCATTTCATGTTGCTCGCTCACGTACTGATGGCCGGTGCCTTCGTCTGGATCTACCAGCGCGGCATCGAGAACAAGTCCTGGGTCGAACAGGGGTTGCGCTTCGGTGTCGCGGTCGCGATCTTCGCGCCGATCCCGACCTACATGATCTACTACACCGTGCAGATCATGCCGGGGGAGCTGGCCGTGAAGCAGATTATCGGCGACGTCATCGTCGTCATCGTCTGCGCACTGGTTGCGGCATTCTTGAACCGGAACGCGGCAAACGCGTAGCGCGCCGGACGGCGATGCCGTCACCTGCCGGCGGTCTTTGAAACCGCCTCGAGATGCTTGCGGAGCTGTTCCCTGGTATCCGGGTGCTTCAGGCCGTACGCGACGGTCGCCTGCAGATAGCCGAGCTTGCTGCCGCAGTCGTAGCGCGTCCCGGAGAACGAATACGCATACACAGCCTGTTCGTCGAGCAGATCGGCAATGCCGTCGGTCAGCTGGATTTCGCCGCCGGCGCCCCTGCCCGTTTTTTCCAGCTTGTCGAAAATCCCGGGTGCCAGCAGGTAGCGGCCGACCACGGCGGAATTCGACGGCGCTTCTTCAGGCGGCGGTTTCTCGACGATGCGCGTGATGCGATTGCGCTCGTCCACCGCGACGACGCCGTAGCTCGACGTCTGTTCCGGGGGCACGGTCTCGACGGCGATCACGCTGCCGCCGTGCGCCTCGTATTCGGCCGCCATCTGCGCCAGGCACCCGGGCTCCCCGTCGATCAGGTCGTCCGCGAGATGCACGAAGAACGGCTCGTCACCGACGGCCGGGCGTGAACAGAGGACGGCGTGGCCGAGGCCCAGCGGCTCGCCCTGGCGTATGTATACGCAGGACACGCCCGGCGGGACGATGTTGCGGATCGACTCGAGCAAGTCATGCTTGCCCGCTTCCGTGAGCGCGCGTTCGAGTTCGGGATCGGTGTCGAAATGATCCTCGATGGCGCGCTTCGAGGCGCCCGTGACGAACACGAGCTTGGTGGCGCCGGCCGCGATTGCCTCCTCCACCGCGTACTGGATCAGCGGCTTGTCGACGATCGGCAGCATCTCCTTGGGACTCGCCTTGGTCGCTGGAAGGAACCGGGTACCCCGTCCCGCGACGGGAAATACGGCTGCTCGAACTTTGCGTGCCACATGGCGCTCCAACGGCTTCAGGTGGCTCGCATCATAGCGAATTCGACGTCAGGCCGTCATGACGAGTGTCACGCTCACCCGGACAGCCGGGCCCGCGCCGCGGGCCCGGCCGCAGGGCGTTGCAGCGTCCCTATTTCTTGGCCGACGTGACGCGAATGTCGGCCCGGTTGATCTCGACCGTGCGCTCGCCGATACCCTTGACGAGCGACAGGTCGTCCGCGCTGCGGAACGGGCCGTGCTTCTTGCGGTATTCGACGATGGCCTTCGCTTTCGTCAGGCCGACGCCTTTGAGTTCTGCCGAAATCGTCTCCGCGTCCGCGGTGTTGATGTCGACGGGACCGGCCAGCACGCATACGGGGGTCGCGAGCAGCACGAGCGCCGCCGCCGTGGTGAAGAGTCTCATCCTTAGCTCCTTCTCGTAAGTGGACGAGAGTCGAGCCTAGGCCGGATGTCCGCCGGGCGCAGCCGGCGAATCGGGCCGAATGACAGGGATTTACTTCGTGAAGCTGTGCTGCAGCACCGTGTCGAACTGGACCCGCGAAGCGGGCCGCTGGGTCTCCCAGTCGCGGCAGCTCGGGCACTGCCACAGCAATCGCTGACTCGAAAAACCGCATTCCTGGCACTGGTAGCGCGGCGTCGCGCTCGCCAGTTTCGACAGCGCGCGGCGCACCTTGACGAACGCCTCGTCGCCGTCGCCAGCTTCCCCCGACAGTTTCTGCAAATCGACGAATTCGCCGAGGGTTGGCTCATTGAGCATGTACTGGCGCACGCATTCGTCGATCACCGGTATGCCCCCGATGTCGTTGACGATCGCCGTGTAGGCGACGAGCGAGGCCATGTCGGGATTCTCGTCGAGCAACGCCTTGAGCGCTCGTTCGAGTTCCCCGACCTGGTTTTCTCGCGTGTAAATCGCGACGATCTCTGGAAGCGCCTCGGCGATCAGGTAGGTGTTTTCGTCGATGATGCGGTGGTACAGCTTCAACGCGGTCTTGTTATCGTCCGTGTCGCGCGCAATGTGGGCGCGCGTCAACGCGCCGCGCATCGTGCGCGGCCGCCCCGTCTGGGCGTTCTTGACGTACTGGCGTGCCGACGCGAAATCACCCTTGCCTGCGGCCGCCTCGGCCAGTTCGCAATAATAATGTGCGATCTGCAGCGCAAGGGACCTGCCCCCCAGCACCTCCAGGCGCTTGCCGGCATCGATCGCCTTCTCCCACTCGCGCTCCTGCTCGTAAATGCCGCACAGGGCCTCGAGCGCCTGTACCTGGTAGCGGGAACCCTCCGCGAGGCGTGAGAACAGCTTCTCGGCCCGGTCCAGCAGGCCGGCCGCGAGGTAGTCTTTGGCCAGCGAATACAGCGCCTGGTCGCGCTGCTCGGACGCGAGGTCCGGACGGGCAATGATGTTCTGGTGAATGCGAATCGCCCGATCGACCTCGCCGCGGCGGCGAAACAGGCTACCGAGCGCGAAATGCGTCTCGATCGTCTTGTCATCGACGCGCACCATCTTCAGGAAATGCTCGAGCGCCTGGTCGGTCTGTTCGTTGAGCAGGAAATTCAGCCCTTTCAGGTAGTCGATGTTCAGCGGTGGCGGCGCGTCCTCCTCGTCGCGCTCGCCGAAGCGGCCCATCGCCCAGCCGGCCGCAGCCAGCAGCAGGAACAGGCCGGCGAGAAGAAACGTGGACTCAGTCGGCATCGCTCAGGGGCAGGTTGCGCAGGCTGCTGACCTCGTTCTCGCTCATGCGCAGCGACCGCCGCAGGATGCGGCGCTCGTTGATCAGTTTGAGGGCGAAGAAGCCGAGGCACAGCACACCGAATAACCAGCCCAATGCGAACGTCACGGTGAAAGCGAGAGGGATCGAGGTGGTTACCCTGGTGAACGCGAGATCGATGTCGATCATGCCAGTGTTGTTGGCCGTAAAGGTCGCCATGACGACGACGATGAGGACGATCAGGATCGCCAGGCCGATACGTTTCAGCATGCGGGTGCTCCGCGAATCCGGGTAATGACGCGACTATGATGCGGCCTGATGCCGCGGCCGATCAACTCTTGATCGGGAAGTGGCGGCTTTCGTTGACGCGTTCGCGCAGATCCTTGCCAGGCTTGAAGTGCGGTACGTACTTGCCGGACAGGGCAACGGCTTCGCCGGTCTTCGGATTGCGCCCGATGCGGGGCGGACGATAATGCAGGGAAAAACTGCCAAACCCGCGTATCTCGATGCGCTGGCCCTTCGCGAGAGAATCGCTCATCAGGTCCAGCAAGTGCTTGACGGCCAGCTCGACATCCTTGGCAGGGAGGTGTTTTTGCTTGCGGGCGATCGCTTCGATCAGTTCTGATTTTGTCATTTTACCTTCTACCGTACCGCTGGATCAGCGTAACCCACGGATATTAAAGGCAATAGTAGCCCAGACCATGCGGTCTGGGCTACCCTTTTTACTTATTATTTGCTTCCGCCGGACATCTTTTCCTTGAGAAGCTCGCCGAGGGTCGTGCCAACAGGCGCAGCGGCGGCGTCAGACTTGTAGCTGCTGACGGCCTCCTGCTCCTCGTGCACTTCCTTGGCCTTGATCGACAGCTGGATCGAGCGGTTCTTGCGATCGACGTTCGTGAACTTGGCCTCGATCTCCTCGCCGACCTTGATCATCGTCCGAGCATCCTCGACGCGCCCGCGAGCGAGCTCCGACGCCCGCAGCGAACCGACGACGCCGTCGCCGAGATCCACGGTCGCGCCGCGCGCGTCCACCTCGGTGACAGTGCCCTTGACGATCGAGTTCTTCGGGTGAGCCGCAAGCCAGTTGGAGAACGGGTCTTTCTCGAGTTGCTTGATGCCCAGCGAGATGCGCTCGCGCTCGGCGTCGATGGCGAGAACGGCCGCCTCGATCTCCTGGCCTTTCCGGTAGTTCCGCACGGCCTCTTCGCCGACCAGGTCCCACGAAATGTCGGACAGGTGCACGAGTCCGTCGATACCACCGTCCAGGCCGATGAAGATGCCGAAGTCGGTGATCGACTTGATCTGGCCCGACACCTTGTCGTTGCGGTTGAAGGTCGCGGCAAATTCCGCCCACGGGTTCGACTTGCACTGCTTGATGCCGAGCGAGATACGCCGACGTTCCTCGTCGATCTCGAGAACCATGACCTCGACTTCCTCGCCGACCGTGACGACACGCGACGGGTTGACGTTCTTGTTGGTCCAGTCCATTTCGGACACGTGTACGAGGCCCTCGACACCGTCCTCGATCTCGACGAAGCAGCCATAGTCGGCAATGTTCGTCACCTTGCCGAAGATGCGTGTCTGCTGCGGGTAGCGGCGCGCGAGATCCTGCCACGGATCGTCGCCGAGCTGCTTCATGCCGAGCGACACGCGCTGGCGCTCGCGATCGAACTTGAGGATCTTGACCTCGATCTCCTGGCCGACATCGACGACCTCGGAAGGATGCTTGACGCGCTTCCAGGCCATGTCGGTGATGTGGAGTAATCCGTCGATGCCGCCCAGGTCCACGAAGGCACCGTAGTCCGTCAGGTTCTTTACGATTCCCTTGACGGTATTGCCTTCCTGCAGTTCCTCGAGCAGTTGCTCACGCTCTGCGGAGTATTCCTTTTCGACGACCGCGCGGCGCGATACCACGACGTTGTTGCGACGACGGTCGAGCTTGATGACCTTGAATTCGAGGCTCTTGCCTTCGAGGTAGGCCGGATCGCGAACCGGGCGTACGTCGACGAGCGAGCCCGGCAGGAACGCGCGGACATTGTCGATTTCCACCGTAAATCCGCCTTTGACGCGGCCGTTGATCACGCCTTCGACGACCTCACCTTTCTCGAAGGCTTTTTCGAGCTCGGTCCACGTCCGCGCTCGGATCGCTTTCTCGCGAGACAGCCTGGTCTCACCGAAACCGTCTTCGACGGCGTCGAGAGCGACCTCGACGGTGTCACCGACGGCGATGCTGCCTTCGCCCTTGTCGTTCTTGAATTGTTCGATGGGGATGACGGCCTCGGACTTGAGGCCGGCGCTGACGATGACGACATCGTCATTTACCGCGACAACGGTGCCGGTGATGATCGAGCCCGGCTTTATCTGTTGACTGGCAAAACTTTCTTCAAATAACTCAGCAAATGATTCAGACATGTTGACTAAAACCCGGGAGCTCTTGCTCCCACCCAAACGTCGTGCCACGTCCTGTGACTGACGGTCATTACAAAAAAGGAGCGAACATCCTGTTCGACCCCGTCCAAAATCCTTCGGTAGGAATGTCTAGAGTTCGGCAGCCCAGTCGAGGACCTGCTTGGTCACCGCCTCGATGGACAGGCCCGACGAATCCAGGAATCTGGCATCCATCGCCGGCCTCAGCGGGGCCACGGTTCTCTCCGAATCCCGCCGGTCGCGTCTCTCTATGTCCCGCGAAAGGGCGGCAAGGCTAACATCCAAGCCCTTGTCTTTCAACTGCTTATGGCGCCTCTTGGCGCGCTCCTCGGCGCTGGCCGTGAGGTAGATCTTGAGCGGCGCATCGGGGAATACCTGGGTGCCCATGTCGCGGCCGTCGGCAACGAGGCCCGGGGCGCGGCAGAAGGCGCGCTGGCGCTCGAACAGGGCTTCCCGAACGGCCGGTATCTGGGCGACGGTCGACGCCCCTGCTCCCGTCTGTTCCGTTCGCAGCCGATCCGTGACGTCCTCGCCACCGAGCCATACGCGCTCGTCCCCTTCGGCATTACTGTCAAATCGCACGTCGAGATTGCGCGCCAGTTGCGCGAGGCTGTCCGTGTTGTGCAGCGACACGCAGGCGTCCTCGGCCGCCAGCGCGACGAGACGGTAAAGAGCCCCGCTGTCGAGTAAGTGGTAGCCGAGCGCTTCGGCGACCCGGCGGGCAATCGTCCCTTTGCCGGAGCCGCTCGGCCCATCGATCGTGATGACGGGAACCGTCAGCGGCTCCATGGCGGCTGCGGACGCTTTCTTCTTAAACCACCTGAACATCGGCACCCATTGCGGCGACACATTCCGTGAATCCCGGGAACGACGTCTGGACGTTGTCGATGCCCCGGATCGTTACGATATCGTCGGCGATTGTACCCGCCATGGCCAGTGACATGGCAACGCGGTGATCGTGAAAGCTGTCGACCTCGCCGCCCGAAAAACGCCCCCCGCGGACGACCGCCCCGTCGGGCGTCTCCTCGACATCGATGCCGAGCCGGCGCAGACCGTCGGCCATTGCCGCAATGCGGTCGCTTTCCTTGACCCGGAGTTCGGCCAGGCCCGAGAACGTCGTCTCTCCGGATGCCGCCGCCGCCGCCACGAACAGCGCCGGGAATTCATCGATGGCAAGCGAGACCAGCGCGGGATCGACCGGACCGCCCTGCAGCCGCGAAGCCTTCACCCGGATGTCGGCCACGGGCTCGTCGCCGAGGCGGCGCGGGTTCTCCAGGCGGAGGTCCGCACCCATGCCCTTCAGGATGTCGATGACGCCGGTTCTCGTCGGGTTGACCCCGACTTTCTTGATAAGGATATCCGCATCTTGCGACAACAATGTGCCCAGAATTATGAAGGTTGCCGACGACAGGTCGGCCGGCACGTCGATCGCGCAGCCCGTCAGCGCCTGACCGCCCTGCAAGCCGATCCGCCGGGCGCCCGTCGCAGTAACAGGCACCCCCATGGTGCGGAGCATGCGCTCGGTATGGTCGCGCGTCACGGCCGGCTCCGAAACCGAGGTCTTGCCGTCCGCGTACAGCCCCGCCAGCAGCACGGCCGATTTGACCTGGGCGCTCGCAACCGGCAGGTCGTAGTGAATGCCGTGCAGCCGCATACCGCCCCGAATCTGCAGCGGCGGCGTGCCGTCGCAGTCACTTTCGATGACGGCGCCCATGCGCGTCAACGGGGCAATGACGCGCCCCATCGGCCGCCCCGACAGCGACGCGTCGCCCGTCAGCACGGTATCGAATGCCTGCCCCGCCAGCAGGCCCGCCATGAGCCGCATCGCCGTGCCCGAATTGCCGAGATCGAGGTCGCCCGGCGGCGCCTCGAGGCCACGCAGACCGACCCCCTCGATCGACATTTCCGTCGCCGACGGCTGCGCCACCGTGACGCCCATGGCCCGCATCGCGGCCACCGTTGCGAGGCAATCCGCACCGGCCAGGAAGCCGCGCACCGCTGTGCGGCCCTCGGCAATGCTGCCGAGCATCACGGCGCGGTGTGAAATCGACTTGTCGCCCGGCACGGCGACTGTTGCGTCCCTGAGCTTGGTCGGCGTAACCCTGAAGTCCATGGCTGCGTCAGCCGACGGCCTTGGGATAAGCTCCGAGCACCTTGAACAGGGACGCGCGCTGTTGCAGCTCTTCCAGCGCGTCGGCTACCGGAGATTCCTCGGCGTGTCCCTCCACATCGATGAAGAACACATAATCCCACTTCCTGCGGCGCGACGGCCGCGACTCGATGCGAGTCATGCTGACGCCGTGAGCCGCCAGCGGCTGCAGCAGGTTGTGCAACACGCCCGCGCCACCCGCGGTATCGGCGGTCGAGACGAGAAGGGTCGTCTTGTCGTCACCGCTGGCCGCGAG
>JBFGYM010000025.1:0-17017 GCA_041587435.1 Woeseiaceae bacterium
CGTCACGTCGACGACAATTTCGGTGCCGCGCACGGCCGCTTGCCCGACGCCGGCGAGCGCAGGCGCCAGGAAGCCTTCTTCGACGCGCTGTAACGACGAAGTGACAACAAAAGGTGACAGTTACCTTTTTTGCCGTCGGTCGATCAGTACCAGGCAAACGTAGAAAAAAAGGTAACTGTCACCTTTTTTGTTGTCATCTCTTGCCGCGCTCGATCGCCGCGTTGATCAGCCGCTTTGCATCGTCGACACCGTGCCAGTCGCCGATCTTGACCCACTTGCCGGGCTCGAGGTCCTTGTAGTGCTCGAAGAAATGCTCGATCTGATGCAGCGTGATCTCCGGCAGATCCGAGTGAGTCAGGATGTTATCGTAGCGCTTGGTCAGCGCATGCGACGGCACCGCGATGACTTTCTCGTCCTGGCCCGCGTTGTCCTCCATGATCAGCACCCCGATGGGCCGGACATTGATCACGCAGCCCGGGATGAGTTCCCGCGTGTTGATGACGAGCACGTCGATCGGGTCGCCATCCTCGGACAGCGTGTGCGGCACGAAGCCGTAATTGCCCGGGTATGACATCGGCGTGTACAGGAAACGGTCGACGACCAGCGTGCCGGCCTCCTTGTCCAGTTCGTACTTGATCGGCTGGCCTCCGAGGGGGACCTCTATGATGACATTGACGTCATCGGGGGGGTTGTGGCCGATCGTGATCGCATCGATGCGCATGCTGTGAGTCCTGTCGCTGCACGGGAAGCGGGGCAGGCATTTTACACAATCGCCGCCGCCGTCACCGCCCGCGAATCCGAACCGCCGGCAGGCCGGACGCCTGCCCGTCTCGACATTGCGGCCGTCAGGTATTCAGCAGCACGGCCGCCGCGAGCAGCAGAACAACGACGAGACCCTGGAGCGCGACGCGCTCCCACATGAATTTTTCGGCGTGCTGCTCGTCGTACTGGCCGCCCTTGGCCATCGAGCGCAAGCCGAGACCCAGCACGACCACGGTCGCGATGAGCGCGCAAATAACGAGTACGCTGATTACTGACATCCGGTCGCCCTCCACTCGCGGGATATCGGCGGACATCCCTTGTTCTTACCTTACGTCCCAGTCGCCGCCTGACAATCGAGACAAATACGGACCCCGCATCCCGGTCGGCACAAGTACGGATTCCATGCCGCGAAAGCCGCCCGTAGCCTTGTTTCAGGAGGATCCGACGCAATGACCGACAAGAATCAGAACATGCCCGCGCACGTCGCAGCCATCGCCGACAGCGGATTTGCGACCTGGGCGGACGACGAGGTGGACCCGGCGCTGCGCGCCAGGTTCGATGATACACGCATCCCCGTCGCCGGCATTCGCAATGTGCGGGTCTGGGGACTGCAGGTCGATGACGAGCGCGAACTGCCGGGTCGGGAGAGGACCCAGATGCCCGACGACGAGATCTGGGAGATCAACCTCGAGGCCAAGGACGGTTCGCACTACGAGGTCGACTCGCGCAAATTGAAAGCCGCCGATTGACGACTCGCCGCCCCTAGTCGATGGCGGGCACGGACTTCAGGTAAGCCGCAATGGCGGCACGATCGCGCTCGGCCAGCTGCGCGAGATTCTCCTGCACGGCGACCATCGAGCCGCCGACCGTGTCGAAGTCCGGCGTGAACCCGGCTTCGAAATAATAGACGAGATCCGCGGTCGACCAGTCGCCGACATTCTTGCCGGCCGGCGTGATGTTCGGGACGCGCCCCTTGCCCTCCGGGTCGGGCGCGCCGGCCAGCCAGCGTGCCTCGACCAGGCCGCCGAAGCGATCGCGCTCGGTGTGGCACTCGCCGCAATGCCCGAGGCCCTCGACGAGCTCGCGTCCCCGTTCGGCCAGGGGATCGTCTGCATCGACGGGGGATACCGTCCGATCGCTCAGATAGAGCCGCTTCCAGAGCCCGATGCCGCGCCGGACGGTCCAGGGGAAATGCAGGTCGTGATCACCGGCGCGCCCGGGCACGGCCGGCAGCGTATCGATATAGGCCTTCAGGTCCATGACGTCCGCGGTCGACGCTTTCGCATACGAGGCGAACGGGAACGACGGGTAGTAGTGGCGCCCGTCGGGCGCGACGCCGCGCTGCATGGCATTGACGAAGTCGAGCATCGACCAGCCGCCGATGCCGTCCTCGTGCGGCGAGATGTTCGGCACACGAAACGTCCCGTACGGCGACGGCAACTCCATGCCGCCGCCGAGGACCAGCTTGCCGTCGCCCCGTGCACGCCGGCCGTCGACCGGCGTTGCATGGCAGGACGCACAACCCCCGGCCCAGAAGGCGCGCTCCCCGGCTGCGGCACTCGGCGTGTGGTCCGGCAACTCGTCGAGAGCCAGTCGCGACGGTGCGGTCAGCCACCACGCTGCCAGCACGGCCAGTGCAAAGGCAAAGGCAATCGCGCGGCGCATGGGCCCGGCTCCGGCGCTACTCGTCCTTGATCCGGTAGGTGTCGTGGCAGTTCTTGCAGGCGTTGAAGACCGCGCCGAGCAACGGCTTGGCTTCCTCGAGCGTCGCGGGCTCGGCCTTGATCGCCTCGATCGTGGCGCCGCGCCAGGTCTTCAGCGCCTCCTCGAAACCGGCGCGATCCTCCCAGATCGCGGGTGCCGCCTCGGTGTCATTGCCGGTCTCCGAGCCTTCGGGGAACAGCTCGCCGAAATACGACGACGCGTCGTCGAAAACGTCGAGCGAGTTCATCACCGCGTCGACGTCGTAGGCGCGCTCGCCTTTCATCATCTCGCCGATGACCTTGGCGGCCTCGCCAACGCCCTCCATGAGTTCGTGGCGCTGGTCGCGGGGATCGTCGGCGGCGAAGGCTACGGTCGCCAGGCAAGCAGCCAGCAGGGCTGCGAAGGTCTTTCTACAGGACATGTCCGTCGTCTCTCCTTGTCGTGAGAATGGCGCCAGGATTCATCGGCGTTACCAGATGCGAACTCGTTCCGCGGGCGGCAGCCACATCCCGTCGCCGGGCTGCGTGCCGAACGCCTCGTGAAACGCGTCGATGTTGGGGTACGGGCCGTTGACCCGGAATTCGAGCGGCGAATGCGAGTCGGACGCGAGCCGGCTGATGATCGCCTCTTTGTGGTACTTGCCCTTGCGCGACATGGCATAGCCGATGAAAAAGCGCTGCGGCCCCGTGAAGCCGTCGATGACGGGCGCTTCCTTGCCGCCAAGACTGCGGATATACGCACGGTAGGCCATGGCCACGCCCGACAGGTCACCGATGTTCTCGCCAAGCGTCAATTCACCGTTGACGGTCATTCCCTCGACTGGCTCGAACGCGTTGAACTGCTCGACCAGCACGCGTGTACGTTCTTCGAACGCGGCCCGGTCCTCGTCGGTCCACCAGTTGTTGAGATTGCCGTCGCCATCGAACTGGCTGCCCTTGTCGTCGAAGCCGTGGCTGATCTCGTGGCCGATCACGCCGCCGACCGCGCCGTAGTTGATCGCGTCATCGGCATCGAGCTGGAAGAACGGCGGTTGCAGGCGCGCCGCCGGGAACACGATCTCGTTCTTGGTCGGATCGTAGTACGCGTTGACGGTTTGCGGCGTCATGAACCACTCGTTCCGGTCGATCGGCCCGCCGAGCTTGCCGATCTGCTCCTGGTAGCCCCACTCGATTGCCCGGCGCAGGTTGCCGAGATGGTCGCCGGCGACGACTTCCAGGGTCGAGTAGTCTTTCCACTCGTCCGGGTAGCCGATCTTCGGCGTGAACTTCGAGAGCTTCTCCTTGGCTTTCTCGCGCGTCGCCGGGCTCATCCATTCGAGGTCGTCCAGGCTGTCGTCGAGCGTCGCAATGACGTTGTCGACGAGTTCTTCCATCTTTGCCTTGGCCGCGGGCGGGAAGTACTCCGCCACGTAGAGCTTGCCGACCGCCTCGCCGACGAGGTTGTCGACCATGTCGACACCGCGCTTCCAGCGCGGCCGGGGTTCCTGCTGGCCGTACAGCGTGCGGCCGCGGTAGTCGAACTGGCGGGCGTAGGTCGCTTCGTCGAGGTGCATGCCGCGCGAATCCAGTACGCGGAAGGCGAGGTAGGCCCGCCACGTGTCCAGCGGCACGGTCGCAACAAGGCCATCCAGTGCCTCGAAGTAGCTCGGCTGCGAGATGATGAGCCGCTCGAGATCCTGCAGCGACAGGTAATCGAGCATGCCGCTCCAGTCGATGTTCGGTCCGAGTTCGCCGAGGTCGTCGACCGGATACGGGTTGTAGGTCTTCTGCGGGTCGCGATTCGTCACCGAATCCCATTGTGCTTCGGCAATCGCGTGCTCGAGTTCGTACACTGCCGTGGCGGCCCCGACCGCCGCCTGCTCGTCCATCCCTGCGATGACGAGCATGTCGGCGATATATGGCGTGAGCTCCTCGCGCGCTTTTGCAAAGTTCTCGTTGTCGAGCTGCAGGTAGTAGTCGCGATTCGGCATCGTGATGCCGCTCTGCCCGGCGTACACGGCGTATTGCGACGAATCCTTGAGGTCGGGCCAGACATAGGCGCCGAGCGGTGACGTGATCCCGCGCCGCATGAATTTCGCGAAGGCGAGCGACAGGTCCTGGACCGAGTCGATCGGCGCTACGATGGCGAGGTCTTCAGCGACGGCATCGACGCCGAGCGCATTGATCGTCTCGACGTCCATCCAGCTGCCGTAAATGTCGCCGACCTGCTGCGCCTCGCTGCCCTTCGGGCCGGGATCCGCGGCGGCCTGCTCGATGATCTCGCGGAGGGTTTCCTCTACCCGTTCGTTGACCTCGTGATAGACGGTGTACCCGGAGTAGATGCTCGGGATCTCGGTCGTATCGAGCCAGCCGCCGTTCACGAACTGGTAGAAGTCGTCCTGCGGCCTCGTATTGCGGTCCAGCGCCTCGAGATTGACGCCCGAGCGCAGCGGCGCTGCCTCCGGCTCGGCCGCTTTCTCACCACCGCAGCCGAAGACCCCCAGTGCCGGCACCAGCAGGATGATTCCACGCCAATGTCCCATCTTCCTTCCCCTCGTGTTCTTGTGGCTGCTCACTATAGTGTTCCGAAAATCCTTAGACAATCGCGGGCTGCAACGTTGGCTCAGGCCCAGCCGATGTCGTCCAGGTGGTCGTCGTCGATGCCGAAGTAGTGGGCGATCTCGTGGATGACGGTCTTTTCGATCTCCTCCCGGAGCTCCGCCGGCGGAAGCCCCATCTCCAGGTGCGGCACGCGAAACACGTAGATGACGTCGGGCAACTCCCCGGCATGGTTGGCCTCCCGCTCGGGTAGCGGAACCCCCGTGTACAGACCCAGCAGACCCTCCCCGTCCGGGTCGAGTTCGTCGTCAGGCTCGTCGAGCACCCGGATGGCGACGTTGTGCATCGCCTCTTGCGCCCAGTCCGGCAGGCGCCCGATTGTTTTCTGGATGATGTCTTCGAAGTCGTCGTGGTTCATTGGCGGTCTACCACCAGGCGGCGTATAGCGCGACCAGGACCAGTGAAACGGCGACCCCCGCCAGGTTGAAGCCCGTCGACGTCCGGAAATCGATGTCGCCGAGTTCGATGGCGTTCTCATGCCGGCCCTTGTTCTCGACCAGCGAAATCACTACCGCGATCGCGACGCAGGCGAGGAAGACGAGCCCGACGCGGTCCATGAACGGCAGCGAAGGCCACCACAGCTTCAGCGCCAGCGACAACGCGGCCGAGCCGATGGCCGCCCAGAGACCGGCATTCGCCGTGGTGCGCCCCCAGAACATGCCGAGCGCAAACAGGACGCAGATGCCCGGCGTGAAGAATCCCGTGAATTCCTGGATGTACTGGAAAGCCTGGTCGAAGCGCCCGAGCAGCGGCCGTGCCGCCAGCATGGCGATGATGAGCGCCGTCAGGCCCACGATGCGACCCACGCGTACGTAGTGCTTCTCGCTCTTGCCTTTTCGGTACGACGAATACAGGTCCATCGTGAATATCGTCGCGATGCTGTTCGTCATGGAACCGAGCGAAGACACGATGGCCGCCACCAGCGCCGCGAACACGAGACCCTTGAGGCCGACCGGCATGAGGTTCATCAGCGACGGATAGGCCTCGTCGGGGCGGCCGAGGTCGGGCACGAGCAGCACAGCCGCAACCCCCGGAAGCACGACGATGACCGGCATCAGCAGCTTGAGGAAAGCAGCAAAGATGATGCCTGCCTGCGCCTCGTCGAGGCTCTTCGCGGCCAGCGTGCGCTGAATGATGTACTGATTGAATCCCCAGTACGAGAAGTGCATGACCCACAGACCGCCGAGGAGCACCGAGATGCCTGGCAGATCCTTGTAGTAAGGATTATCCGGCGACAGGATCATGTCGAATTTCTCTGGCAGCTCCGCTGTCAGCGTATTGAAGCCCGCGACAATGCCCCTGCCCTCTCCGATCAGATCCAGCGAGATGTAAGACAGGAACAGCCCGCCGCAGACGAGCAGCACGACCTGGATGATGTCCGTGAATGCAACGGCCTTCAGCCCGCCGTAGAGCGAATAGGCGATTGCGAAGGCGACCAGGAAAACCAGGCCATACTCCAGCGCGATTCCCGTGACGGTCGAGATCGCCAGCGCACCGAGCCAGAGTATCGACGTCAGGTTGACAAAGGTGTACACGCCGAGCCAGAAGATCGCGAGAACCGTGCGGACGCGGTGATCGTAGCGGTTCTCCAGGAACTGCGGCATCGTGTAGATCTTGTGCTTGAGGAAGATCGGCAACATGTACTTGCCGACGATGATCAGCGCGATGGCGGCGGTCCATTCATACGAAGCGATGCCGATTCCGAGCGCAAACCCCGACCCGGACATGCCGATGATCTGCTCTGCAGAGATATTCGCTGCGATCAGGGACGCGCCGATGGCCCACCAGGGCAGGCTGCTGCCCGCCAGGAAGTAGTCATTGGTGTTCTTCTGGTGACCCGCTTTCTCGCGCGACACGTAATAGGCGATGCCGATGAGGCAGATGACGTAGATGACAAAAACGCCGACATCGATAGTGGCTAGCTTCATGGTCTGTTCACTTCCCTCGACGCCCGGCGTTGCCGCGATAAACTGGCGCGTAAGTTTACGCAGCTTTCGGCGTCGTTTGAAATCCTCGCGCGGCAGAAGTGTTGATTGCGAGACGGCTTGTCCGTTCACCCGTTACCTGCCGACCCAATGCATCCACGCTGGTGGCCCCGTCCTTCCTGCTAGAATGACGTGATTTGCGTCGACAACACGGAGGTTTGCGTGCTTCCCTTTGACTGGCTCGATTACGAATTGCTAGGGAATTCAGTCCTGAGCTGGGCTGTCGCCCTCGCCGTCTTCGTCTTCGTTTGGCTCGTTCTGCTGATCGCGCGACGCTTCATCGTCCGTCGGCTGCAGAAGGTCGCCAGCGAAAAAGAAGTCTTGCTCGCCCTCGACGTCGCCGAGGACGTCGCCCGCGCGACGCGCGGCTGGTACCTGTTCATCATCTCCGCCTTCATCGGCTCCCGGTTGCTGGAACTCGGCGACAGCGTGAGCCTCTGGACGGCCCGGGCGACCATGATCGCGACGCTCCTGCAGTTCGGGTTCTGGCTGAGCACCGGTGTCATCAAGTCGATCCAGAACAAGCGCCAGCGAGACGTCGAGGAGAGCCCCGACGGAGCCGCCGCCATGGACATCCTGTCCTTCCTCGCGCGGGTGACGGTCTGGAGCATCGTGCTGCTGGCCAGCCTCGATAATCTCGGCGTCGACATCACGACGATGATCGCGGGACTCGGCGTGGGCGGCATCGCCGTCGCGCTGGCTGCGCAGAACATTCTCGGCGACCTGTTCGCCTCCCTGTCGATCGTGCTCGACAAGCCGTTCGTCGTCGGGGATTTTCTGATCATCGGCGACTTTCTCGGCAGCGTCGAAAAAGTCGGCATCAAGACGACGAGGCTGCGCAGCCTCTCGGGCGAGCAGCTCGTGTTTTCGAACAACGACCTGTTGAACAGTCGTATCCGGAACTATGGGCGCATGTACGAACGCCGGATCGTCTTCTCAATTGGAGTGACCTACCAGACGCCGGCCGCCAAGCTCAAGGCGATTCCCGACATGATTCGGGATGCCATCGAGTCGCAGCGAAACGTGCGCTTCGACCGTGCCCACTTCCATAAATACGGCGACTTCGCGCTGATCTTCGAAATCGTCTACCACGTGCTATCGGCCGACTACGCGGAATACATGGACATCCAGCAGGCCGTCAACCTGAAGATCTATGACGACTT
This sequence comes from Woeseiaceae bacterium, assembly GCA_041587435.1. Classification (GTDB taxonomy): domain Bacteria; phylum Pseudomonadota; class Gammaproteobacteria; order Steroidobacterales; family Woeseiaceae; genus UBA1847. Next base: position 8,212 of record JBFGYM010000025.1, read on the forward strand.
CGCGCGGCACGGCATCGAGTTCGCGTACCCGACGCAGACGCTTTACGTCAACAACACGGCCTGACCGCGACGGGTCGTCGCGGGTGTAAATGCGCGTCCCGGCCGCTACGCGGTCCTAGTGAATCGCGCGCTCCATGATCTCGTGGACTTCCTGCCCCAGCTCGCGAGACGGAATCACCACGACCTTCTTGCCGGCCAGTTCCGCCGAATACCGCGGCGCATCACTGGCGTGCTCGTAGGCGGCCCCCAGGGAGCCGATCATCTTTTGCGCCTCTACCGGCGATAAATGGTTCTCCTCCACGAACTCCTTGAGCCCGTCCAGCTTGCCGTCATGAATCCAGGCGATGCCGAACCGTTTCGGCGGTTTGCCGAGATACACGTAGACCTCGTGCTCTGCGGGGACGACTTCGAGATGATCATTGACCTTGTTGGCCAACTCCTCCAGCGGTGCCTTCATCTCGTCGAGTTTCGCCATGGCGTCGTCATCGGCGGGGAGCGGAGGATAGTCGTGCTTGTCGCCGAACCACTTGTCGAACATGCCCATAGTTACCTCCTCGTTGCGGAATTAACAGCGGGTCTGGAGCGCTTCGGCTGCGCGCAAGCGCATCGGCGCTCGAGCCTATAAAAATACACCAATTGCGGCGGGTTTCAAGGCGGTGCGCCGCGCGCAGACCATCCCGGCATGCCGCGGCGCCACGGTGCCCCGCAGGCGGGGGTTCGGCCGCCAGTGTCGTCGGCGACCGTGTGCTTCGGACCCGTTTTAACCGTCGTCGTACTCATCCTCCCCGTAATATTCGTCGCCCTCGTAGTCGTCGTAGTACTCTTCGTCCTCGTCGTCGGACTCCATGAGCATCATGAGTTCTGCGCGGTACTTGTCCAGTATTGCCTGTTCCGCCGTCGTCGGCTTCGGCAGGCTGCGCGCATTCTCCGCAATCGCCTCGCCGTATTTCGCGGACTCTTCCATTCCCTGCTTGATTTGCCGGTACATTTCCTCGCCCAACTGGTCGCGTTGCTCCTCGAGCATTGCCATCTGCTGAGCCATCTGCTCGGGCATGACTTTCGCCGCTTCGAGCATCTGTTCACGATAGAGCGCCATCGTTATGCGCACGGTTTTTCGAGCCCAATCTTCGGCTTTCAGGCCATGCGACGCGGCCCAGCGACGATAGGCGTCGTCATTGATCATCATGTCGAAGTCGATCTCGTCGTCGGACTCGTCGGTATCTTCGCCGAACTGGTTGTACTCATCCCAGAGTTCGATCAGGCTCCTCACGTCGCTTTCATCGAAGCGGACGTCACCGACGAACCTGTTCACTTCCACCGACATCCGCTCGAGTGTCTGGACTGCTTCTTCGGCCGCCTGCTCTACGTCCTGCGCAAACACGGTGACTGGCACCAGGGTAATTAACGCCGCGGCGAGACATTTCCTGACGTTTTTCGCCATTTTCTTATTCTCCTTGTTGCCCGTTGCGCTGCTCGCGCACAATCCCGTTCCTGATTAGATCACGTCTCATGTTTTCCGTGAGTCGAGGAACCTACCTATGTTCTCCGGCATCTGGGGCATGAAAAAATGTGTCTTGGACGAGTGTGTCCGTTCCGGATTCGGCGGACATAGAAGAATCAATAAGAATGTCCAATCAGGGAGGCAAAAATGGAATCGAGGTCCATTCGCGCGATCACGACGATTGCTTCATTGGTGTTTGTCTTATTTCAGCCCATTGCAGCGAACGCCGCGGATTGTGACAGGGGAGCGGCGGTGGCGGCCGACCTGTTTGGTGCCGCAGACGACCATGCCCGTGCACAACAATGCAAAAACAAACCGGTCTACATAACACGCCGCGGAGCCAGTGGAATCGAACGAATATTGGGTCGAGCGAGATTTGCCGGTTGCAGGGTCTATAAAATCGCGGGCAGTTTCGCCGCACGAATGCATGCGTCATGGAATGAGTTTGCGGATGACAACTGGGCGACCATCGGTCCGCGCCAACTGGTATTCGAAACCGTGCAAAGCGGCACTGTCGTCAATCCGACAAGACGGACATTCGTCTCGGCCGTTCCGCTTGAATCCGACTACGCAAAGATCACGCTGACGAAGCGCGGTGGTCGATCGACGGCGCAAATTGCCGTGTGTAGCCACGGTCCCGACGGCGACACGCGACTCGAACACAGCGCGGTAATCGCGGGTGATCGTTCTGATGGCTACCAGTGGTCCCCGCCGGAACTCGAGGGCATGCTCGATCGGCTGATTTCTGTTCAGATTCAGCCGACCAGCGCGGCGCGGCAGCTCGGCTATGTTCTGCAAGTCAACAAAGGCCCGCTCGTCGAACCCGTCGAGGAGGAAGAACCAGAACCGACTTCACCGCCAGCCGAAGAACCGTCAGCAGGTGGTGTCGCCCTGCCAGGCGGCCCGACACCCGGAGTACAATTGCCTACGAGCCCCGCATCATTACCCGGCGCCGTGCCGAGTTCGGGTGGTTCCACACCCGACGCCAGCGATTCTGTCCCTCCTTCGCCCGCTCCAGGTCCTGCCCAAGCACCGGCCACCGCAGGTCAGTGCCTCGTCACCACGACGCGACACTTTCCGAATATCAAACTGCGTTGCGGCTTATCCGTTCGCGATGAAACCGTGCGAATCAGCGAAGACTTTCTGGCCGACTGCCCGCTCATCGCGGGGGACACGGTTAACGTCGAAATCGACGAGCACCACAAGAAGTTTCTTATTACCGGACGGGCTTCGGGCGGCGAATGGTGCTCGACCAGCTACCCGCCAGGCTATTACAGCGGCCCATGCTTCTCCGAAAGGTCGGATGCTTCTACGACCCAGACGGTGACCTATTTCCACCAGGGCAAGAAGATCATCGAATCGGTTGTCCCCAATACGTGCGAGCCGGCGCGGCTCGGAGCCGGAACGTATCGCATTGTCACCGTGACGAGCGTGAAGAAGACCGGCCAGGGATCCGATCTGGAGATCCGGGAAGCAGGACTGCGCCTGGAGGGTGAGGAGATGATTGGCGACGTGACCGGCTTGCTATCCGACCCGATTGCGCAGAAATAAGCTGTCTGAATCCTCCGATCCTGGCCACACCCGGCCAAGACGAACAGGGGCCCCGCGGGGCGCCTTTCCGCTCTGCGGGTGAAGGGAGTGCCGGACTGCCGATCCGGTGCCGGATTGGCTAGTCAGCACCCAGCGCGCGCATCACGTCGTTGATTGATTCTTGCTCTTCGTGCAGAAACTCAAGACTCGAGTCAGGCAACAGGTTGCCGAGGGGAAACTTGGCGAACGCCGGCACCTCGTCGATCCTTGGCAACCCGCTCCCATTTCCCTCGACGAGGCTGTCATGGAGGCGCGCGAGGAGCACAAGGTCCGCGAGGTCGGGGGCAGGCCGTGGATCTCGCAGCCAACTGCCGCGGCTGCGGGCGACCTCGACCATGTCCGGCTCGAATCCCCAGTGCAGCAGCAGGACCTGGCCGACTTGAGGCGCGTATCGGTTCACGGCGCCCAGGACCTGCGCTTCGTCAGTGAGTTGATCCTGGAACTGGTTGAGAACTTTGAGAATCGGCAGAACGCCGATGTCCTGCAGCAGCCCCGCGAGCAATGCGCGTTCGGGCGACATGCGCGGGCATTGGCGGGCAAGCACAGCGGATAGCGCTGCGAGCCGCGCACTCGACTTCCACGTCTGTCGCATCAGGGCCGCGAGCATTTGCGAGCGCGTGACGAATCCGGATCGCAGCGCATGCGCCAGAACGAGACTGCGTGTGCTATTCGCGCCAATACGGGATATGGCCTCTTCGACGTCTCGTATCGGCGAGACGCCAGCGTACATGGCGCTGTTGGCCAATTGCAGCAAATACGTCGTCGTTCCCGGGTCGCCTTTGATTATTGCCGCAATCGAATTGATGCTCCAGTTCGGGCTGGCCATGGCGCTGTGAATTCGAGCCGCTACATCGGGCATGCTCGGAAGACTCGCCTTGTTTGTCAGGAGTTCCTGGCAGCTGCGCGAAATGAGCGCAATGATAGGTGTAGCTTTGACCGTTGCAGCTTGACTCATAATATTGACGCGCTATCGGACGGAATCCCTCAATGGGTATCGGCAATGCGCGCCGAAGATTGAGGCCAGGTTCGTGATTTGCGGGGCCGATCGAGCGCTGCGGCGTAAAGTCGCGTCAGCCGGGTCGGCGGAGAGAGTGGGATGGGCGCTGCGCGCCCGGGCTTGCCGCTGTGCGGCTGTGCCCGTCGAACAGCATTCGAAAGCCCATACCTCGCTCCGCCAGAACGAACAAGGGCCCCGCAAGGGGGCCCTTTTCGTTCTGGCGGAGAGGGTGGGATTCGAACCCACGGTACGGTGTAACCGTACACCTGATTTCGAATCAGGCCCGTTCGACCACTCCGGCACCTCTCCGTGGGGCGACGATATTGGTGAGCTATACCTGCAAAGTCAAGGCCCACATCCCCGTGTCCTGGTGCGATAATGCGGGTTCTGGGGGTATGGGAAGCCGCACTTGCGACTATTGCTCATCATCACATTGGCCTGCCTGGTCGGAACCTGTTCCTCGCCGCCGCCAATCCTCGACCAGGTCTTCGAAACGGGTGAGCTTCGCGTCGTCACGCGTAACAGCCCCACCGCGTATACCGTCAGCCCGGACGGGCCGATCGGTCCCGAATACGATCTCGTGCGTTCGTTTGCCGAGGAACTCGGCGTCGCGCTCGTCGTCCTGTCAGTCGACAGCGTCTCCGAAATCCTGCCGTTGCTGCTCTCGGGCAAGGCGCACATGGCCGCTGCCGGCCTGTCGATCACGGATTCGCGGCGCGAGTACCTGAATTTCGGCCACCCGTACGAGTCGGTCGATATCCACCTCATCTACAAGCTCGGCACGGGCCGCCCGCGCAAGATCGAGGACATCGTGGACCGCTCGATCGAGGTCATGGCCTCGACGAGTCACGTGGACATCCTCGAGGACCTGCAGGCGGATTACCCGGAGCTGACCTGGACGGAAAATGCCGACATCGAGGCCGCGGACCTGCTGACCAAGGTGGCCATGGGCGAGATCGACCTGACCGTTGCCGACAGCCCGGATTTCAACATTCAGCGGCATTTCTACCCGGAGCTGCGGGTCGCGCTCGACCTGCACGTCGACGACCCCATCGCCTGGGCGTTCCCGAAAGGCACGGCCGACTCGCTGCTGGCGCGCGCCGACGAGTTCCTGATCGCCGCCGACCGCTCCGGCCTGCTGGCGCAGGTACAGGACCGCTACTACGGGCATACGAGGAAGTACGACTACGTCGGCACGCGCAACTTCATTCGTCACTACGAAAGCCGCCTGCCCCGTTACCGCGCCATGTTCGAAGAGGCGGGCGCCGAGTACGGCATCGACTGGCGGCTGCTGGCGGCCATCGGCTACCAGGAGTCGCACTGGCGGGCGAACGCCGTGTCGCCGACCGGCGTGCGCGGCATCATGATGCTGACCGAAGCGACGGCCGACTTTCTCGGCATCGAGGACCGCACGGACCCGAAATCCAGTATCTTCGGCGGCGCCGAGTATTTCGCCCTGCAGACCGAGCGCGTCGCCGATACGGTCGCCGAACCCGACCGCACGTGGATGGCGCTCGCCGCATACAACGTCGGCTTCAATCACGTCAGGGACGCACGCACGATCGTCGAGTGGCAGGGCGGCGACCCCGACTCGTGGATCGACATGAGGGCAGCGTTGCCGTTGAAGGCGCAGCGCAAGTGGTATTCGAAGCTGCCCTACGGCTACGCGCGCGGCTGGGAACCGGTGCTGTACGTCAACAATATCCGCGCCTACTACAACATCCTGGTCTGGCTGACCGAGCAGGAGGAAGGCGGCGATAAAGAGGTCCCGGATGAGCGGGCCTGATCCTCGACTCGCCTAGCGTCTTGCGGCAAAGAAGGACTTCAGCAACTCGCCGCTCTCCTCGGCCAGCAGCCCGCCGTTCACCTCGAAGCGGTGATTCAGTGCGCGCGAGTCCGACAGGTCCTCGACGCTGCCCAGCGCGCCGGCCTTGCCGTCGTAGGCCCCGAACACGACGCGCGCGATGCGCGCCTGGGCGATCGCGCCGACGCACATGACGCAGGGCTCCAGCGTGACGTACAGGGTGGCGCCCGCGAGGCGGTAATTGCCCAGTTTTCCGGCCGCGGCCCGCAACGCCACGATCTCGGCATGACCGCTCGGGTCGGCTGCGCGGAGGGTGCGGTTGTGCCCGGCCGCCACGACGGAATCTCCGATGACGATGACCGCGCCGACCGGGACCTCGTCCTCGGCGGCCGCTGCCTGCGCTTCGGCGAGCGCCGCGCGCATGCAATTGATGTCGGGTTGCGCCCAGGCGACGCCCATCACTCCCACTCGATGGTTGCAGGCGGCTTGCCGGAGATGTCGTAGACGACGCGCGAGATACCGTCGACCTCGTTGATGATGCGCAAGGACACGTGCTCGAGGAACTCGTACGGCAGCCGTGCCCAACGTGCCGTCATGAAATCGATCGTCTCGACGGCGCGCAAGGCGATCACGTATTCGTAGCGCCGCCCGTCGCCCATGACACCGACCGACTTGACGGGCAGGAACACCGCGAACGCCTGGCTGGTCTCGTCGTAGAGCTTCTGGCGCTGCAGCTCTTCGATGAAGATATCGTCGGCGAGCTGCAGGAGTGTCGCGTATTCGGGTTTGACCTCGCCGAGAATACGTACACCGAGGCCCGGCCCCGGGAACGGATGGCGGTAGACCATCTCGCGCGGCAGCCCGAGTTCGAGGCCGATCTTGCGCACCTCGTCCTTGAAGAGTTCGCGCAGCGGTTCGACGAGCTTCATGCGCATTTTTTCGGGCAGGCCGCCGACGTTGTGGTGTGACTTGATGACGTGGGCCTTGCCGGTCTTGGCGCCGGCCGATTCGATGACGTCCGGGTAGATGGTCCCCTGCGCCAGCCACTCGATGCCCTCGAGCTTGTGCGCCTCCTCGTCGAAGACCTCGATGAACTGTCCGCCGATGATCTTGCGCTTCTCTTCGGGATCCTCAACGCCTGCGAGGGCCGCAAAGAAGCGATCGGCAGCATTCACGCGGATCACGTTGATGTGCATGTGCTCGGCGAACGTCTCCATGACCTGGTCGCCTTCGTGGTGGCGCAGCAGCCCGTGGTCGACGAATACGCAGACGAGCTGGTCGCCGATCGCCTCGTGCAACAGTGCCGCGACCACCGACGAATCGACGCCGCCCGACAGACCGAGCAGGACCTTGCCGTCGCCGACCTGCTCGCGCACCTGGGCGATGGCATCGGCGACGATGTTGCCGGGCGTCCAGTCGCCCGGACAGCCGCAAACCTCGTGCACGAAGCGGCGCAGGATCTTGAGGCCCTGCGGCGTATGCGTGACCTCGGGATGGAACTGGACCCCGTAGAAGTTTCTGTTCGCATCTTCCATTGCGGCGAGCGGCGAATTGGCGCTCGAGGCGGTCGCGACGAATCCCGGCGGCAGCGTCTCGACGCGATCGCCGTGACTCATCCAGACCTGCAGCATGGCGTGGCTCGCCTCGTCGCTGAGGCCGTGCAGCAGCCGGCACTCCAGCGGCTCGATCTCGGCATAGCCGAATTCCCGGTGCGAGGATGCCTCGACCTTGCCGCCGAGCTGCGCCGCCATCGTCTGCATGCCGTAGCAGATGCCGAGAACCGGCACACCCAGTTCGAACACGGCCTGCGAGGCGCGCGGCGGGTCGTCGAGATTCACCGACTCGGGCCCGCCCGAGAGGATGATGCCGCTCGGCTCGAACGCCCGCAGGTCCGTATCGGACATGTCCCAGGGATGGATCTCGGAATAGACGCCGACCTCGCGGACGCGCCGCGCGATCAACTGCGTGTACTGGCTGCCGAAGTCGAGGATCAGCAGCTTGTGGGCGTGGATGTCGAGGCTCATGAAATCCGCTGAGCTAGTTTTGCGAACGGTAGTTCGGCGCTTCCTTCGTGATGGTCACGTCGTGGACGTGGCTCTCCTTGATGCCGGCGCCGGTCATGCGCACGAACTGCGGCTTTACGCGCATCTCGTCGATGCTGGCGCAGCCCGTGTAGCCCATCGCGGCGCGCACGCCCCCGATGAGCTGGTGCACGATCGCGACGAGGCTGCCCTTGTACGCGACGCGGCCTTCGATGCCCTCGGGGACGAGTTTCTCGAGTTCTTCGGTTGCATCCTGGAAATAACGGTCCTTCGAACCCTGCGCGCCGCCCATCGCACCAACCGATCCCATGCCCCGGTAGGCCTTGTAGGAGCGTCCCTGGTAGAGCTCGACTTCGCCCGGCGACTCCTCGGTGCCGGCGAACAGGCCGCCGATCATGACGCTGTGCGCGCCCGCGACGATGGCCTTGGCAATGTCGCCCGAATAACGGATGCCGCCATCCGCGATCAGCGGAATGCCCTTCTTCGCCAGCGTCTCGGCGACCTCGGCGACTGCCGACACCTGCGGTACGCCGACACCGGCCACGACGCGCGTGGTGCAGATCGAGCCAGGGCCGATTCCGACCTTGACGCCGTCCGCACCGGCCTCGACGAGTGCCTCGGCCGCGTCGCCCGTCGCGATATTGCCGCCGATCACCTGCACGTCGGGGTACTTCGTCTTGACGCGCCGCACCCGTTCGATGACGCCTTTCGAGTGCCCGTGCGCCGTGTCGACGACGATGACGTCGACACCGGCATTGACCAGCGCTTCGACGCGGTCGTCGGTGTCGCCGCCCGTGCCGACCGCCGCGCCGACACGCAGTGCACCTGCGCTGTCCTTGCACGCGAGCGGGAAGTCCTTGGCTTTCTGGAAG
>JBFGYM010000026.1:0-17015 GCA_041587435.1 Woeseiaceae bacterium
CGCGACGGACGCGAACCCTGGGACGGTATTCGCAACTACCAGGCGCGCAACATGATGCGCGACGAGATGAAGGTCGGCGACGAGGTCTTTTTCTACCACTCGAGCTGCAAGGAGCCCGGCATCGTCGGCATCATGAAGGTCGCGAGCGAGCCTTACGCGGATCCGACCCAGTTCGACAAGGCGTCGAAGTACTATGACCCCAAGAGTTCCGCGGACGATCCTCGCTGGTGTCTCGTCGACGTCGCATTCGTGCGCAAGCTCGATCGAACGATCCCGTTGTCGGAGATCCGGGAGACGGAGGGGCTCGACGGCCTGCTCCTGACCCGCAGGGGCAATCGTCTCTCGATCATGCCGGTCGAGAAGAAACACTGGCGCAAGCTTTTGAGCCTCGAGTAAGCGGCGGCCCGAGCCGGCGACCGGGGAGCTTACGCTGCGCCCAACTCGGTGAGCCGGTCCTGGACCGGTTGCGCGCCTCCCAGGGCCAGCATGATGACGAGGTCGCCCGGCCGCGCCCAGGCGAGTGCATCTTCGAGCGAATCGAGCTCCTCCTCGTGGTGGCCAATCTGCTCGACGGCCGCGCCCAGGTTGAGCAACTCGTCGCGAATGACACGGTACACCTCGCCGTGACCACGGCCGCGGTGGTATTTCGACAGCTCCGACACCACGACGCGATCGAGCCCGATCGCCCAGGCATCGCGGGCAAGAGCCCGGATGAGCTCGTCGGGCCGGTCGCCGGCCTGGCCGAAGCAGAGGACTCGGCGCTCGGCGGGCACGGCGCCTGCCATGTCGAACAGCGCCGACATCGCGGCCGGGTTGTGCGCAAAGTCGATGAGTACCTTGACGCCGCCGAGATCGTAGAGATTGCCGCGCCCTGGATTCTCGTCCTGCTGCATGCTGCGAAGCCCGTTGGCGATCGTTCCGACGGGCACGCCGAGGCACCACGTCAGCGCCGCGGCGGCGAGTGCGTTGGCAACGTTGTGCTGCGCGGCGCCGCCGAGCGCGATCGGGATTTCATCGGCGCGGCAGATGACCTCGCGCGCCGCGCCCCGAATCGCGAGTTCGTCGCCGTCCAGCACGAACGCCGCACCGCCGCAGCCGACATGTTCCTCGACAAGGCGGTTGGCAGCGTCGAGACTGAACCAGACGATCTCGCCGTCGTAATCCCGCGCCTTGCTGACGAGTCGCGCGTCGTCGGCGTTCAGCACAAGCCTGCCCGCGGCGCGCACCGCGCGGCTCAACACCCACTTGATGTCGAGCAGTTCCTCGAGGTTGCGCGAACCGAAGTCGCCGAGGTGGTCCTCGCTGACGTTGGTGATCAATGCCGCGTCAGCACGCTGCACGCCGAGCCCGCGGCGCAACAATCCGCCACGCGCCGTTTCGAGGATCGCCACGTCCACGTCTTTCTGGCGCAGCACGGCGCGGGCCCCGCCGGGTCCCGACCAGTCGTCGCGGTCCATGATGCGTTCGTTCACGGCGATCCAGTCGGTCGAACTGACGCCGACGTCGAGCCCTGCCCCGCGCAGGATGTGCTTGGCAAGGCGCACCGACGTGGTCTTGCCGTTCGTGCCCGTCACAATGCCGACAGGCACGTTGTGAAAGCGGTCCCAGTCGAACGCGTCCGGAATCCTGCGCACGGGCCAGGTCGCGGAGCCGCGGCCGAGGCCGACCGACACCTCGTTGTCGTCCCAGAGCAGCGTCTTGCCGTGCGCGGCTGCCTCGTCGACGAGCCACATCAATTCCTCGTTGGCTTCCTTGGCGGCGGCCCGGCGCAGCGCCTCGAACGCCTCCTCGAAGTCCGGCTCGTCGCTCGAGGCGCCGAGTTCGAAAGCGCTCGCCGCCCAGGCCCATTCGTTGATGTCCGAAGCCGTGTACAGCTGGTCAATTGGCGCGGAGAAAGCGAGGCTGACGCCCCCCTCGAGCCGGCGAAACGCGAACTCGGCGGACGGCCAGTCGAGCGCCTCGAGCATGCGCGCAACGTTGTCGGCCCAGACCGGAACCAGCCGCTCCGCCTCGTCGGGGGAACACGCGACGTCGAGAATCGAACCGACGTGGTCGAAGACGACGTTGGGGCCGGTCAGTCTGCGGGCGTCGACGACCTCCATGGCTCGTGTCAGTCGCCCTCTTCCCGCGCGATGCGCACACCACGCTCGTCGCTGATGATCTCGACGTCGCTGTCGAAATCGAAACCGGCGAACTGCGGCAGGTCGACCTGCGCGGGCGCGCTCTTCTTGCCGCTGTCGACGCGGCTGCCCGAATTGAAATAGATGATCTGCTTCCACGTGCGCTTCGTGTTGTCCGCGAGGATCAGGACCAGGTCGCCCTGTCGCGCCATTTCGAGTGCGCGCGTATTGGCTTCCTGTTCGTCCGGCACGACTTCGATGCGGTCGGCCGACACGCCGTCCTCGAGCAGCTTGTTCTTGAGCATGATTGCGGCCTCGTCGAAGCCGCGACCGCGGCGGTTGTCGTCGCAGCGGCAGATGAAGAAATCGAAGTGCTGCGCCGCGATCGACGCAATCTCGCGTATATCCTCGTCACGGCGATCGCCGGGGGCGGCCAGCACGACGATCCGCCTGCCGTCGACGTCGAAGCGGTCAACGAGATTGCACATCGCCCTGACGGCCGCGGGATTGTGCGCGTAGTCGAGAATCACGCGGAACGGATGTTCGTCGTAGATGTTCATGCGCCCAGGCGCCTGGAAGAAGGTCGAGTCGAACGTGCGCAGGCCCTGGCGGATATCCTCGAGGCCTATGTTCAGGTTGTAGGCCAGCGCCGACGCAAACATCGCGTTCTGCACGTTGTGCAGCGCGCGCCCCTCGATCGTCGCCGGGATCAGGTGCGTCCACACGAGCGGCGTGTGCGTTTCCTTGTCGTAGATCGTGATCATGTGGCCGTTCATTCCCTGCTCGAGCACGAACGCCTGTCCACCTGCCTGGATGTGGCGTTTGACGAGCGGGTGCGCCGGGTTCATCGTGACATAGGAGATCTTGCGCGCGTCGGTGTGGTCGGCCATCTGCAGGCACAGCGGGTCGTCGGCGTTGAGCACGGCCGCGTGTTTTGCGATTTCGATCGGGATGCGCTTGACCTCCGCGAGCTGCTCGAGCGTGTCGATGCCACGCAGACCCAGGTGGTCGCCTGCCACGTTGATACAGCCCGCGACGTCGCATTCCTGGAAGCCCAGGCCGCTGCGCAGCATGCCGCCGCGTGCCGTCTCCATGACCGCGGCATCGACCGAAGGATCGCGCAGGATCATCTGCGCCGACACCGGCCCCGTCATGTCACCGGGCACGGACAACTTGCCGTCGATGTAGACGCCGTCCGTCGAAGTCAGCCCGACGGTCCGGCCGCTCATTTTCAGGATGTGTGCGAGCATGCGCGACGTCGTCGTCTTGCCGTTGGTGCCCGTCACGGCCGCGATCGGGATGCGGCTCGGCCGGTCGGGCGGAAACAGCATGTCGATGACCGGACCCGCAACGTCACGCGGCGTCCCCTCCGACGGCGCGACGTGCATGCGGAATCCCGGGCCCGCGTTGACCTCGCAGATGCCACCGCCCGCGTCCCGGTAGGACTCGGTAATGTCCTTCGTCAGGAAATCGACACCGCCGATATCCAGCCCGATCGCCTTGATCGCCCGGATGGCCATCTCGCGATTGTCGGGGTGAATGACGTCGGTCACGTCGATCGCGGTGCCGCCCGTCGACAGGTTCGCGGTCGAACGCAGGTACACGATTTCGTCCTTCTGCGGCACCGTATTGCGGTCGTAGCCGAGTTTTTCGAGCAGGCGCTCGGCCTGGTGGTCGAACTCGATTCGCGTCAGGACCTTTTCGTGCCCGACGCCCCGGCGCGGATCCCGGTTGACGATGCCGACGAGTTCCTCGATCGTGTGTTCGCCGTCGCCGACGACATGGCCCGGCATGCGCTTGGCGGCCGCCACCATTTTCCCGTCGATGACGAGCAGGCGATGGTCGAAGCCCTCGATATAGCTCTCGACCACGATGCTGCGGCCATGCTCGGCGGCTTTCTGGAAGCCGCTCTCCACCTCTTCGGGCGTGCGCAGGTTGATTGCGACCCCGCGACCGTGATTGCCGGACAGCGGCTTGACGACCACCGGATAGCCGATGCGTTCTGCGGCGATGACGGCGTCCTGCGGGGTCTGCACGAGCATTTGCTTCGGCACGGGCAAACCGAGGTCGCGCAGGATCCCGTTGGTCTCCTCCTTGTCCGACGCGAGTTCCACAGCGATATTGCTCGTGCGGCCCGTGGTCGTTGCCTGGATACGCTGCTGGTAGCGGCCGTGACCGAACTGCACGAGGCTGTACTGGTTCAGTCTGAGCCAGGGAATGTTGCGCGCCTCGGCTGCCCTGACGAGCGAGGCCGTGCTCGGACCGAATTCGCGGCGCTGTGCGTAGCGGATGAAGCCGTCGCGTTCTTCGGCGAAGTTCCAGTCGTCCCCGGGCGCACCCTGGAACCTGAGTTCGGCGGGCAGCAGGTGGCCGATCAGGTCCAGCGCGAGCTTGCTCGCCTGCCGCCCGACCGCGGCGTCCTTGTACTGGAAGACCATGTTGTAGAAGCCGGGCCGGCCGTCGATCGAGCGCGTGCGGCCGAAGGTCACGTCGGATCCGGCGACGACCTGCAGTTCGATCGCGACATGCTCCATGACGTGACCGAGCCAGGTGCCCTCGCCTTCGCGCATGCGACGCACGAAGCCGCCGGGCTCCTTGTAGGAGCAGCCGTGTTCGTGCAGTCCGGGCAGCGTCTCGAGCAGCGCACCCATGAAGTCGTCGCCGAGGCGCCCCGTCGGCCATTGTTCCAGTTCCCCGAGATCGAGGATGTGCCGGATGACGGGGAAGCGCGCAAACAGGTTGGGCCCGACATAGACGTTGGTGCTTTCTATTTTCATTCTGCGCGCGCCTCGCGTGTCGCGATGTCATAGCGGCCGCCCGCAACGAGAATATGCAACTTGACGCCGATCAGGCTAACAGGATCGCCGCGGCGTGCTCTGTCCATCGAAGAATACTTCAGTTCACTCGGGTCGATCAGCGTGATGCCGCCGGAGCCGACGACTTCGAGCGCGTCGCCCGGCTTGATGAATGCCGCCGTATCCTCGTCGAGACCGAGGCCCACCGCGAACGGGTTGTAAGCCAGCGCCGTGAGGAGGCGGCCCAGGCGGTCGCGCTGGCGAAAATGCTGGTCGATGATGAACGCGTTCGTGAGTCCCAGGCCGGGCGCCATCGTTACCATGTCGGGGCTCGGTGTGCTGCCCTCCCGGCCTCCGGCGATCATGTGTTCCGGCATGAAAGCGGCCCCCGCGGACGTGCCCGCAACGTGCATGCCCTCGGCATTGCGCCGTCGGATCGCCTGCGCAATCGCGGTGCCGCCGATTGTCGTCGACAGCCTCAGCTGGTTACCGCCCGTCATGAATACGCCGTCGCACTTTTCGATGTAACCGAGGTCTTCGTCCGACTGACAGTCCTCGCGCGTGACGAAATGCAGTACACGGGCATGCCGGCAGCCGAGCTTGCGAAACAGTTTTTCGTAGTTGCGCCCCGTGTCCGCCATCTCCGACGCCGTGGGGATGATGCCGATGCGCGACGCCTTGCCGCCGCAGGCGTCGACGAAACGGCCGAGAATTTCGGGATTGTTGAGTTTTTCTTCCGCACCGCCGATGGGAATGATGTAGCCGCGATCGGCGCCGTCGATGATCTGGGAAGGGCTCATGCTGGACTCGGGGGAGCAAAAAGGCGGGTATTTTACACGGGATTTACTGCAAAATACTGCGCGTGAAGGACATCAACCTACCGCTCGGGCGCGAAACCGACTATCCGCAGAATTACGCACCGCAGGTGCTCTGCCCGATCGCCCGTGCCGACAGCCGCGCCCCGCTCGGCATTTCCGCGCCGCTGCCGTTTTCGGGCGAGGACATCTGGAACGCCTGGGAACTGACCTGGCTCGGTCCGAGCGGGCTGCCGTGCATTGCCACCGCTGAACTGCGCTTTCCCGCCAGCTCGCCCTGCATCGTGGAATCCAAGTCGCTCAAGCTCTATCTCGGTTCTTTTGCGATGACGACATTCGCCTCGGACGCCGACGTCCGGGATGCCATCGAACGGGATCTCGGCGCCTGCGCCGGCGCCCGCGTGGGTGTCACGCTCAATGCCGACGTTGCGGTGGCCACGCTTGGCGGAGACAGCATAGACTCGCCCGGCGTCGACTGCACGGCTTACGAGGTCGATCCGGGTCTGCTGCGCAGCGACGACGCCGACCCGGTCAGCGAATGCCTGCACACGCACCTGCTGCGCAGCCTGTGTCCCGTCACGAACCAGCCCGACATCGGCAGCCTCGAAATCGCCTATTCGGGGCCTCGCATCGACCGCGCCGCGCTGTTGCGCTACGTCGTGTCGTTCCGCGAGCATAACGACTTTCACGAGGCCTGCGTGGAGCGCATGTTCGTCGACATCCGGGAGCGCTGCCGCCCGACCGAGCTCAGCCTCCACGCGCGCTACCAGCGGCGCGGCGGCATCGACATCAACCCGTACCGCAGCACGGCCGGCGAGTCGCCTGCGAACACCCGCCTCTGGCGGCAATGATCAGCCGTTCGAGATATCGTCGACGCTGAGCTTGTGGCCGCGCGCCTTCTTGGCGCTCATGTAGCGGCGATTCCTGTCGGTCACGCCGATGACGTGCTTCACGCGCGTGATGTGCTCGAGCCCCATGGCGTTGAGGTCCCCGACCTTCTTCGGGTTGTTGGTCAGCAGGCGAAACGGCCTGTTACCGACGAAGAACTTCAGCAACGACCCGGCGTCGCTGAAATCGCGCGAGTCGTCGGGAAGCCCGAGCGAACGGTTCGCCTGGTAGGTGTCCTCCCCGCCGTCCTGCAGCAGGTAGGTCGCGGCCTTGGCCCACAGGCCGATACCGCGGCCCTCGTGGCCCGCCATGTACAGCAGCATGCCACCCGCCTCGTCAGACGTGATGCGCTCGAGTGCCGCGTGCATCTGCGGCCCGCATTCGCAGCGCTGCGAGCCGAACACGTCGCCGGTCAGGCAGCTCGAATGCACGCGCACGAGCGGATCCTGCCAGCTCGACGGGTCGCCGATGACCATGACGCTGTTGACGGCCATGTACGAGGCCAGCGTCGCGAACGAACGCTGCGCGTCCTGCGCCTTGAGATCGTCGGCGAGTTCCTCGATCTTGCCGAGGTCGGTGTTGCGCACGCAGGCGTACCACAGCACGTCGAAACGTTCGCCGCACAGCTCGAGCGGCAGCGGTATCGGGCCGAGGACACTGATCGTATGACCGCCGGGCACTGCGCCGCCGTGCACGATTCGGCGGCCGTCGCGATCGATCTGGAACAGCGTGCCCTGCTCGGCGAGGCGCTGACGCACGGTCGGGTCGATGTAGGTGAACATGCCGCGGATTATGCCGATTTGGGCAGAATTTGCGACGCCTGGCACTTGCTGACTTACCGGTCAGCAACTATACTTACTGACCTGTCAGTCAGTAAGTTGCCGCCGTGGCCGCCGAACCGAAATACCAGCGCCGCAAGGAGGACCGCCCGCGAGAAATCGCCGATGCGGCCTTCGAGACGTTTGCCGAGAAGGGCTACGCGGCAGCCCGCATCGATGACGTGGCCAAGCGGGCGGGCGTCAGCAAGGGACTGACTTACCTCTACTACAAGACCAAGGAAGACCTGTTCAAGGCCGTCGTCAGGAACGTCGTCGTGCGCCGCGTCGATGCCCTCCTCGACGACGTCGAGTCGACCGAACTGTCGTCCGAGGAGTTCATCCGCGGCCCGCTGCTGACCTTCATGCGGCGCGTGCCGAGGTCCCCGATCGCGATCGTGATTCGCCTCCTGATCTCGGAAGGGCCGCGCCATCCTGACCTCGTGGATTACTACTACGAAAACGTCGTCGCGCGCGGTCTCGATGCGATCGAGCGGTTTGTCGAGCGCGGCGTGCGTCGCGGTGAATTCAAACCCGAAGCCCGCGACATCCAGCCGCAGCTGTTCCTTGCACCGATGATGCTGTCGATGATCTGGCGCCTGGTATTTACCGAGAGACCGCTCGATACCGACCGCCTGATGCAGACCCAGGTCGACATGTTGCTCGCGCAGCTCAAGGCGTGAGCGGAGCCAACACGATGAACCATCCTGCCTTCTTCGTTCTGCTACTTACCGCCGTCATCGCCGGCTGCGGCGGTGGCGACGAGACGAACCGCGTGATCGGCCAGCTGGCCTCCGACCGCATCGAGCTGAGTGCCGAGTCCGCCGAACCCATCACGGCGATCGCCGTCGACGAGGGAGAAGCCGTCGCGGCCGGCCAGGTGCTCATCGAGCAGGACAGCACTCGAGCCGCGGCACGGCTCGCCGAGGCGGAGGCCGCACTCGGCCAGGCTCAGGCGCGGCTCGACGAACTCGTGCGCGGTCCGCGTGCCGAGCAGATCGCGGCGGCGCGCGCCAACGTGGAAGGCGCCACGCAGGACCTCGACTTTCGCCAGCGCGAACTGCGGCGCATCCGCGACGTGCATGCGCGCGGCCTTGCATCGCCAGACCAGCTGGACCGTGCACAGGCTGCGCTCGATGCGGCCCAGGCGAACCTCAAGGCGCGGCTCGCGCAGCTCGACGAGTTGCTCGCCGGCACGACCGTCGAGCAGCTCGCCCAGGCGGAACAGGCCGTCAGGCAGGCGGCGGCGCACCGTGACGTCGCGCGTGTCGACCTCGATCGCCACACGATCCGTTCGCCCGTGGACGGCGTCGCGGACACGCGACTGTTCGAACTCGGCGAAAGGCCGACCCCGGGGCAGCCGGTCATGGTAGTGCTGGGCAGCAGCCAGCCTTACGCCCGTGTCTACGTGCCCGAGCGGCTGCGGGTGCACGTGGCACCGGGAACGACCGTGCAGGTCTTCGTCGACGGCCTCGACGGCCCGCTCAACGGCCGCGTGCGGTGGGTATCGCGCGAGGCCGCGTTTACCCCCTACTTCGCGTTGACCGAGCGCGACCGTGGGCGTCTCAGCTACGCTGCCAAGATCGACCTCGATGTCGACGGCGGGCGCCTTCCCGACGGCGTGCCGGTCGAGGCGGAGTTTCCGGCCCGCTGACGATGGACGCCCCCTACGCCATCGAGGCCCGCGGCCTGTCGAAGCACTTCGGCGAACTCAGGGCCGTCAGCCACCTCGATCTGAAAGTCCCCCGCGGCCAGATCTACGGATTCCTCGGGCCCAACGGCTCGGGCAAGTCGACGACCATCCGTATGCTCTGCGGGCTGCTCACGCCGACCGAGGGTACGGCGACGGTGCTCGGTACCGAGATTCCGGGCTCGGCGCGCGACCTGAAGCCGCGAATCGGCTACATGACCCAGAAGTTCTCGTTGTTCGGTGACATGACTGTCCACGAGAACCTGCAGTTCATCGCCGAAATCTACTCGTTTCCGAGAGCCGATCGCGCGGCGCGCCTCGCGGAACTGCTCGGCAAGTACGACCTCGTCGACCAGCGCAAACAGCTGGCCGGGACGATGAGCGGTGGCCAGAAGCAGCGCCTCGCGCTCGCCTGCGCGGTGCTCCACCGACCCGAATTGTTGCTGCTCGACGAACCGACCAGCGCCGTAGACCCGCAAAGCCGGCGCGACTTCTGGGCCAACCTGTTTCGCCTCGCGGAAAGCGGGACGTCGATACTCGTCTCGACGCATTACATGGACGAGGCCGAACGCTGCCATCGCCTCGCCATCCTCGACCGCGGCGTGAAAGTCGCCGACGGTACGCCCCAGGAATTGCAGGCAAGCACCGGCATGCACATTGTCGAGGTCACGGCCGACGACCCTTACAGGGCGCAGGAGGCCCTCGACTGCGCCGAGCACATCGCGAGCGTCACGCAGCTCGGCATCCGTCTGCGCGTGCTGATCCCGGAGCAATTCGATGCGCCGGTCGATCTCGTTCGTGGCCATCTCGAACGACGCGGCGTGGCTGCGGAGGTGCGCCTGACGACGGCTTCGCTGGAAGACGTGTTCGTCGCCGTGACCATGGGGCCCGAGGAGCGCGTGCCATGACCTCGCTGTCGCGCCTGCTCGCCATTACGCGCAAGGAAGTCCGCCAGCTGCGCCGCGACCGCCTGACGTTCGGCATGATCGTCGGCATTCCCGTCATCCAGATGCTGCTGTTCGGCTATGCGATCAACACGGACGTGCGCAACCTGAGAACGGCCATCGTGGACGAGGCGAATTCCCATCTGTCGCGCCAGTTCCTGGCCGAGCTCCGCGAGACCCAGGTCGTGAACATCGTCGAGCAGGTCGCCACGCCGCGAATCCTCGAGGAGCGACTGCGGCAGGGCGAGATCTCGATTGGCGTCGTCATCCCGGCGGATTTCGAGCGCCGCGTGATCGACCCGATGCGCCCGGCCGTCCACCTGCTCGTCGACGGCTCCGACCCGACGATATCGGGCGTCGCGCGGCAATTGCGTTCGATGCCGATTGCGTTCGATACGAGCCGGCGCGAGCAACGCGTGGACAACATCGAGGTCCGCGCACACTACAACCCGGAGCGGCGCACGCCGGTCAACGTGATCCCGGGCCTGATGGGCATCATCCTGACGCTGACGATGATGCTGTTCACGGCCGTCGCCATCGTGCGCGAGCGTGAGCGCGGCAATCTCGAATTGCTAATCAACACCCCGGTCAGTTCCGCAGAACTGATGATCGGCAAGGTGCTGCCGTACATCGTTATCGGCATGATCCAGCTCGCGCTTATCCTCATCGTCGGGGACGTGCTGTTCGAGGTGCCGATGCGCGGCAGCGTGTTCGACCTGTACCTCGCCGCCTGCGCGTTCATCGCCGCCAACCTGGCGCTCGGCCTGTTCATTTCGACGGCCGCGAGGACCCAGTTCCAGGCGATGCAGATGACGTTCTTCGTGCTGCTCCCGTCGATCCTGCTGTCCGGATTCGTGTTTCCATTCGACGGCATGCCGACATTCGCACGGTACCTCGGCGAGATCTTGCCGACGACGCACTTCATCCGCCTGACACGCGGGATCATGTTGCGCGACGCCGCGCTGATCGACCTTTACCCCGAACTCGTCGCCCTCGGCCTGTTCACGGCGGTGGCGATGACGGCCGCCGCGTTAAGGTTCACGAAACGACTGGACTGAATTTCGCCGATTGTCACGTTTCGCGGCATTGGGGGACTCGCAAAATGGCTCCCAATCTGGTCCAATCACGCCCCATGGCAGCACATTCGAACCAGAAACCCACGGTATTCATCGTCGACGACGATTCGGCGATTCGTTTCGCCATGCAGGCGCTCATGGATTCGGTCAATCTCAACCACGAGATTTTCGCCTCGGGCGACGAATTCCTCGAAAAAGTCACCGAGCAGCGTCCCGGCTGCCTCGTTCTCGACATCCGCATGCCGGGCCTCGGCGGGCTCGAACTGCAGGAAGAGCTGATCAAGCGCGGCAACACGCTGCCGATCATTTTCATTACCGGGCACGGCGACGTGCCGATGGCCGTCGAGGCGATGCAGAAAGGCGCCGTCGACTTCATCCAGAAGCCGTTCCGCGACCAGGAACTCCTCGACCGCATCCGCCAGGCGCTGGCCACTGACGAGGAGCGCCGCGAGGAACAGCAACAACACGCCGAGGTTAACGAGCGGCTGAACCGGCTCACCAATCGCGAACGCGAGGTTTTCGACCTCGTCGTGACGGGCAAGCCGAACAAGGTGATCGCCTATGAGCTCGGCGTCAGCCAGCGCACGGTCGAGATCCACCGGGCACGCGTGATGGAGAAAATGCAGGCGAGATCGCTGGCCGATCTCGTCAAGATGCACATGACGTCCTGAGTCGCGGCGAGCCTAGGTGTGGCGCCGACGGTGCTCCTCGAATTCTGCACAGTCGATGCATTCTTCGGCATACGGATACACCTGCAGCCGTCCTTCCTTGATCGGCTGCCCGCACTCGACGCAGAGGCCGTAGTCGCCGGCATCGAGGCGCAGCATTGCTGACGTAATTTTCTTGAGTTCCTGGCGCGCCTCGTTACCCAGTGCGTCGACAACCTCGTTGTCCTCGAGCTGTTTCGCACGCTCCTTGGAGTCCGCTTCGTAACCACGGCGCAGGTTCGCATTGATTCGCTCAAGGCGGGCGGTCAGTTCTTTCTTCTTTTGCTCGAGGGCTTTCCTGATCTCGGCATGTTGTGCGCCCGACATGCTCGCCTCCTGAACGAAAACAGTACCCGACTCTAATCGCAGGATGCGTTCGGCCGTAATTAGTAAAAGCACTTAGGATTTCTGTAGGTAGATACCGCTACATCCTAGGCATGTCGCCTTATGGAAACCTCAACCCTCGGGGGTATTCTTTTTGGAGCCCGGAGCGGGCCCGAAAAGAAGCGTTTGTCGGGTACGAACATGAAAGAAATCAAGAAGATTCTCGCCGTAGTCGACCCAACCGTGGCCGATCAGCCCGCCGTCCGCCGCGCCGCCTGGCTGGCGAGAAACTGCAGCGCGGAACTGGAGCTTCTCGTCTGCTACTACAACGAATACCTGAGCGGCGACAGGTTGTTCGATTCGCCGTCGCTCGAGAA
The DNA here is from genome assembly GCA_041587435.1 of Woeseiaceae bacterium. Classification (GTDB taxonomy): domain Bacteria; phylum Pseudomonadota; class Gammaproteobacteria; order Steroidobacterales; family Woeseiaceae; genus UBA1847. Next base: position 12,552 of record JBFGYM010000026.1, read on the forward strand.
GGCACGCGACGAAGTCATCCAGAATCACCAGAAGCACCTCGAGACCATTGCCGAACCGCTGCGCGGCGATGGCGTCGTCGTCAAGACGAGCGCTGTGTGGGATCACCCGCTTTACGAAGGCATCGTCCGGCACGCGATCGAGTCAGGTGCCGACATCGTCGTCAAGGATACGCACCACCACTCGGCGGTCACACGCGCTTTGCTGACCAACACCGACTGGAACCTGATCCGCACGTGCCCGGCGCCGCTTTGGCTCGTCAAGCCGGTCGAGTTTTCCGATACGCCGAAGTTCGTCGCCGCTATCGATCCGATGCACCAGCACGACAAGCCTGCGGCGCTCGACGACGAGATCCTGCACGTCGCGAAAGGCATTTCCGAGAAGGTCGGTGGTGACGTCCACGCGTTCCACGCCTACGATCCGCGCATTGCCGTCGCAACGGCTACGGCCAATGCCTACATCCCCGTGTCGCTGCCGTTCGACGAGATCGAGCAGCAGATGCACGAGGACCACGAGAAGCGCTTCAACGAGATCACCGATTTCCACAAGATCGACAAGGACAATGCGCACCTCGTCGCCGGCCTGACGCACGAGGAGCTGCCGCTGATTGCCAACCAGCTCGGCGCAGACGTCGTCGTCATGGGCGCCGTCGCCCGCAATCGTTGGAAGCGCCTGTTCATCGGTGCGACGGCCGAACGCACGCTCGAAGACCTGCCCTGCGACATGCTGATCATCAAGCCCGACTGGTTCCAGACGCCAGTCGCCCTCGAGAGCCACGAAGCCGCCTGATTCAAACGCGAATTAAGGTGTCAGTCACCTTAATTCCCCGCCAATGAATTTAGGTGTCAGTCACCTTAATTCCCCCCAATGAATTAAGGTGACTGACACCTAAATTCGCCCTCTTTCAGAAAAAACGGGGCCCGGCTCGCGCCGGGCCCCGCCGTTACAGCTGACTACCGCGCTCTAGTAGTTGGCTGTGAACCCGGTAACTGTGGCGTCAAATGCGTGCGCCGACCATAAGTAATAGGCCCTATGCGCTACAATGCGCCGCCATGAGCTATGCGCTTGTCAAGGTCACGCACACGATCGCCGCGGTCGCCACGATTTCGGGGTTCCTGCTGCGCGGGGTCTGGATGCTGCGGGAATCGAACCTGCTGCAGCATCGCGTCACGCGGACCGTACCGCACGCCATCGACGCGTTGCTGCTCCTGACGGGCCTCGGGATGCTCTGGACCCTGCGCCTGAATCCGCTGACCCAGCCGTGGCTGCTGGCCAAGTTTGCCGGCCTCCTCGTTTACATCCTGCTCGGCACGATCGCCATCAAGCGCGGACCGACAAAGCAGGTCCGGACCATCGCATTCGTCGCGGCCGTCGCCACGTTTGCGTACATCGGCGGTGCGGCGCTCGCCAAGTCGCCGCTGAGCTGGCTGGGGTTGCTCGCGAACTAGTCGAGCGGCACGCTGCCCGTCTTGACGGCGAGCCGGGCCGCGGCGAGCAGCCGATTGGTGTCGATCGGCTTGCTCATCAGCGTGCAGTTGTCCAGAAGCCGGGCGTCCTTGACGACTTTGGACGTGTCGCCGCTGATAATGAATGCCGGTATCGGCGCGTCGTAGAAAGAGCGAATGGCGCTGACAGCCTCGGCGCCGGTAGAGCCGTCCAGCAGGTGGAAATCCGAGATCAACAATGCCGGCGTTTCCGCGACATGGTTGAGGAGCGCCTTGGCCTCGGTCGCCGACTCGGCCATGGCGACGCGATACCCCTCGGCCTCGAGCAGCAGCCCCCAGGCATTGGCGACGTTGATGTCGTCCTCGATCAGGATGACGAGCCCGGAGGCGTCCGCATGCACGGTCACCTCGTCAGGGACTTCCGGATCCTCCTTTCGCATGCCGCCATCGACCGTCGGCATCGAGATGCTGAACGTCGAGCCCCTGCCGATATCGGAGTCGACGTGCAGCGTCAGTCCGAGCAGGTCCGACAGGCGCTTGACGATTGCGAGCCCCAGGCCGAAGCCCTCCTTGCTGGTGCCGGGCGTCTTGCACTGGTGAAACTCGAGGAAGATCTCCTCGAGTTGGTCTTCGGCGATGCCGACGCCGGTATCGATGACCTTGACGACGCATTGCCCGTCGAGCACGTCGCACTCTAGCCGCACGCTTCCCTTGTCCGTGTAGCGGATGGCGTTCGAGACGAAGTTCTGGATGATCTCGGCCAGCAGGTTAGGATCGCTGTTGACGACGGCGCCGCAGGCTTTCGACGAAAACTCGAGGCCGTGGTGCTGAGCCTGGCGCGCAAACTCGTCGGACAGGCGGTCGACGAGCCGCTGGATCGGGAAATCCTCGAGTTCGGGCTGCACGGCGCCGGCGTCGAGCCGGCTGATGTCGAGCAGCGAATTCAGCAGGTTCGTCATCGCGGTCAGCGAGTGCTCCTGGCTGTCGATCATCTGCAGCGCGCGCTCGTCCTTGACCGTGCGCCGCAGGGCGCCGTTGAGCAGGCTCAGCGCCTGCACCGGCTGGCGCAGGTCGTGGCTGGCCGCCGCCAGGAATGCGCTGTTGGCCTTGTTGGCGCGTTCGGCTTCCTGGCGCGCCGCGATAATCTCGTTTTCCATGCGCTTGCGCCGGGTGACGTCGCGAATCACGCTGGACACGAAGCGCCCGCCGGCCGACTGCACGGGGCTGAGGCTGATTTCGACCGGGAACTCACTGCCGTCGCGGCGCCGCCCGACGAGGTCCAGCCCCGGACCCATCGGCCGGAGCTTGGGATTGGCGGCGAACTTCGAGCGATGACCGACGTGCGTCTCGCGCACCCGCGGCGGCATCAGCATCTCGATCGGCTGACCCAGCATCTCCTCCCGCGTATAGCCGAACATGCGTTCCGCCTGCTCGTTGACGATCGTCATCTTGCCGTGATTGTCGATGATGATCATCGCGTCGGGCGCCGATTCGAGCAAATGCTTGAAATACGCCTCGGAGTCGTCCACAGCGCCGATTTCACGAATCGTGCTGGTAATCACGAGGCCGTCGGCGGTCTCGATCGGGTTCAGCGCAATTTCGGCGCAAAACGTCGTCCCGTCCTTGCGCTGGCCAAAGAGTTCGAGGCCCGCCACCATCGGACGGGCGCGCGGCGCGTCATTGTACTGCCGGCGCAGGGCCCGGTGACGATCCCGATGCTCCTCGGGCATCAGCATTTCGACCTGCAGTCCGACGAGTTCCCCCGGGCCGTACCCGAACAGCGCCTCGGCGCGCTCGTTCGCGACCCGGATACTGCCGGTGTCATCGGAGATGATGGTCGCGTCGGCCGCCGTGTTGAGGATCTGGCTGACGATGTCGGCCGGCAGGGGGATTCTGTTCATCGGGTCTTCGGTCAAAATGGCAGAACCCCGGATTATAGGTGCAGAAAGCGCCAAATCTGGACATTTATTGACCAGGCCCGTCCATACGTATCCTCACCTATACGTATATTAGATTTTGCTTGATAGCCTGCCGCGTCGGTACACTCCTCCCTCCCGTACACTCCAAAAAACCAAACAGGGGTCCTGCCTTGGACACAGCAGCTTCCTATAACGACAAGGTTGTCCGTCAGTTTGCGATCATGGTCGTAGTCTGGGGGATCGTCGGCATGCTCGTGGGCGTGATCATTGCCGCGCAACTGATCTGGCCCGCGCTCAATTTCGACCTGCCGTTCCTCACCTACAGCCGGCTGCGGCCGCTGCACACGAATGCGGTGATTTTCGCCTTCGGCGGCTCGGCGCTGTTCGCGACGTCCTACTACGTCGTGCAACGCACCTGCCATGTCAGGCTGGCATTCGGCAAACTCGCCTCGTTCACGTTCTGGGGCTGGCAGCTAATCATCCTGCTGGCCGCCATCACGCTGCCGCTCGGAATAACACAGAGCAAGGAATACGCCGAACTCGAGTGGCCGATCGACCTGCTGATCGCCGTCGTCTGGGTCGCCTACGCGATCGTTTTCTTCGGCACCGTCGCGAAGCGGCGCGTCAAGCACATCTACGTCGCGAACTGGTTCTACGGCGCATTCATCATCACGGTCGCCGTGCTGCACATCTTCAACAACCTGGCGGTCCCCGTCACGCTGACCAAGTCCTACCTGATCTACACCGGCGTCGTCGACGCGATGATGCAGTGGTGGTACGGGCACAACGCGGTCGGCTTCTTCCTGACGGCGGGCTTCCTCGGCATGATGTATTACTTCGTGCCCAAGCAGGCCGGTCGCCCGGTGTATTCGTACCGCCTCTCGGTGGTGCACTTCTGGTCGCTGATCGCCGTCTACATGTGGGCGGGCCCGCATCACCTGCACTACACGACGCTGCCCGACTGGGCGCAATCGCTCGGCATGGTGTTCTCTGTGATCCTGCTCGCGCCCTCGTGGGGCGGGATGATCAACGGGATCATGACGCTATCGGGCGCCTGGCACAAGCTGCGCACGGACCCGATCCTCAAGTTCCTCATCGTCTC
>JBFGYM010000027.1:0-16952 GCA_041587435.1 Woeseiaceae bacterium
TATTCAACGGGATCGCGCGGCGCCGCCTGGCGCTCGTTGTCGTGGAGAATTGCCACGAGTCCCGCCTCGAGTGCCGCCCAGAAGTCGTTGTTCGACGTGTTGCGTACGGTGGTCTTCGACAGGTTTCCCTGGCGGTCCTGCTGCTGGCCGCCGCTGTCTTCGCCGACGGTGCCGCCCGACGTCGAGATCTGCGTCGCGACGCCGACCTCGCCTTCACTGCTGCGCGACACGTTGACATAGTCGACGTGGTAGTTCTTCCAGTACGGTTCGTCGTCCTGGACGACGAGGTTGTTGCCGAGCAGATCGAAGCGCAGCGACGCCTGCTCTGCAACGCGATTGAGTATCTCGCGCAGCGGCCGTTCGACCGCATTGATCGTGACGAGCTTGCGGCTGTCGGCCTGGAGATCCAGGTTCAGGCCGGCATCGCGCGCAATGGAGAACAGCAGGTCGACGACCGGGACGTCCTTGACGACGACCGTGTAGGTCAATTCTGGCGGCGACTCGATCGGTGCGCGCGGTGGCTCGGGCGCTACTTCCGCGATGTCTTCGTCCGGCTGATCGTCGACCAGGACGTGGCCGGCCGACATTTCCACGGCGGCCGGCGCAGCACAGGCGCCCAACAGGAAGCACAGCGCAGCCGCGGCGGCGCCACGAATCCACGTCAACGGCAGGTCGGTATCACGATGCATCGATGGGCCCTTCGAGTGAGTATTCAGGTACTCTCAGGTTGTCGCCCAACGCCTGAAATTCTTTAGAGTTTCCGCCGATCTTAAAGATCTGCGGCCGGTCGCCGTTACGCTGGTTACACGAACTCCGGGACGAGCTGGTGCAGCAACCCGTATCGACAACTGCCGACATGTCCGCGACGCAGGGCTCGCCGCGCGCCCGGGCGTATCGAATGCTCGAGACGGCCGAGGACGACGACCGTCTCAGCCGGTTCGTCGACATCGCGCTGATCGGCCTGATCCTGGCCAGCGTCGTCGCGGTCATCCTCGAGTCGATGCCGTCGGTCGAGGCGGCTTACGGGAACGCCTTGTTCGTCTTCGAAGCCGTCACGGTGACGATCTTTTCGGTCGAGTACCTGTTGCGGGCTTGGTGCGCAGTCGAGGCATCGCCCGCCGACGGGGCACACCCGTTGCGCGCGCGCTTGCGTTACCTCGTCTCGTTTCACGCCATCGTCGACCTGCTGGCCATCCTGCCCTTCTACCTGCTGCTGTTCGGAGGGGCTATCGCCGGTGTCGACATGCGGTTCCTGCGCGCGGTTCGGCTGCTGCGCGTGCTCAAGCTGACGCGGTATTCGGCTGCCCTGAACATGCTCATCATGACGATCCAGGAGAACGGGCGTGCACTGGCCGCGTCCTTCCTGATCCTGCTCACCGTCATGCTGCTGGCCGCCTCGGGCATGTACTATTTCGAACGCCAGTCACAGCCCGACGATTTCGGCAGCATCCCCGCGGCCATGTGGTGGGCCTTTGCGACGCTGACAACGGTCGGCTACGGGGACGTGACGCCGATTACCGTGGGCGGTCGCATCTTCGGCGCCATGATTACGGTCGTCGGCATCGGCATGGTTGCGCTGCCGACCAGCATCCTCGCTACCGGCTACAGCCGCCAACTGACCGTCAACACCTCGGCCTATGAAGACCAGGCCGATGCCGCCCTCGAGGACGGTGAACTGACCGACGCGGAAATTCGCGATCTCGAGGCGTTGCGTGTGGACCTCGGGCTCGGCAAGCACACGGCCAGCCAGATCCTGGATGCGCGACTCGTCAAAAAGGCGCTGGACGCCGGGTCGCGCCGCTGCCCGCACTGCGGCCACGGGACCTGACCGGTCTAGCCGTTGCTCGCCTTCGGCGGCTCGATGGCATAGCGCTTGATCTTCTCGGCGAGCGTGGTGCGCCGCACGCCGAGTATGTCGGCCGCGCGCTGCACCACTCCGTCGGCATCGGCCAGCGCCCGGTATATCAGGTCCTGCTCCACGCTCGAGAGATACTGCTTGAGATCGATGCCCTCTGACGGCAACGCCGCCAGGCCCGGCGGGCGCAGTTCATGACTCAGCACCGCGGGTTTGTCCTCGGCCGCGACTACGGGTTTGACGAACGGCCACGGCAGGTCGCTTTCCTCGATGACGCCCCCCGGCTTGATGACGACCAGCCGTTCGACCACGTTCGCGAGTTCGCGCACGTTTCCCGGCCAGTCGTATCTCGTCAATGCCGCCATGGCGCAATCGGCAATGCGAATGGAGGTCGCCTTGCGGCGATTGATGCGTCGCACGAACTCATCGACCAGTAGCGGGATATCCGCCTTGCGCGCCGCGAGCGGCGAGATTTCGATCGGAAAAACGCTCAGACGGTAATAGAGGTCTTCCCGGAAGCGTCCCGCCTCGATGCGTTCCGGCAGGTCGCGATGGGTCGCGGCAACGAGACGAACGTCGACGGGAATGCTCCTCGTGCCGCCGACACGTTCGACGACTCGCTCTTCGAGCACGCGCAAGAGCTTGACCTGCATGACGCTCGGCATGTCACCGATTTCGTCGAGAAAGAACGTGCCGCCGGACGCCTGTTCGAAACGCCCCGCGCGCGACGACACGGCCCCGGTGAAGGCGCCGCGCTCGTGTCCGAACAACTCGCTTTCGAGCAGGTGCTCGGGAATCGCGCCGCAGTTGACGGCCACGAAGGGGCCTTTACGTCCGGACAGCGCATGGATCTGGCGCGCAACGACTTCTTTGCCCGTACCGGACTCCCCGGTGATCAGGACGGTTGCCGTGGAAGGCGCTACCTGGCCGATGAGCTTGCGCACGATCTGTATGTCGTCGCTCTGGCCGATCAGTTCGTTTTCGCCGGGCGCGCCGTCGTCCCGGCGGTGACGCGTCCGCGACGCGCGGATCTCGTCGAGAACGTCACCCAGCGCATCGAGGCGCACCGGAAAATCCAGCGCGTGAAACCGTCCCCAGGGATAATCGCGTTGCAGTTCCTTGGTCCTCACGATGCGGCGGCTCCCTGGAGCATCACGATCGGCACGTTCGGATCGAGATCGCCGATGTCGCTCAGCATCTGCCGAACCTCGTCGTCACTGAGGTCCGCGCCGACGAATACGGCGCCGAGACGACGCTCGCCGATCACGGCACGCCAGTTGTCCGGCGTCGCCGTGCGGACCTCCGGCTCGTCCATGAACTCGATCAGCTGCCGAAGGTTATCGGCGTCCTGCTGCCCGTGATTCACGACCATGATCAAAGCATTCAGGCTGCTCATAGGAATGACCCAACCCACTGATTTCGGGTCCATTATCTACCGAAAGAGCCCATATTCGGTCATCTATTTGATAGTACTCCTTATTTGGGATGTTTTGAACACTTTGTTTTGGGGCAGGGAGCCGCGCTTGCTCAAGAACGCGATTTTTCTGCCGATAAGCTCTGCAGACAACGTTAACGGGTGTAGGGACTCATCATGCGCATCGTCTCGAGACTCTTCGAAACTCACAAAAACAAGGCGCCTGACGGCGAAAAACGCGCCTCGCTCGATGCGCTGACCGACGGCGCCCTGGATACGCTGAGCAACGTCCTTGCCGTCATGGGCAAGGCATCTTTCCCGCTGGAATCCGATCTCGACGAAAAGGTGTTTCCCGAGGTGTGCGCGGAGTTCGCCCGCCACGTGGAAAACGGCGCAGCCGTGCCCTCCTTCGACATCCCGGCATCAGCCGACGGCAAACGCGAATGGGCACACGTCCGCCGGTTTTTCTCCGATCGGCGCCACGCCGAGAAGGCGTTCGTCACCGAAAGACTCAATGATTACCGCGGCATCGTTAACGATCTCGTCTCCGGTCTGCGCAAGATCGGGGACCGTGACAGGGATACCGAGAACAGCGTCATCGACAGCCTGGCGACGATCGAGGACGCGGTCGGCACGGGCGTCCTGCCGAGGATCCGAGATGCGCTGACCCACACCATCGACGAGGTTAACCGGACGTTTTCCGAGCAAAAGCTCGAATACGAGAAGCAGCTCAAGGAGCTGAATGATCGCATGTCCTGCCTGCGCCAGGATCTCGTCGCAGCGCGCGAGGAAATGAAACGCGATCCATTGACGGAGGCCTACAATCGAGGCGCTTTCGATACGGCGATCCTGCAAAGCCTGAACATGCATTTCATCCTGCAGCAGCCGGTGACGCTCATCATGATCGATCTCGACAATTTCAAGGTCATCAACGATTCGTACGGGCATGCAGCCGGCGACGAAGTTCTGCGCGGGGTCGGCGAATCCCTGGCGCGTTCGTTCATTCGCAAGAGCGACGTGATTGCGCGCTATGGCGGCGACGAGTTTGCCGTGATTCTCACCGACACGACCGCGAAAAATTCTGCGCGACTGATCGACAAGTTCCAGAAATACGTGCGCGACGTGAAGGTCCCTTACGCGGACGACGATGCTCACATCTCCTGCTCGGTCGGCTACACGGAAATCGTGGACGAGGACACCGTGGAATCACTGGTCACGCGCGCCGACAAGGCACTCTACGCCGCCAAGTCCGCGGGCCGCAACCGCGCCGAGTACCTTGCCGCGGAAGGCGCCGCCGGCGACACGGCGCACTAAAGACGCGGGCGAATCCGCCGATAAAAACAACAACGGACGGAGGAACTGAACTTGGATCTGGCGACTCTCATCGGCCTGGTTGGGGCGTTCGGCATCGTGATGGCGGCGATTGTGCTCGGCGGGTCCGCGGGCACGTTCGTCAACACGCCCTCGCTGCTCGTCGTGCTGGGCGGAACGGTGCTCGTGACGATGATGAAGTTCAGCCTCGGCAAGTTTCTCGGCGCCGCCGGCATCGCCGTGAAGGCGTTCCTCCACAAGCCCACGAATCCCGAAGAACTGATCCAGGAAGCGATCGAGCTGGCCAAGGCGGCTCGCCAGGGCGGCCTGCTCGCGCTCGAGGACAGGGAAATTTCCGACGATTTCATGAAAACCGGGCTGGGATTGCTCATCGACGGGCACCAGGCAGACACCGTCAAGGCGATGCTGCAAAAAGACCTCAACCAGACGCTGAAACGCCACGCAGACGGCCAGGATATCTTCAAGGCAATCGCCGACGTCGGCCCCGCCATGGGCATGATCGGCACGCTGATCGGTCTCGTGCAGATGCTGTCGAACATGGACGATCCCAAGCAGATCGGGCCGGCGATGGCCGTCGCGCTCCTGACAACCCTGTACGGCGCGATCCTTGCCAACATGTTCGCGGCGCCGATCGCCGACAAGCTCGCCGTCCGCTCCCGCGAGGAAACCACGAGCAAGTCGCTGATCATCGATGCCTTGCTGGCGATCCAGGGCGGCCAGAATCCGCGCATCATCGGCAGCATGCTCGAGACCTACCTGCCGCGCTCGAAGCGCACCGAGGAGGAAGACGCCGCGTGACGCGGCGTCCCTGACGCATGTCCGGAAAGGCCGACAAAGCGAGCGTACCTGCGTGGGTCATGACGTTCGCGGACCTGATGACGCTGCTGATGTGTTTCTTCGTGCTGCTGCTCGCGTTTTCCGAGATGGACGTCGCCAAGTTCAAGCAACTGTCCGGATCGATGAAAGAGGCTTTCGGCGTCCAGTCGGAAGTCGAAGTGCGTACGATTCCGAAGGGGACGAGCGTCGTCGCGCAGGAATTTTCGCCCGGGCGGCCCGACCCGACCGCGCTGAACCAGGTACGCCAGTTCACGATCGACTCGAATCGCAACACGCTCGACGCGCTGAGCCGCGAGATCAAGGAAATCGAGGAAACCCGAGAGCATGCGCGTCGCTTGCGAATCGCCCTCAAGGAAGAAGTCGAAAAGGGCGCGGTGTCGATCCAGACGGAAGGCATGAAGGTCATCATCCACATCATGGAGAACGCGTCGTTCGACTCCGGCATGGCCGATCTGCGTCCCGAGTTCTTCCCGGCACTGAACAAGATCGCCGAGCTCATCGACGACCAAAGTGGCGAAATTACGATTTCGGGCCACACGGACAACGTGCCGATCAGCAATGATCGATTCCGCTCCAACTGGGACCTGTCGACGTCCCGTGCGGTAACGGTGGCGCACGAGCTGCTCGCGGTTTCGAGCCTTTCGCCCGGGAATGTCATGGTCACCGGACACGCCGATACGCGGCCACGCGCGTCGAACGACACGGAGGAGGACCGCGCCAAGAACCGGCGCGTGGACATCAGCATCGTGCGCGGCAAGGAAATCGACGAGCAACGCGCGATGAGCCTCACGCACAACGCCCCGCCCCTTCCGGAGGTAGCAACCGATGAATAGCAGCCGCCAAAGCAGGCGTTCGTTTCGCGTCAGCGAACCTGCGTACGTCCTGTACGAAGCCCTGAGCGACGAAGAGTTCCAGGGAGGCCTGGCGCACTTCAAGCTGCGTCGCGGGATCAACGACGGCGCCCGTGCCCGGCTCGTCGAAGTCGAGGCCAAGCTCAAGGAAGCCATGTATCGCCTGAATAACGAAAACACCGCACTCGGTCGTTGCCTCACGTTGTTCAACGAGAAACTGGACATACTCGCCAATGAACTGCCCGGCCTCCGCGAAACGAAGTCGAGCCTGGCGCGGCAAAAGCCCCAGACGCTCGATCTGAGTGCAGACGGACTGGTCTTCTCCAGCGAGCACCCGCTGGGCCCCGATGACAAGCTCTACATCCGGTTCCTGCTGTCGAGTGACAACCTCTACGTCGATTCGTTCTGCCGGGTCGTGCGTCTCACCGACCCTCCCGACACAAGCGTCCCGGAGCGCGCGTTCGGCATCGCGGTCGAGTTTGTGCAAATGCCGCGCGCACAACGCGAAATACTGATCCAGCACATGTTCAGCCGGGAATCGGAGACATTGCGCATGCGCCGCCTGCAGCTGGACGACGATTCACAGTTCGGCTGACCCCCGGACAGGATTCCTCGTCGCCGGGGAATGCGGGAAACTCCTCGGCCTTCGTCAGGATCCAGCGTTTCCCGACCTCGTGCACTGGCCCGCAGAGAAACGCCGTCTTGTTGTCGTTCTGCTGCCTGTGGAATCAGGCACCCTCCGTCGCGTTTTGAGCCTGTCGGTGCAGCTTTTGCATAAGCTGTGCCTCGCCGATGTTGAGGCCGCAGCTGCGCGTCAGGTCTTCTATGGACGCACCGTTGCGTGCCATGCGCACCGCATTCTCGAGCGGCAGACTGCGCTCGACCGGTTGTACCGGCGTTTCGTTCTGCGGCTTGTTGCGCAGCGCCATGACCTTGACTGCACGCTGAAGTTCTCCAACACGCTGTTCGAGACGTTGCGACTGCCGCAATTTCTCCTGCGATTCATCGTCACCGGCGTCGGCGAGTGCCGTGCCCGTGGGGCTGGCCCAGAACGCCTCGATCTGTCGGCAGCGCCTTTCGAAACGCACGATCGCGTAACAGGCGATAGCGAGCAGGACGCCGTTGGCCAGGAGCAGCTTGTACAGGTAATAGGATTCCATGGTCATCATACGATCTCGTCAATGGTCGGTTTGTCATCGTCATTCGCGTCGCGATCCGGTTCTTCCCGGTCTTTCTGCTTGCGCTCGCCGGGCTTGCGATCCTTGTCGACGGGTCGCACCGGCCGAACCGGGTAGCTCGGTGTTATGCGGTTGATGCCTGAAAACGGATCTGACATGACGACCTCCTCCTCACCAGCGTTCTACCGCTGCCCGCAGGCGCATGACCGCCTGGCCGTGAATCTGGCAAACGCGTGACTCCGAAACGTCGAGTACTGCGCCGATTTCTTTCAAGTTCAATTCCTGCTCGTAGTAAAGCGACAACACGAGGCGTTCGCGTTCCGGGAGCTGATCGATGCACCCGGCCAGCTGTTGCCGAAACTGCTCCTGGTACAGATTCTGCTCGGGCAACGGTACGTCCGACGCAGGCGCCGTACGTGTGAGCGTCGGCTCCTCGAGCGTTTCCTCGTAGCTGAACAGCCTGCTGCCGGCACTGTCGGCGAGGATCTTGTGGTACTCGTCGATGCTGATACCGAGACGTGCCGATATGTCCTCGGCCGACGCGGCTTTGCCGGTCTCGGCTTCGATGCGGTTGATCGCGTCCGTAACGCGGCGGTACTTGTGATGCACGGACCGCGGTGTCCAGTCGTTCTTGCGTATGTCGTCGAGCATCGCGCCCCGGATCCGGATGCCGGCGTAAGTCTCGAAGCTGGCGCCGCGCGACGCGTCGAAATTCGATGCGGCCTCGAGCAGGCCGACCATACCGGACTGCATGAGGTCGTTGACATCGACGGTGGCCGGCAACCTTGCCGCCAGGTGGTGCGCGATGCGCTTCACCAGGTCGACGTGTTCCGACACCAGTTCGTCGCTGTTGTAGGTGTTCCGGGTTGCGTAGCTTGCATACGTGTTCATGCCACCTGTCCTTTTGATGACGCGTCGGATCTGAGCAGGCGCTCCAGGAAAAACTCGATGCCGCCGCTCGCTTCCCTCGCGGCCGGCAGCTTGTCGATGGTTGCAGCCAGATCCTTGAACGCTTCTCCGGCGGGACTCCGCGGATACGCGTCCACGACCGCGCGTTGCTCCTGGACGGCCTTGACCAGGTAGGCGTCCTCCGGAATATCGCCCGCATGCCGCAGCACGACATCGAGATATGCATCGGTGACGCGGCACAGCTTGCGGAACAGTTCGCGCCCTTCGCCGCCGCGTCGTCCCCGGTTCGTCACGATATGAAACCGCGAAATACCGTAGTGCTGACTGAATACCTTGATCAGGGCGTAGGCATCCGTCAGCGACGCCGGTTCATCCTGGACGACCACCATCGGGTGCTGGGCCGCCTGCACGAACCGGGCCACCTCCGGGGAAATACCCGCGGCCGTGTCGACGATCAGAACGTCGGGCTGCAATGGCAGGCCGCTGAATGCCTGGATGATGCCGACCTGCGCAGCGGGCTTGAGATCGGTCATGCTGAACTTGCCTGACGCGGCGGGCACGATGCGAATGTTGTGTGGCCCACGCAGGATCGTACTCGCAAGGTCCGCTTCGCCCGCCACTACGTGCGACAGGTTGAAGCGAGGCTGCAGCCCGAGCAGGACGTCCACATTGGCAAGGCTCAGGTCCGCATCGAGCAGGAACGTATTTCGTCCGCGAGCCCCCAGTGCGACCGCCAGGTTGGCGGCGACGTTGGTTTTGCCAACGCCGCCCTTGCCGCTGCAGACTGCGACGACTTTAACCGGCTTCTTCTTCATGAACATCCTCAGGTTCGTTCCTTGCGTGTTGTCAGGCATTGACCACGCTCTGCTGCGCATACCGCTCCGCCATCGTGCGTTCATTCACCCGTACGCGGCTCGCCTCGAGGCAGTCGACGGCCTGGTTGACAAGCCACAGCCTCTTGAGGTTCGCGGCATGCAGGTCCTCGGGAATGCGCTGCCCGTCGGTGAAAAAGGCGGCCGGCAGGTCATGGCGAATCAACGTGCTGATGACGCAGCCGAGCTGGGCCGCCTCGTCGATCTTGGTGACGATGCACCCGGCCAGCGGCACGCGATTGAACTCGCGAACGGTCTCGTCAAGTACGGCCTCCTGGGTCGTGGCCGAAACCGTCAGGTAGAAGCGCACCCTGTCTGCGTTGCGGCCATAGGCGGCAAGGCGGCTGGACAGGTCCCTGTCGCGCTGGCTGCGCCCCTCGGTATCGATCAGGACGAGTTTCTTGTTGCGTAGCTTGTCCAGCGTCTGCGACAGCTCGTCGAAGCTGCTGGCCGAGTACACCTTCGCGCCGATGATGTTGGCGAACGCGGTCAGGTGTTCCTTGGCGCCGATGCGATACGAGTCGGCGCTGACCAGCGCGATGTCATCGGCCCAGTCGTTGATCGCGAAGTTCGCCGCGATCTTCGCGATCGTCGTCGTCTTGCCTACGCCGGTCGGGCCGATCAGCGCGACGGTCCCGCCCTCGGTCAGCAGGGAATCGTCGACGACCGGCATCGTCTGCGCCAGCGTCGTCAGCGGTGCCTTCCAGAGGCTCTTGAGATTGTCGAGCGGACCCAGCCGGTCGAGAACGATGTTCGCGACGTCGGGAGCGACGCCGACCTGTGCGAGGTTGCGCAGTACCTGCGCCCGCAGGGGATAACGCCGTGACGCCTCTTTCCATACGAGACCGGACAACTGCGTCTCGAGCATCCCGCGCATCGAGGACAGCTCCGAGTGCAGCCCTTCCAGCGTAACGTCGCAGGCCACATCGTCGTGCAGGCGCAGCACCGGGGACGGTTCGACGGCCGCCGCCACGACCTCGACGTCGCTCGGCGCCGCGGCAGGCACGTCGTCCTCGGCGAGTTTCTGCAGCACCTCGCGATTGATGACGTCGCTGCTGTCGGCGGTACCGAGTGCATGTCGCACAAGCGCCTCGTCGTAGTCGATGGCGGCAATAACCTCGATGCCCTCCTCGACCCGGCGATTCGACAGGATCACGGCATCCGGGCCCTGGTCCTCCCGGACGCGTCGCAGCACCCGTCGCATATCCTTATCCATGTATCGCTTGATCTTCACGGTGTTTCCTCTCTGTGCCTCGCTCGATTACCCTGCCGTCTCCTCGCCCCTCGCCGATTGCGCCGCGATCAGCTCACGGCGCCGATCATCTGTATGCGCCGGTCGTCAGGCACCTCGTTGTAAGCCAGCACGTGCAGGTTGCGGATATTGCGCATCATCCTCGCCATCCAGGGCCTGACCTGGGGCGCCACCAGCAGCACGGCCGGCTCACCCGCCACCTCCTGGCTCTGCGCTTTCTCCAACAGTGTCTGGTGCAGTCGTTCGACCATTGCCGGCTCCAGGCCGATGTTTCCGTTCTCCTGGGCTGATTCATTCAAGATTCGTTCCAACTCGGGGTCCAGGGTCATGACCGGCAGCTCAGGCCGCGTCCCCGCTACGTTGTGCACGATCGAGCGCCCCAGCGCGACGCGCACGGCGGCGCTCAGAACGTCGGGATCCTGGCTCTTCGTCCCCTGCTCCGCCAATGTTTCGGCGATCTTGCGAATGTTCTTCAGGGGGATGCTCTCCTCGAGCAGGTTCTGCAGCACCCGCGTGATCGCGCTCATTGGCAACAGCTTCGGCGTCAGTTCCTCGACGAGCTTCGGCGAGACGCTCGCCAGCCGGTCGATCAGCTGCTGTGCCTCCTCGTGGCCGAGCAGTTCGTGCGCGTGCGACTGCAGCAGCTGGCTCAGATGCGTCGCAACGACCGTTGCAGGATCGACGATCGTATACCCGAGCATTTGCGCTTCCTCGCGCTGCGCACTCTCGATCCAGAACGCCTCGAGACCGAACGCCGGGTCGCGTGTCGCAATGCCGTCGACCTTACCGTAGACCTGCCCGGGATTGATGGCGAGATCCTTGTCGACGTAGACCTCGCTCTCGCCTATGGCGACGCCGGCCAGCGAAATCCGGTAGGCATTGGGCGACAGGTCGAGGTTGTCGCGGATGTGGACCGGGGAAACGAGAAAGCCGAGTTCCTCGGTGAGTTTCTTGCGGACCCCCTTGATCCTCGCCACCAGCGGACCTTTGCGCTGTGAATCCACGAGTGGAATCAGTCGGTAGCCGACTTCGAGCCCGACGAGGTCGACCGGGTCAACGTCCTGCCAGGACAGGTCGGGCAAAGCGATTTCCGGCCCCGGCGGTGGCTTGGCAGGCTCCGCGGCTGCGGCGCGGCTACGCCGGACACGGGCGGCCGCGGCAAGACAGACGCCCGCGAGACTGAGAAAAGCCAGGTTCGGCATTCCCGGCACGAGACCGAGCGCGCCGATGATGGCGCCGGTCACGATCAGGGTACGGGGATCCTGGAACAGCTGCGCCGACACCTGCTGCCGCATGTCCTGCGAGCGCGACACGCGCGTGACGATGATGGCCACGGCGGTAGACAGCAGCAACGACGGAACCTGGGCGACAAGGCCGTCGCCGATCGTCAGCAACGTGTAATTGTGCACCGCGGTCGACAGTGACAGATCGTGCTGGCTCGTACCGATGATCAGGCCGCCGACGATGTTGATGAACAGAATCAGGATGCCGGCGATCGCGTCGCCGCGGATGAACTTGCTGGAACCGTCCATCGAACCATAGAAATCGGCTTCCTCGCCGATTTCCTGCCGACGGCGCCGCGCTTCGTCCTGGTCGATGATGCCGGCGTTCAGGTCGGCGTCAATGGCCATCTGCTTGCCGGGCATCGCGTCGAGGGTGAAGCGCGCCGATACCTCGGAAACGCGGCCGGCGCCCTTGGTGACGACGACGAAGTTGATGATGACCAGGATAGCGAAGACGACGAGACCGACCGCGTAGTTGCCGCCGACGACGAATTGGCCGAATGCCTCGATGACGCGGCCCGCCGACGACGTCCCGGTATGGCCGTTCAGCAGCACGACGCGGGTCGATGCAATGTTCAACGCCAGTCGGAGCAACGTGACGACGAGCAGGATCGTCGGAAATACTCCGAAATCGAGCGGCCTTTGTATGTAGATCGTCGTCAGCAGAATGCCGAGCGACAGCGCGATATTGAACGTGAACAGGATGTCCAGTGCGAGCGGCGGCAGCGGCACGAGCACCATTGCCAGCATCGCGAGGAGCAGCAGTGGCAAAGCCATCCCGTGGATGATGTCGGCTATGTCATTTCTTGCGGCTGTTGCGGCCATGGTCTGCAATCACTCTCTAGAAGTCGCTTTCATCGATATCGGGCACCGGCGGTTCCGGCCTGCGCCGCCCGGCGGACAGCGAGTCGCTGAGACCGAAGATGTAGGCCAGCACCTGCGCCACCGCGGTATACAGGCGTGCCGGGATTTCGTCGCCGATGTCGGTGGTACGGAACAGCACGCGTGCCAGCGGTGGCGCCGAGAACAGCGGTACCCCGTGTTCGGCCGCAATGTCGCGGATGCGCTGGGCGATCAGGTCCTTGCCCTTGGCCACCACGGTCGGCGCGCCCATGGATTTTTCGTCGTATTTCAGCGCGACGGCGTAGTGGGTCGGGTTCGTAATCACCACGTCGGCCGTCGGTACGTCCTCCATCATGCGGCGCGTCGCGGCCTGTTGCTGCATCGCACGAATCCGCGACTTGACCTCCGGGCGACCTTCGGTCTCCTTGAATTCGTCCTTGACCTGCTGCCGCGTCATGCGCAGCTTCTTCTGGTACTGCCACAGCTGAAACGGCACGTCGATCGCTGCAATGACGATCAGCCCGGAACTGACAACGAGCAACGACACTCCGCAGATGCGCAGGGCATTCGTGATCGCGGGCCCGATCGGTTCCCGCCCCAGCGAGAGCAGCGTGCCGCTCGACCACCACAACCAGGCCACCGCAATCGCCGCCACCAGCGTGAACTTGGCGAGCGCCTTGAGGAGTTCCATGAGGCCGTTGGCGCTGAACACGCGCTTCAGGCCCTTGACCGGGTTCAGTCGCTCGGTCTTGAAGCCGACCGCCTGCGGGCTGAAAGACCAGCCGCCGATCGAGACGGCGCCGAGGAACACGGCGCCCAGCAGTGCGACCGCGAGCGGCAGCAACGCCAGCAGCCCCTCTCCGCCGATCTTGGCCAGCGCAGGAGCGAGGTGGCGGCTGTCGAAAAGGACTTCCCGATCCAGCGTGAATCCCTCGGCAAGCGCAACGAGCAGGTCCTCCCCGATCGGTCCCGCCATGACCAGCAGGCATGCCGCACCCGACAGCATCACGCCGGTCATGGTCAGCTCGCGCGATCGCGGAACGTCGCCCTTCTTGCGGGCATCCGCGCGACGCTTCGGTGTCGGTTGTTCGGTGCGGTCCTGTTGCGCTTCTTCTGCCATCGCCGGGTGCCTTCAGACCTCAAGCAAATGCAAAATCGCTGCAATCGAAAGCTCGAGAAAACTCGATACGTTTTCGACCAGGATGCCCATGTTCAGAAAAATGACCGCAAAGCCCAACAACATGGCAACCGGAAAGCCGACCGCGAACAGGTTCAGCGTCGGCGCCGCGCGGCTCATTACGCCGAACGACAGGTTCACCACGAGCAGCGCCGTAATCGCCGGCAGCGCGATCTTCAGCCCGAACACGAACAGGTTGCCGCTCCATGCCAGCAACTCGCCGATCCTCGGCATCGTCAGTCCCGTCTCCGCAATCGGCCACGCCGAAAAACTCTCGGCCAGCAACCGGATCATGGCGAGATGACCATCCAGTGCCAGGAAGATCAGCATGCCGAGCATCAAGAACAATTGGCCCAGCACCGGAACGCTCACGCCGCGCGTCTTGTCGAGGAACACGGCAAAACCGAGTCCCATGCTCATGCCGATCACCTGTCCGCCGAGCGCGATCGCGTCGAAGACAAGCTGCACTAAGAATCCCATGCAGACGCCGATCCCGATCTCCTGAATCATCGTGACCAGACCCGCCGCACTCAACACGTCCACCGCTGCCGCTGCCGGAATGACGGGCGCTATCGCGATGGTCAGCACGATGGCCAGCAGCAAACGCACCTTGACCGGCACGAAGCTCGACCCGACCAGCGGCATCACCATCAGAAATGCCCCGATCCGGACAAAGGGCCACACGTACGTCTCGAGAGCCCCGAGTAGCGGACCAATTGCCAGCTCGACGTTCATACTCCGTTCTTTCCATCATTGTTCATCCTTTCTCATGCCTCATGAGATCAGGGAGGGAATCTGGGTGATCAGCTGTTTCGCGTAGTTCACGATCACGCTGAGCATCCAGGGCCCGGCCGCGATCAGCGCAAGCACGAGCACGAAGAGCTTCGGAATGAAGCTCAGTGTCATTTCGTTGATTTGCGTGGCGGCCTGGAACATGCCCACCAGCAGGCCGACGCCGAGTGCCGATAGCAACAGCGGCGCAGCTATCATCATGGTTACCCACAATGCCTGTTGTCCGATCGTCGTTACGGTTTCCGGGGTCATGGTTTATCCAAAAAAGCTCGTGGCAAGTGTCCCGAGCAGCAGCGCCCAGCCGTCGATCATGACGAACAGCATGATCTTGAACGGCAGGGAGATGATCATCGGGGAGAGCATCATCATGCCCATCGACATCAGTACGCTCGATACCACGAGGTCGATGACGAGAAACGGTATGAAGATCAGGAAACCGATCTGAAAAGCGGTTTTCAGTTCGCTCACCATGAAACTGGGAGTGACGATGGACAGCGGCGCTTCGTCGACCGACGTGATGTCCTCGCGGCCGGCGATCGATGCAAACAGGTGCAGGTCGCTCTCGCGCGTCTGCGCCAGCATGAAACGACGCAGCGGCTGGATCCCGGCTTCGAACGCCGCCTCGGCCGTCATCTCGCCGGCGATATACGGGTCCACGGCATCCGTGCGAATCTCGCCGATCACGGGGGCCATGACGAAGAAGGTCATGAACAGCGCAATGCCGAGCAGGACCTGGTTCGGCGGCGTCTGTGCCGTTCCGAGAGCCTGACGGAGAATCGACAGGACGATGATGATGCGAATGAAAGCGCTCGTCGACAGCACCAGCGCCGGCAACAGCGTCAGGAGCGTCATCAGCACGAGAATCTGGATGCTCAGGCTGAAGCTCTGCTGACCGCCGGCTTCCCCGGCCAGCGCCAGCGTGGCGGTCTGTGCCTCGGCCGTGACGCTGAAGACCGTCAGCAGCAGCATGCCTGCGACGTATTTCATTGCTTCAACTCCTTGAACGCAGCTCGCATGCGGGCGGCGAAGCCCCCTTCGGCCTGTTCCACCGCCACGGGTCGAACAGGTTCGTCGAACACGTGGAGCGTCTGAACGGCGCTCGCCGTCATGCCGATCAGCAGCTGGCGATCCGCGACCTCGACGATCATCAGGCGTTCCTTTGGTCCGAGAGCGCGAGAAGCGACGACATTGATGAGATGGCCCGCGCCGCCCGATACGAATCGGGATCGCGAGTAGAGCCAGCCGAGCAGAACGATGACAGCGATGACGATGAACATGCTGGCACCGAGGCCCAGCAGGTCTGCGCCGCCGACGACAGGGCTGACTGCGCTGATGACCTCATCGTGCGCAGGCAGGCTTGCCGTGACTTGTGTCGATTCCGTGCTCATCGCGTGTTTCGCTCAGTGCAGTTTTTCGATGCGTTCGATCGGGCTGACGACATCCGTCAGTCGAACGCCGTATTGATCATCGACGATGACGATTTCGCCGTGTGCGATCATGGTGCCGTTGACGAGCACGTCCATCGGCTCACCGGCATTGCGGTCGAGCGCGACGACCGAGCCCTCGACCAGCGAAACCAGGTCGCGAATCGACAATTGCGTCGACCCGACACGCAGCGAGATCTCGACCTGAACGTCGAGCACGAGATCGAGATTAACGTCGGCCCGCGCATTGTCAGCGGCCGGTGACTCCGGCCCCTCGCCGAGTTCGTCGGGTGAGAACTGGCCACCGCTTTCGGCTTGCTGTTCCTGCACGTCGTTGTCGGTGTTCGGCGTTTCGTTTTCCATGGTCTTTCTTCCTCAGCTCTCTTATCGGTGTGACGCGGACGTGTCGAGCCAGCGTCGTGCTTCGATGGCGTAGCGGCCGTCGTGGACCCCGAAGCGTCCCTCGAGCACCGCAATGGCGTCGGCGAACAGGGTGCCTTTCTGGGGATTCGAAATCGGGACGATGTCGCCCGGCGCGAGTTTCGTCACGTCGCGCAATGACAAGCGGGCATTGCCCACGCCCGTCGCTACGGCGACGTCAGCATCGACGACGCGCGAGCGCAAGGCGCGCTGCCAATGTGCATCCTTGGCCGTATCGCGTTCGCGTTTCTGACCGTCGAAGACGGGTAACAGCGGGGCGACGGTGGTGCGCGGCCAGATGACGTGGAACGGGTTCGACTTGTCACCGACGGTGAGCGTGAATTCCGCGACGATCACGTTGTCGGCGCCGTCCACGCAGTCGATGACGCCCGAGTTCAGATGCGTGCCGAGCAGCTTGAAGTCGAACTTCTCGAGCGGGCCCCAGACGTCTTCCGTGACGCTCAGTACGACGTTGGCAAACAGCTTTGCAACACTGATCTCACCCGGCGTGAA